>JAGXLV010000007.1 GCA_018334495.1 Oleiphilaceae bacterium
TCAGTCAATTCCCGCAGATCCGGCGTCAGACCGCCGGACATCGCCTGGATACCGTGACAAGCAGCACAGTTGCCGGCATAGGCACTTTCCCCAATCTCCACCGCCTGAGCATTTATATCGCCATGTTCGTTGCCCTCACGGAAAGGGTTCTGAGTCAAAGGCTCCTCACCCAGCTCCGGCAAGTTGCCGGTATCCACTGGCTGCGGCGTGACATCGCCGTGGCTCATGGCAAAGCCAGCCGCACCGAGCATACCGGCCATCAGCAATGTTTTGAGCGAAAAAGAAACGGTCATAATATTCACCTCGATTAATCTCTTATTTAACGGGACCGACCTGTTGCCGCGCCCGTCAAAGCCTCTATTTTTCCTATCGAGTAGTATGGGGAATGCGAGCACCAGTATCGAATGCCACTTTCGGGTCTTCGCCCTCGTCCCTTGGTAGTATGCGGACAGCGCCTGAGCCAGAGGTCGCACCCCAGGACTCGGAAAAAACCCGGCGCTCACGGCCATTCTGCGGGAACATCAAGGACACTGAATGGTCCTTTAGTACTGGCGCTTTCCTACTTTCTGTATATTTCGGGTCTTCAGGCCCTTCTCTAACCTAGGGCCATCGTTTACTACCCCATCCCAGATTTCCGAGGTTTCCATGCGATCATTCCACCTCAGCCCGGTAGCCGCAAAACTCATCGCTTTATTGCTGGGTCTGTCAGTTCCGGCCACGGTTCAGGCACTGGACATACATATCGGTTACATCCAGTGGGTGCCGGAAGAAGGACCAGTGCTCTCGAATATTATTCCCGAGCCTGGGGATGGCGGGCGCCGGGGAGCTGAACTGGGCGTGGCTGACAACAACACAACCGGGCGGTTTCTCGATCAAAACTACAAGCTTACCTCCGTAACTGCCGGTTCTGCCCAGGAAGCGGAGCAGGCTTTGGCCACTATGAGAGATCGGGGCGTAGAGCTGTTTGTCCTTAACGTGCCGGCCGACACCCTCAATAACATGGCGCAAACGACAGATAGTAACGCCCTGCTGTTCAACGCGGCCGCGAAAGAAGACAGGCTAAGGACACAAGAGTGCTCACCGCACGTACTGCACACCATGGCCAGTTACAGCATGCTCACCGATGCCCTGTCCCAGTGGCTGAACAAACGGCGCTGGCAGGACGTCTTTCTTATCACCGGGCCCACCGATCAGGATAAACAGTGGGCCGAGGGTTTCCGCAGAGCCAGCAAGCGCTTCAATATTGACATTGTAGCGGAAAAGCCCTGGACCTTTGACGGCGACCTGCGCCGGACCGCCTCCAGCGAATTGCCACTCTTCACCCAGGGGCCGGATTATGATGCCGTGGTGGTCGCGGATGTCCGGGGTGATTTTGGCGAATATGTGCCTTTCAATACCTGGCTGCCCAGACCCGTTATTGGCACTCAGGGCCTGACACCGGTGACCTGGCATCGCGTGGTGGAAGCCTGGGGCGCAGCGCAATTGCAAAGCCGTTTTCGCGATTTGGCGGATCGCGGCATGAACGACCTTGATTACGCGGCCTGGATCGCCGTGCGCTCCATTGGCGAGGCGGTCACCAGGGATAACTCGACTTCTCCCGAAGGAGTGCGAAGCTACCTGCTGTCCGACGCCTTTCAATTAGACGGTTTCAAGGGCCGCAAGCTAAGCTATCGCAACTGGAACGGCCAATTGCGCCAACCCATTCCGCTGGTGCAACCCAGAGCGCTGGTGGCGCAACCGCCTTTTGAGGCCTTCCTCCACCCCAGAACCGATCTGGACACCCTCGGTTACGACAGGCCGGAGAGCAAATGCCGAATCAGTGGGTGACCCGGGCGCCAGCGCAGGAAACAGAAATCCAGGTGGATAAAAACAGACAGCCAAAAGAGTTCTCGACCATGAAAAACACATTTAAAACACTGGTAATGGTGACACTGGTCAGCGTTGCCTCTCCTCTTTGGGCCGAACTGGCCTACGTGTCCAATGAAAAAGACAACACCCTATCGGTGATCGACATGAAGACGAGAGAAGTGGTGGACACGATTGATGTGGGCAAGCGCCCGCGCGGCATTCTGCTGTCGAAGGATCACAGTCTGCTTTACATCTGCGCCAGCGACGATGACACCGTACAAATCATGGATCTGGCCACGCGCAAAATCATCGACACTCTGCCCTCCGGCGAAGACCCGGAGCAGTTCGCCCTGCACCCCAACGACCGGCACCTGTACATTTCTAATGAGGACGATGACATAGTGACCGTGGTGGATGTGCCCACCAAGGAAGTGCTGGCACAAATAGCTGTGGGTGTTGAGCCCGAAGGTATGGCCGTAAGCCCGGACGGACGCTGGGCGGTCAACACCAGTGAAACCACCAGCATGCTGCACTGGATCAACACCGAGACTTTTGAGATTGAGAAAAACATGGTGGTCGGCCAGCGTCCCCGCCACGTGGAGTTCACCAGGGACAGCAAGATCGCCTGGGCCTCCGCGGAAATCGGCGGCACCGTCCACATCATTGACGTGGATAAATTGGAAGAGATCAAGACCCTGAATTTCAAGGTCCGGGGCGTGAACCAGGACCGTGTCCAGCCTGTCGGTATTGAACTGACCTCTGACGGCCGCTATGCCTTCGTGGCCCTGGGCCCGTCCAATCACGTGGCGGTGGTCGACGCCCAGACTTATGAGATACTGGATTACCTGCTGGTGGGCAGCCGCGTCTGGCAGCTCGACCTGAATGCGGACGAATCGCTGCTGCTGTCCACCAACGGGGTCAGCGGCGATGTGTCCGTGATTGACGTTGAAGACCTGAAAGTCACCAAATCCATCAAGGTTGGCCGTTACCCCTGGGGCGTGGTGATTGCCAATGACTCTTGATGCACATTTCCTGATGGCTCATGAAATAACAGCTGATGGCTCCTGAGGTATTAAATGACCATTGAAGCCCGCCAGATCGGTTTCAGATACGGACACACACCGGTGCTCAAGGATGTCAGCTTCACTCTGGCGCCAGGGCAATTCCACGCCCTGCTCGGCCCCAACGGAGCCGGCAAGTCGACACTTTTCGGCCTGATGACCCGTTTGCTGGCGTTGCAGTCCGGCGAGCTTTTCATGGACGGACAGTCCCTGCGCAAGCAACCGGCCGACGCCATGCGCCATATCGGCGTGGTGTTCCAGCAGAATGCCCTGGATATGGATCTGACCGTGCGCCAGAACCTGATGTACCACGCGGCCCTGCACGGCCTGTCCCGACGCGAGGCCCGCAAGCGCGGGGACCGGGAGCTGGAACGCTTCACGCTGACTGAACGGGCCAACGACCCGGTGCGTCAGCTCAACGGCGGTCATCGCCGCCGCGTGGAAATCGCCCGCGCCCTGTTGCACGAGCCCAGCCTGCTATTACTGGACGAGCCCACCGTGGGGCTGGATGTCGCCAGCCGCGCCAACCTCAATGCCCATGTCCGCGACCTCTGCGCCCAGGACGGCCTGACCGTGCTTTGGGCGACCCATCTGATCGAGGAAGTGCGACCATCGGATCGCGTGCTGATCCTGCACCAGGGCGCCCTTTTGGCCAATGGCGAAGGCCATGCCATCTGCGAGGCCGAAGGTCAGCCGTCACTGGCCGATACGTTTCACGCCCTGACCGGAGCCGACCAATCATGAGACCCTCTCAGTACTGGCACTGTTTCGTCGGCATCCAGGCCCGCGAATGGCTCAGATTCTGGCAACAGCGCACGCGGTTTTTCAGTGCCCTGGTCCGGCCGCTGCTCTGGCTGGTGGTCTTTGCCGCCGGCTTCCGGGCAGTGTTGGGCGTGTCTATTATTCCGCCCTACGAAACCTACATTACCTACGAGACCTACATCGCGCCGGGATTGTGCGGCATGATCGTGCTGTTCAACAGCATGCAGGGCGCCCTGTCGATGGTGTACGACCGTGAACTGGGCAGCATGCGGGTCTTGCTGATGAGCCCCCTGCCCCGGCCTTTTTTACTTCTCACCAAACTGCTGTCAATGGGCCTGGTCTCCATCGGCCAGGTCTATGTCTTTTTGTTGGTGGCGCGCCTGCTTGATGTGGAGCCACCGGCCTGGGGCTATCTGGCGGTGCTGCCGGCTTTGCTGCTGGCCTCGCTGATGCTGGGCGCGCTGGGCCTGTTGATAGCCACCTGGATCAAACAGCTGGAGAACTTCGCAGGGGTTATGAACTTTGTCATCTTCCCCATGTTCTTTCTGTCCTCCGCCCTCTATCCGTTATGGAAAATGCAGGAAGCCAGCCCCTGGCTCTACTGGATCTGCCAGTTCAACCCCTTCACCCATGCGGTGGAGGCCATACGGTTTGCCCTTTACCTTCAGTGGAATGGCCAGGCCTTTGGCATTACCGCCGGCGTGACGATCGTTCTGGCGATCCTGGCGACCGCCGGCTTCCGGCCTCAGCGCACCCGTATCCTGTCTGTGCGCCCGGCGGGACCGGCCTAAAGCCACAGATCATGGGCCGGGCTGGCCCCGGCGGCGACAGGCCGCTCCTGCCTCAGCTCGGCGGGCTTACCCTCGAGATACCACACCCGGTTAGCCAACGCCTGGGCGTCAGCGGCGTCATGGGTCACGCAGATCATAGCCATGGCCGGGTAATGATCCAACAAATTCCGGATCAACAGCCTCAACTCAGCGGCACGTTCAAAGTCCAGCGAAGCGAAAGGCTCATCCAGCAACAACAGGTCCGGCTTCACCGCCAGGCAACGGGCCAGGGCAGCGCGCCGGGCCATGCCCAGAGACAGCTGATCCGGCAGGTAGTCACCCTCGGCAGCCAGGCCCACCTCTGCCAGCAGCCGGTCGATGTCGGCCTGGCTCGCACCGACAAGAGCCAGATTCTGGCGTACCGTACGCCAGGGCAGCAATCTATGTTCCTGGAACAGATACCCCAGTCGAATCCTGTCGCGGCCCTCGATAGCGCTGGCCGGCACATGGCGGTCAAGACCGGCGATGGCATTGAGTAATGTGGTTTTGCCGACCCCGGAAGGTCCCTGCAGACAAATACGGTCACCCTTTGCCACGGAACCGAGGATGCGCCCCAACACGGGCTGACCGAGAAGCTGGCCGTCAATATGCAATTCAAGCATTCTGGAACTCCGTACGGCGCCAACGGGAGGCGCGGCGCTCCATGGGCTGCAGAATGGCCAGTTCGATCAGCTGGACCACCGCCACAAAGGCCAGGCTGTAAGCGAGGATCCCGGCCACATCAAAGACCTGAAACGCCATGTGTAACTGAAAGCCAATGCCATCGGAGCGGCCCAGGAGCTCCACCACCAGCACAATTTTCCAGATCAGCGCCAGGCCGCCCCGGGTGGCGGCCATCAGGTAGGGAAACAGCTGGGGGGTCCAGACGTGAGCAATGCGTTGACCCAGAGTGAAGTTATAGACCTGGGCCATTTGTTCCAGCCGCGTATCCAGGCTGCGCGCACCCTCCCGCACGGTCACCGCGACGTTGGGCACCTTGTTGATGACCACCGCCAGCACCGCGGCGGTTTCCACCAGACCAAACCAGACGTACAGCAGAATAATGACAACCAGTGCCGGCAGGTTGAGAAAAAGCACCAGCAGCGGGTCCAGCAGGGCGTTGGCCATCAATGAGCGACCCATCCAGACACCCAGAAGCGTACCCAGAGTCATGGCCAGCACAAAGGCGATCAGTACCCGGCGCAGAGTTACCCCCAGGTGATGCCAGAGTTCGCCGGAGCTGGCTTCCTGGGTCATGGTGGCCAGCACTTGAGCGGGGGAGGGCAACAGGGACGAGTCGATTATCCAGGCGATGACCCCCCAGACCAGCACCGCTGCCGGCAGCATCACCCAGTAAGCCCATCGCGGCGGTGCCATCAGGCTCTTGTCCGACCGCATTATTGCCTTTGCCGGTAGAACAGGCTCGCCGGCATCACCTCATCCTGAGGCGTACCGGTGAGCACCAGAAGCCGCTGCAGATCAGCAATGCGGTCCGTGTCCAGAGGCTGGGGTGTGCCGGCGACAAAGCCCTCGCGCAGGGCGCCGAACACTGACGGCTCGGGCGCGCGCATCAGAGGCCGAATGGCATCCCAGTGCGATTCATCAGCGCCCAGCTCGGTTTTGGCGGCTCGCAGGGCCCGGTCAAAACTGGCCAGCAAGTCGGAATTAGCCTCAGCCCAGTCGTCGCGGAATACATAACCCAGGACCGGCAGGTCGCGGTCGAAGCCCAGCTCATCCAGCAGGTCCGCCATCTGGAAAGCCGTGCGCCCGATACCCTCGGCCCGCAAGCGGGCGGCAAAATGCCAATAGGTAATCAGGACATCAAGCTGGCCTCGTTTCAACGCCTGACTTAACAGTGGCGGCGCAGCATACTGAACCTGGGCGCTTGCACTCAGGTCCAGGTCCTCGCGCGCAGCCACCTCCTGCAGCAGTATCCAGCCTTTACTGTCCGGTCCGCCGGCGACACCAATGCGTTTGCCGGCCAGCTCGCCGAGTTCCGTCACCGGTGAATCCTCCCGAACCAGAATATCGCCAAGCTGGGACGAAAACGGCAAATATCGATAGCGCTCGCCCTCCGCGTATCGGGACTGCACCCACAGCAAGTCCGCCACCGCCCCATCAACGCCGCCACTGGACAGGGCCAGGCGCGAAGCGGGCAAATTCGCCACCAAACGGACCTCCAGGTCAAAGCCCTGTTCCTGGTCCAGGCCGCGGCGTTCAAGGTGGTCCAGCTCCCAGTGGGCGGTGCCAAACTGTAAAACGCTGACGGTCAGTTTTGGCAAATCGGCAAGCGTCGGCGAGGCCCAGGACAACAAAAGCACCGCGGCCAGAGAGACCAAAGGTGAACGACGGATGAGAGCGGAATGCAAGCGGATGATTTTCATGCTTTCACGATACGAACCTCCGGCGCCCCAAAGAATAGTACTTTGGTGCTTCTTTTTTTATGCCATGGTCGCATTCAAACACCGTCCCTCTTCCCGTGTAATGATCGGATCGCGGGGAACTGACGAGGTATCAGTGCGCCCAAGCTCTTTTGACCGCATTTGACGCTGATTTCGCAATGCATTGCCAAACGCAAGGGCATTTTGCACTATGAGCATGGAAAACCGAGTATGATTCACAGATAAGTTAAAGTCTGCGCGTGATCCGCCAGGCCGGCTTTCAGGCCAATTCCAACAACAGGCGAGCAATTTCATGGAGCCGGTATACAAGATTTTGATTGCAGATGACCACCCTCTGTTCCGCGAGGCGATAACCGGCGTTATCGAAGCCGGCTTTGGCGGCAGCGAGGTCATTGAGACCGCCGACCTGGATAGCGCCCTGGCCCTGACCCGGGAACACGATGATTTCGATCTGATCCTGCTGGATTTGAACATGCCCGGCATGCACGGGCTCAACGGTTTGATCTCCCTTCGCAACGAAGCTCCCACCATCCCGGTGGTCATTGTATCGGCGGAAGAGGACAAGCAGGTCGTATTGCAGGCCATCACCTATGGCGCCATTGGCTTTATCACCAAGTCGTCGCCGCGGGCCCAGATGACCGAGGCCATTCAGCAGATTCTCAATGGCAACGTCTACTTGCCGTCGGACATCATTCGTACCGGCAAGGAAGCACAGCGGCGCCACCGCAAAGATGATAACCCCATCTCACCGGAGTTACTGAGCTCCCTGACCCGGCGCCAGTTGCTGGTGCTGGAGCGCATGTCCAAGGGCGAGTCCAACAAGCAGATTGCCTACAACCTCAACATTGCCGAAACGACCGTGAAGGCCCATGTGTCTGCCATTCTGCGCAAACTGAACGTTCATAACCGGGTACAGGCGATTCTGGCCGCAAGCGACGTGGATTTCAGCGATTACCTGAAGCGCTAGCAGCCTGTCGGACTTAGGCGTTCGTAGCGAGGAAAAGTCCGGTTTGAGGCAGTTTTTAGTCTCTTTTGAGGCGAATAGTGGTTCTATTTAATGAAAAAGAGGCTGAAAAATGACCAAATCCGGCTTTTCCGCAGTAGGACAGACCTAAGTCCGACAGGCTGCTAGCGTTGCATCAAATGATTGAGTGCGCTGCGTAGCTTCAAGGGCTTGACCGGCTTGTTCACCAACAGGTAGCCCTGATCACGGATGTGCTGTTTGAGTTCATGGCTGTAGTTGGCGGTAATCATCAGGACCGACGCCGGGACTGGCCGACGGCGATTCACCTCCGCTACCAGGTCCACGCCATTCTCATCATTATCCAGATGATAGTCCGCCAGAATCACATCCACCGCAGCGGTCGCAACGTTCACTTTATTCTCCAGGTCTTCCAGCGACACCGCCGTCAGGACCTGGCAGCCCCAGCCCTGAAGCAGAATCTCCATGCCGCTGCAGATGGCGCGGTCATTATCCACCACCCAGACCCGCGCACTGTGAAGACCGCCGTCGTTATAGGCCAGAGCAGACTCTATGTTGGGCTTACTCGGCAGTAACCGGCCTTGCGGTACCTCTACACCGAAAACAGAGCCCCTGCCCTCAACCGAGTCAACAGTGATCGGGTGGCCCAGCATACGGGCGATCTTGTCGACAATGGCAAGCCCCAGACCCAGGCCTTTGTCCGGCTGCGCACCTGCCGGCCTTATGCGTTTAAACTCCTGAAATATCTCCGTGAGCTTGTCGGAAGGAATACCAGGGCCTGTATCCCAGACCTGGAGCACTATGGCGTCGCCACGACGCCGGCAACCGAACAGAATCCGGCCCTGGTCGGTATAGCGAATGGCGTTGGTCAGAAAATTCCGCAGAATCCGGGCCAGCAATTGAGAATCCGACAGCACCACGACCGACGACGGCACGAAGAGCAATTCCAGCCCTTTGGCCGCCGCCATTTCACGGAATTCACGGGCAATGTTGTTGATCAGGTCGCGCAGATCAAAGGCCGTGATGTCGGGTGTGATCACACCGGCATCGAGCTTGGAAATGTCCACCAGTGTGCCCAACAGGTTTTCCACGTCATCCAGCGAGGTGCTCACCGAACGCACCAGGCTTTCGGCACGGGAACCAAAGGAATGCTCCAGCAGCGAACTGGTAAACAGACGGGCCGCGTTCAAAGGCTGGAGCAAATCGTGGCTGACGGCGGCAAGAAATTTGGTTTTGGACAAGTTGGCGCGGTCCGCCTCCAGTTTGGCGTCCCGCAAACGGGACTCGACCTCCGCGCGCTCGTCAATTTCCTGGCGCAGTTGGCTGTTCAGGTCCGTCAACGCTGAGGTGCGCTCCTTCACCCGTTGCTCAAGGTTGTCATAGGCCTGCTGCAAAGCCAGGGCTGTGCGCCGCCGGGCGGTGATGTCGCGAATCATCACAAAGAAGCCGACAACCGTGCCCTCGTCATCGAGGTTGGGCACGTAGGATCTCAGCATGTAACGCTGCTCGCCATGCCGGTTGGACTCCTCGAACTCAAAGGTCACGCTCTGACCGGTCAGTACCTTTTCGATCGAAGGCACGAGACGTCTGTGGAGTTCCGGCGAGTGGATGTTCTCAAGGGCACGGCCAAGCAATGGCGAACCATCCGGGGCGCCATACCAGTTTTCATAGACCTTGTTGCAGAACTGCACTGTCATGTCAGAGCCGACATAAGCAATCAGAGCCGGCACATGATCGGTGACCACGCGAATCCAGCGCTCGCTTTCCTTCAGGGTTTCCGCGTAACGGTAGCGCTCGGTGATATCCGTGTAAGTATTGACAAAGCCACCATCCGGCATGGGATGGGTCTTGATCTCAATGACCGCCCCATCGCGCTGCCGGCGAACTTCCTCCAGGGCCTGTGATTCAATGGGAACGCCCGCCGCCTTCGTGAGCAGGGGGACTTCCGACAGGGCCGTCAGCTCAAGGAACGGCCGCTGGGCACTGATCTGTTCGGGCGCCAGGCCGACCAGGCTGAGAAAACGATGATTCCAGATTTCCGGATAGCCCTCCGGACTCACCAGCACTACACCCTGGGACAGGTTATCCACGGTCGCCTGCAACAGACGGGTTTTTTCCGCCAAGGCCTCCTCACGACGGGCCGTTTCAGTATTCTTGACATCGGTGATGTCGGAATAAAGCACGACCAGACCGCCTTCACGGGTCGGACGCTCGGTTTTCTGAACCCAGCGTCCATTGGAAAGCAGAAAAACAGAACCTTCGGCGCCCGGCTCGTTGTGCTCTTCGACAATCAGACCCGAAGTCACTGCCAGCGAGGAAATGTCCGCGATACTGGTGCCAGGCGCGATGTCCTGGCCGCTGCCTTCCCGCCAGAAACCCCGAAAACGGCTGTTGGCCTGAATCATCCGGTGGCTGTGGTCAAACAGGACGAACCCGTCGGCAATGCTTTCAATCGCATCACTGAGGCGCTGGCGGGTCGTTTCGGCTTCGTCTCGGGCCTTGTTCAGCGCCTTGTTGCTGGATTTGAGTTCCTCCATGGCGACGTTAAGTGCCTCAGTCCGTTCACGCACCTGCTCGGCGAGAATAACCGAGTGCTCGAACGCGGCGTAGGGTTCGGGTTTGCGCGCAGTGCTGGACTCGACTCGGGTAATCAGGGCATCCCGAATCCGGCGCAAGCGAGCGTTTTCGGCTTCCAGCTCCGCTATGCGACGGTCCCGCTCATCAGGCTCGGGCGCGTCATGGGGATCAGAGCGGGGCATCAGGCTGACCAATGACCACCCCCGTAAACGTCTGGTTGATATGCATACCTTCGAACTGCTCACCATAGGTATTAAAGCCGATCACCTTGTGCTCTCTCAGGAGATTCGACGTTTCCTCGGCAACACCGGTCAATTCCGCTTCCAGACGCCGTAAAAAACAATCGCAACCGATGGTCACCAGCGGCGGTCCAACGGCCGCCTCGGCCTCCCGCAGGTGCTCCCGCAGATTGTCCAGCATGGGGCCGGGCTGCATGGAGGTCATCACAATGCCGGTTTCCACGGCGCAGTAAAAGGTCAGGCTTTTGTCGGCATTGACTCGCTGTATCGAACGCAGAAAATAATTATCCCCAATGCGCACCGCCAAGGGCCGCAATGCAAAAATCTTTCGATCCAGCTCATCAAAGGTTACGCCGACAGCCCGGGCATAAGCGTCTGCTGCCGGCTCGGCATTGAGTTCGAACACAGTCCGGCTGTCGCTGTCCGCGGCGGTCACAACAAGCTTCTCGTTAAGCTCAACCATGTGATGAGTGGAGAATACCCGAAAATCCAGCGACGTATTGATCAGCAGAAGAGTCGCGGCGCGGTCGTGAAACTGGCCCTTGTAAAACACGTGGGTGTTAGCCAGACGCTCGTCGTCGCCAGCAGAGCCGCCAAAATGGGGAATGGTGCCGAGAACCGAATTCAACGTGGCCAGTACCAGCTCTTCCCGGCTGGAAAGACCGTCGAGCAACGTAAGAGCAAAGGTGTTGCCCTTGATCGGTGCAATCTGTGGATCACGACAGCGGCTCAGGAGGCGCTCAACCAGGGTCTGGGCATCCTGGAGGCGGAAATTTTCCAGCTCACTGATCAGGCCGCAGGCCACCGAAAAATACCGGCGGTCAAAGCCAATCGCGGTAATACAGCCGCGCCCGTAACCCCGGGGCGTGATCTCCCCTGCGGAGGTGCAACCGCATACCTCGGCATCAGGGAATACATGCTCCAGAGCAATACCAAGGCGGGCCAGATCGTACTCTGCCGAGCAAAAGAACAGAACAGAGCCCAGTTCACTATGATTTAACTGGCTGGCGAGGTCGGTGGCCGCCATCACGGCGTCCTTGGCATCGGAACTGGCCACACGCACAGCAGCCGTTGTAGTCGCAGGCTTGATCAAGGGAAGCTCCGGGCAACAGGATTTAACTCTTCAATTTTACGATACCTGAGCGTTCTGCCAATGCGACTTCGGTCTCTCCGGATTAAGCCCCGTAACAACTGCACCGGTCTGATTTATATAAAGTTAACGTCAAGGCCAAAAAAAGCGGACAGCGGCATGAGCCAAAAACGGCACTTTCGTCTTAGGCCGGGCCGACTTTCAGGCCGGCATGCCGCTCGGCACCGGCCCGTAACGTCGAAACCTGTCAGCTACTCGGAAACTGCTCAAGGGCTTCGAGGCAATGGTTGAGAAAATGCGCGGGCGCCGGCATGACCGCCTCATCGGCGACAACCCCAAACTGAACCTGACCGGCATAACTGATGATGCTCACCCCCAGCCCGATGTCGCCGGCCTGGGGCACCCAGAACATTTGCTCTCGGATTTTACAGCCCGCCAGATAGCGGGGTTCGGCGGCACCCGGCACATTGGAAACCACGGCGCTGGCTTTACGGCAGAACATGTCCGCTATCGGCTCCCGCCAGCATTGGGGTACGAACCCCGCACTACCGGTCAAGCCCCAGGCGATCGCGGGCTGCCAGCTTTTCTTGAGGCGGCGGGTTTCATGCTTGACCCGGTAAAGCCGCTCCAGGGGGCTCTCACCATCGACCGGCAGGGGCACGAAGACGGTACCGAAATAATTGCCGAGCATGCAGGCCTCAGGCTGAATGCCTTCGGGCAGCCGGCTGCGGATATCGACCGGAACTGCGGCGTGGAGGATAGCCTGATCGGAAACCTCGCCTTGCTCTTCCTCCAAACACCTGCGCACGGCACCCGTCACACAGGCAAGGAGTACGTCGTTGATGGTACAGCCGGTCTGCTGGGCAATGGCTTGAAAAGACGCCAGAGCCACCGGATCGGACCAGCGGCAAACGCGGCGCCCCATCAGGGGAACCTTGAGATGAGACGCACTGTCCTCTGGCTCGAGCAGGAACTCGCTGACTTCATTGACCAGCCGCAACGCATTGGTAGCGGCTTTTTCCAGCGACGCCCCGGGCGCGGGCCCTTCCAGCTCATCAATGGTGCCGGTTTGGCTTCGATTTGCCGGGCTGGACGCAGCCTGCATAGCGGCAAACCACGACTGTGCCGCGTCCCGCCAGCGACCCATATCAGAGCGCTCAACGGCGCCATAGAGCACAGGCGGCTGCCTGGGTGAGGCCGTACAGATGTGCTGGAAAACCCCCATCAATGACAGGCCATCGGCATAACAGTGATGGATTCGCAACACCAGGGCCGCGCCACCAACGGCGTGGGGTAGCAGCCAGAACTTCCAGCGTGGCCGGTAGTCCGGTAAAGGCTGATTCAGTCGTGCCGAGACCCAATCCTGCAACTCGCTTTCATTCAGCGCACCCGTATGGACTTCCAGGTGGTGCTGCAGGGAGAAAGTGGGGTCAGCCTCCCACCACCAGCCTGAGGACCGCTTCACCGGCTGTGAGCGAAAACGCTCCCAAGCCAGCCAATAAATGCTCAAAAATTCCCATAAGCGTTCCGTCGTGAGGCCTTCCACCCGCATAAGGACCGTTATTGTCATGGGGTTCGCGGGACGCTCCAGCGCAAGCCACGCTGAATCGGAAGGCAACATTAAACGCGATTCCTGGTAATTCAAATCCTGACTGCTCCGGATGCGTAAGTGTGATGTTGCCTTAGGAAGCCCGCATTGTGCCAGACAAGGGAAATCGGCTCCACAGAGTCCTCAGTTACAAAATTCTGTGTTCAGGGGGTGTGAGTCTTGCTAATGTTATTTGGAGAGACATGAACAGAGAATCTGGAGCCTATTCGTTCAGCTGTTTCAATTGCCATTACAATTGTTAGGTCACACGGAAGCGAGCCGCAGCAATAACCAATAATAATAGCCGTAGTCGCCCCGTACCGGCAGGAGAGTGGTTATGAAAGCCAGCGATATCCGTAAGCTGATGAAACCGATAGACAATGCCTACTCCGAGATGTTCTCCGGTCGAGTCTATCGCATTGGCAGTGGTGCTGTATCCGTTCGCAATCACAGCGGCACGACGCGAAACACGGTTATTGGCGTCCATGGGTTTCTGAGCAATCACTGTTACTTCACCCAGTCCTACGAAGCACCGACCACGGAACTGATTCTCCTGTCCTGCAGCAACTACCATATCCCGGTAAACGGCGTGACGTCGGAAATTCCCGAATGGGCGGAGCCGATCAACCGTCTCGACGCCACCATTGAATACGATGCCTGTATTCTGAACCAGGCCCTGGAAAATCTGCCGACCACGGACAATATTCGTATTCATGGCCACTCGAGGGGCGGCGCCGTCATCCTGCAGGCCTTGGCCGAGCGCCCGGACCTTTTCGAAAAAACCGAAGTGGTACTGGAATCTCCGGTGCTTCCCCAAGGCAATATTCACGCTCTGGTAACAACCCTGCTGGAACCGGTCAGCCATGGCATGTGGCCCTGGATTATCCGGCTCATCAACAGCGCGCCTTCGTCTGCTTACGGGCAGACGTTTTTCGGAAAAATGAACCCGCGCAAAAAACAGCTACTGGCGAAATTGTTCTCTGCCACTCAGGATCACCTCACCATCGTGCGCAACATCGAAAACATCATGGAGTGGATGCAGCGGACAGAAACCAGCCTGTATCAGCACCTGGAGGAAGGTACGATCCTGATACCACGAGTCGACCGCATCCTGGATCGCAACGCCATGCTGGCCAGTGCCCGCCAGAGCCAGAGCCGTGTCAAAATTGTAGAAACCGATGCGCCCAGCCACTTCATCACGCTGGACAACAAGGCCTGGATTCCGGACCTTGAGGCAGATCGGGCGCCAGGTCGCACGGCCTGACGACAAGCCTTCGGGTCCGGGACCAATCAGGCGGTTTTTGACACCTCGACGAGCTTGTTCTTGATTTCGTCTTCGATCCGGGACTTGAAAGGCCGCAACATCAATCCGAGCTCGAGGTGGACGTGCAGCGTCTGCTCAGTGACGTCCATATAGCCCTTGGCGCCACTGCGCTTGAAACGGATAACGTCGCCATCCCACTTGTAATCCACGTCAAACTCCTTGGCCAGATCCTGTGCCAGGAGTTCGGCCGCGTGGCGGGCGTGATCGTGGTCCAGGCTGTGGGGCTGACGGACATCAATGGTGGACATGGCATACCTCCGATTACGAGTTAATCGCCACAGTTTAGGGAAATGGGTATCGGACGCAAGGCTTACCACCGGCCCTATTGACCTATCCGCGGCAGCGAATACTCGACAACTGGCTTGTAGCCAGCCCCCTGAACGTTAGAATACACGGTTAAAACCCGGACAGGACCGAAAAATGACCCAAGAGCGCACGCCACCGACCTCGTCTGAAACTCAGGACGACAACACCCATTTCGGTTTCCGCAAGGTCGCCAAAAGCCAGAAAGCCGGCCAGGTCGCCGATGTCTTCCATTCCGTCGCAGGCAAGTACGACTTGATGAATGACCTCATGTCGATGGGAGTGCATCGACTCTGGAAGCGTTTCACCATCGAGAGCAGCGGTGTCCGGCGCGGGCATCGGGTGCTGGATATCGCCGGTGGTACCGGCGATCTGACCATGAAATTTTCCGATCTGGTCGGCCCCGAGGGTCAGGTGGTGCTTGCCGACATCAATGCCTCCATGCTCGAAGTCGGCCGGGGCCGTCTGCTGGACCGGGGCTACGCCGGTAACATCGAGTATGTGCAGGCCGATGCCGAGCATCTGCCCTTCCCCGACAACAGTTTCAACGCCGTCAGCATTGCCTTCGGTTTGCGCAATGTCACGGATAAGGATCAGGCCCTCAGGGACATGACCCGCGTGCTCAAACCCGGCGGCAAGCTGCTGATACTGGAATTCTCCAAGCCCGCCAATGCAGTGCTGAGCAAGGCCTACGACCTGTACTCGTTCAACGCCCTGCCTTTCATCGGGCAGCTCGTGGCCGGCGACGCCAGCAGTTACCGTTATCTGGCTGAATCCATTCGCATGCACCCGGACCAGAACACCCTCAAAGCCATGATGGAAAATGCCGGCCTGGTGAACTGCAAGTATCACGATATGACGGGTGGCGTGGTCGCCCTGCATCTGGGGATCAAGCCCTGATGTTGACCGGCCCTACCCTGAGAGCGGCGTTGACCGGCGTGATTGAAATGGCCCTGAATCGCGCCCTGGCACTGGACCCCCACGGACGAAAGACGCTGCTGGCGGCACTCGGTGACATCATCCAGTTCCGGATCAACGGCCCCGGCCGTCATTGCCTCACCTTGCAGCGCAGCGGCGAGCGGGTTCGGGTGGGCAGCGAATCGGTTGACGAGCCTATGCTGGAATTGGCGGGGCCACCGCTGGCCTTCGCCGCCCTCGCACTCGGGGACAAGACGGTATTCAGTGACGGCCGCATCACCATCGATGGCGATACTGCGCTGGCGCATCAATTCCAGAGCGCTCTGGCTCAGCTGAATCCGGACTGGGAGGCCGCTCTGGCGGAGGTCACTGGTGACCTGCCCGCGCATTTTATGGGTCAGCGCGTGCGTGGCGCCGTGAACTGGAGCCGGCAGGCCTCCAACAGTTTAAGCGCCAATCTGGAAGAATATATACACGAGGAGAGCCGCCAGTTACCGGGCCGGCGGGAACTGGAAGCCACCTTCACCGATATCGACAACCTTCATCTTCAGGCCGAACGTCTGGCGGCACGCATTGACCGGCTCAAACGCCTGGCCAGTGAAGCCGATGGGAACACCGGGTCGTCCGGGCCGGAGTCATCGTGAGACGCCTGCAACGCTTTTTCCGTATCGCCTGGGTCTTTTGTCGTTACCGGCTTGATGGCCTGATTCCGCTGTCCGAGCTGCCTCTGGGTCTGAAGCTCGTCTTTGTGCTGGCGCCCTGGCACCTCTTTCCCCAACCAAAACTGAGCCGTGGCGACCGCCTCCGGGTGGCACTGGAAGAACTCGGGCCTATTTTCGTGAAATTCGGTCAGATTCTGTCCACCCGGCGGGACCTGCTGCCGGATGATATGGCGGAACCTCTGCGCAACCTTCAGGACCGGGTGCCCCCTTTTCCCGGATCACAAGCCCAGGCCATCATCGAAAAATCCCTGGGCGCCCCCGTCAGCCAGCTGTTCAACGCTTTCGAACAAACCCCCATGGCATCCGCCTCAGTGGCCCAGGTGCATTCCGCGACCCTCCACAACGGCAAGGCCGTGGTGGTCAAGGTGGTGCGGCCCGGCATTGAGCGCACCATCCGCCAGGATATCGCCCTCATGTACCTGATGGCCCGAAGCCTGCAACGTTACTGGTCCGAAGGCCCCCGTTTGCGGCCCGTGGAGGTGGTTGAGGATTACGAAAACACCATCTACGACGAGTTGGACATGCAACGGGAAGGCGCCAACGCCAGCCAGTTGAAGCGCAATTTCGAAAACTCCGACCTGATCTATATTCCGGGTATCGAGTGGGATTACACCACCAGCAAAGTGCTGGTCATGGAGCGCATCTGGGGCGTGCCGATTGCCGACACAGAAGCCCTGACCGCCGCTGGCGTTGACATGAAGGTGCTGGCCGAAAAAGGCGTGGAAATCTTTTTCACCCAGGTTTTCCGGGACAGCTTCTTTCATGCCGACATGCATCCGGGCAATATCTTCGTGGACGTGAGCAACCCGGCCAACCCCCGTTACATCGCCATCGACTTCGGCATCGTTGGCACCCTGGCCCCCGACGATCAAAGCTATCTGGCCCGTAATCTCCTGGCTTTCTTCAAGAGGGACTACCGCCAGGTCGCGCAACTTCATATCCAGTCCGGCTGGGTGCCGTCCCACACCCGGGTCAACGAATTCGAAGCTGCCATACGCTCGGTATGCGAGCCCATTTTCGAGCGCCCCCTGAAAGACATTTCCTTTGGTCAGTTTCTGCTCCGCCTGTTCCAGACCGCCAGGCGCTTCGAAATGGAAGTTCAACCGCAGTTGGTGCTCCTGCAAAAGACGCTTCTTAACGTTGAGGGCCTGGGCCGGCAGCTGTATCCGGACCTGGATCTGTGGAGCACGGCGCAACCCTTTCTGGAAAAGTGGATGCGTCAGCGAATCGGGCCGATCGGCCTGTTTCAGACGCTTCAGGCACAGTTACCGGCCTGGCTTGAGCAAACACCGGAAATGCCACAACTGGTTCATGACGCACTCCTGCAGATTCGCGGCACCAACCCGCTGATCGCCGAACACGCCAATACGCTGGCGCAAATGCAGGCCCGGCAGGCTCGCTCGGAGCGGCGCTGGCGACGAGCCACTCTGGCGGTGGTGCTGGTGGGCGGCGCCTGGCTGGCGGCCCGAAATGATTTGATGACAGTGGCGGCAACATTGCCCGGTGAAAGCTGGGCACTGCTGGGCGCGGCGGCCTGGCTATTACTGCGCAACCCGCGCTGAGTTATCGCCGGCGCGATTGGCTGCTATTAAAAAACCAACGGTTCAGGATTCACGACAATGCAGGATTCACACTCTGATACGGACTCTCCCGACTGGCTGGAAGCAATTCAGTGGACTGCCGACGGCCTGGTGCCCGCGATTGCCCAGGACGCCGGCAACGGCGATGTATTGATGATGGCCTGGATGAACCGGGAGGCCTTGCGATTAACCTTTCTCGAGGGCCATGCCGTGTATTGGTCCCGGTCACGGGGTAAACTCTGGCGCAAAGGTGAATCCTCCGGCCATGAACAGACTCTGGTCGACATCCGGCTTGACTGCGATGCGGACGTTATTCTTTTAAAGGTGGAACAAAAAGGCGACATCGCCTGTCATACCGGTCGCCGCAGCTGTTTTTACCGGCGTCTGGACCGCAACGGCGAATGGGTGAGCGCAGACCCGGTCCTGAAAGACCCGGATTCCATCTATGGTGCTGGAGGCAACAGCCATGAGTGATGTACTGACCCAGCTGGCAGCGGTTCTGGAGACCCGCAAATCAGCCCAACCGGACAGCTCTTACGTTGCCAGTCTGCACGCCAAGGGGTTGAACAAGATCCTGGAAAAGGTGGGCGAGGAATGCACGGAGACACTGATTGCCGCCAAAGACGCCCAGCGCAGCGGTAACAGCGACGAACTGGTCAATGAAACAGCGGACTTGTGGTTTCATTGCATGGTGATGCTGTCCAACCTTGGTGTTGGCCCGGCGGAAGTGCTGGATGAACTGGCACGACGGTTTGATTTGTCCGGACTCGATGAAAAGGCTTCGCGACAGGACACATAAGCGTTGAACATGAGTATTTCCGATTTTGCGTCCAACTGGCGTACAATCAATCTTAATTAAACTGAATTATAAGGATTCCGTCATGGGCATCAGTATCTGGCAGCTGTTAATCGTACTGGGCATTGTCGTGCTGTTATTCGGAACCAAGAAGCTTCGCAACATGGGAACCGACCTGGGTGGCGCCATTCGCGGCTTCAAGAAATCCATGGGTGATGACGACGACACCAAGGATAAAACCACTGAAAGCCTTGAGAACAAATCCGAAGGCCAGGTCTACGAAGCCCGGGATGCTCAAAGCGAAAAGGCCAACGACAAGCAACACAGCTGAGCACCGCCTGAATGTTCGATATTGGCTTTCTTGAGCTTGTGATATGCGGCGTAATCGCCCTGTTGATACTTGGACCGGAACGATTGCCCGGAGCCGCCCGAACCGCTGGGCGCTGGCTCGGACGTGGCCGGCGCATGGTAACCCAGTTCAGCTCGGAGCTTGACCGCCAGCTCAAAGCCGAAGAGTTACGGGAAGAACTGCGCAAAGCCGGTGATGTGGGCCTTGAGGATGTGGAAAAGAATGTTCGCAGCGCCCTCGACGAGGCCAAGAAATATCAGGATATGGTCGTACCCAATGACCAGGTCAAGGCGAACAAATCTCCGAAATCCGGCCCTCAAGTGCCGCCCAGTGGCAGAAAAAACACTGAGGAAGCTGTCAGCGGTGCGCATCCTCCTTCAGAGCGCGTTAATGAAAGCGCTCCCGACCGGAAAGCGGGGCCGGAAGATCGTTCATGACCGCTACTGATCCCCACGAAAAAACTGGCGGTGAGGCTTCGACCCAACCCGAAATGCCGCTGGTGGCCCATCTCCTGGAACTGCGTAATCGCCTGCTGAAGATGGTGCTGGCGGTGGCAGTGTGCTTTGCCGCGATTTACCCTTTTGCCAACGAGCTCTACCTCTGGCTGTCCGAGCCGCTGCGGGCACTGTTACCCGAAGGCCAGATGATGATCGCCACCGATATTGCCTCACCTTTCTTCGCGCCCCTGAAGCTGGCCCTGGTGGTGTCTGTTTTCGCTGCAATCCCGGTTATCCTGTACCAGGTCTGGAGCTTCATTGCGCCGGGGCTGTACAAACACGAGAAGCGGCTTGCCTTCCCCTTGCTGGCCACGTCAGTGGTGCTGTTTTACGTGGGCGCGGCCTTCGCCTATTTTGTGGTCTTCCCTCTGGTGTTCGGGTTTTTTACCTCGATCGGGCCGGAAGGTGTGGTTGAGTTACCGGACATCAGCAGTTATCTGGACTTTATATTGAAGCTCTTCTTTGCCTTCGGCGTGGCCTTTGAAATTCCTATTGCCACCATCCTGCTGATCCTCTCCGGCGCCACCACCGCTTCGGCGCTCGCCGCCAAACGACCTTACGTGATTGTCGGCTGCTTTTTCATTGGCATGCTGCTGACCCCGCCGGACATCATTTCACAGACCCTGTTGGCCGTGCCCATGTGGATTTTGTTCGAGCTTGGCATCCTGTTCGGGCGTCTGGCCCAGCGACGGGCGCCGGTTGAAGCAGACGCAGCCGCCAGCGAATGAACCTTGTCCTTTTGTTTGAGGACGACTTCATCGCGCCGGACCGGGTCCGGCTCACCGGTCGCCGTCGTGAACACCTGATAGCGGTGTTAAAAGTTGAGCCGGGCGACGGAGTGACGGTCGGCCTGGTAAACGGCGATGTCGGTGTGGGACGGCTTCTGAGCCAGGACCGGGATTGGGTGGAGCTCGCCGTGGCCCTGACCGCCGGGCCGCCAGAGCCACTGCCACTCACCCTGGTGATGGCCATGCCCCGGCCCAAAATGTTCCGTCGGGTACTTCAGACAGTGGCATCGCTGGGCGTCAAGGACATATGGCTGATCAACGCCTACAAAGTGGAAAAAAGCTTCTGGCAGACCCCCTGGCTGGCGGAAAACAGCCTGCGTGAAAATCTGGCTCTGGGCCTGGAACAGGCGCGGGACACTCAGATGCCGCGGGTTCATATCCGTAAACTGTTCAAACCCTTTGTTGAAGATGAACTGCCGGCGTTAATGCAGGCGCGACCCGGCCTGGTGGCCCATCCAGGCGCACCCCGGCCGTTGCCCTCGAACCTGGATACCGCCGCAACCCTGTGCATCGGTCCGGAAGGGGGCTTTATTGATTACGAAATCGCGAAGTTGGTCGAGGCGGGCGCACAGGCAATGCATCTGGGACGGCGAATCCTGCGGGTCGAGGTAGCGGTTCCCGTGCTGATTGGGCGTCTGTTTGACCCTTGTCGATTTTAGCCCAGAGAGTTTGTCGGCGATCACAGCCCCATGGCTTCGGCGGCGACACGCCGCTTCAGCGGACCGGCACCATCGAGCCAACGCATGCCCGTGTTGCGCAACCAGCGCAACGCCGGCTCGTCCTGACCAAACAACGCCTTGAAACCGTCCATGGCCGCCATCATGGCAAGATTCTCGCCCTTGCGGCGGCGCTGGTAGCGCGCCAGTAACAGACTGTCGTCGGGCGGCAGGCCTTTGCTGAAGGCTTGCGCCAGTTCATCCAGCAGCACCCGCACATCGCTGTAGCCCAGGTTAGCGCCCTGCCCGGCCAAAGGATGGATACTGTGAGCCGCATCGCCGATCAAGGCCAGGCCCGGGCGCACATAATCTTTGGCATGGCGCTGGCGCAAGGGCACGGCAAGCCGTCGCGACACGGCAACCACAGCGCCCAGCCGGTGCTCAATGGCCTGACCCAGCGCGCTTTTGAACTCACCATCGTCCAACGCCGCCAGCCGGCGCGCTTCCAGAGTGTCCTGAGACCAGACGATAGAACTGAAATGGTCGCGCCTGGCGTCGTTATCCGCCAGCAGGGGCAGTAACGCCAAAGGCCCGGTAGGGGAAAAACGCTGCCAGGCGGTGGCTTGATGGGGTTGCGCAGTTTCGACTGTGCAAACGATCGCCTGTTGCTGGTAATCCCATTCCCGGGTGGGCAAACCCACCCATTGACGCAGGCGGGAATTGGCGCCATCCGCGGCCACCGTCAGGCTGGCGCGAATACGGCGACCGTCGTCCAGCGTAATCCCCCGGCTGTTGCCCTCTTCCCACCAGGCGGTTACCCGAACGCCATCGAGCACCCGGACGTTGCTGGCCAGGGCCGCCTGGAAAAGCGTGCGCACCACCAGCCGGTTTTCCACAATCGTGCCCAGCGCCGGCACCTGCATTTCACCTGCATCAAACTCAATGCTGCCGGTGCCGTCACCATCCCAGACACACATGCGCAAATAATCGCAGTAACGCTGTGGTGCCTCCCGCAACGGCCAACATTCCAGATCAGCGAGCAAACGCTGGCTGGCAATGGACAGCGCGCTCACCCTGGGCTCGAATTCGTCAACGCTGGTCGCAGGCTCAGGTGTCGCAGTCAGGCTATTGCCGTCAGCGGCCTCAACCAGAATGACCTGCCAACCCTGCTTAGCCAGACCCAAAGCCAGAGCAGTCCCGGTCAAGCCGCCGCCGACCACCAGGATATCGCAATCCAGCGCAGCGCTCATGAGCCATGCTCCGGTGGCCCGCCCGGTGTCAGCATGGCCGCCTTTCTGCCACCCAGGCCCATCGCTTGACGGGCGAACATGCGCTTGGCGGCGGGCAGCATATCCAGCCCCATCAGGCCCATATCGCGACCGGCCGCCATGACGGGCGCGTTACTGCCGAAAATCCGGATCAACGAGTCAGAAAATCGTGCTGTCCGCTGCCAATCCGCCCGATGCACCGCCTGGTAGGCCTGAAGCACACCCATATCACCCAACGTTTGTTGATTCATGTCCGCCAGGCGGAACTGCTCCACCAGCGCCATCAGGCCTCTGAGGGCCAGATTGAAGCCCTGGCCGGCCACCGGGTGCAGCGTGTGAGCGGCGTTACCCACCAATACGACCCCTGGCCTCACAGCCTCTGTCACAGTATCCAGAACCAGCGGGTAATGGTGGCATGCCCCGACACGGGTGAAGCGGCCCAGGCGCCAGCCAAAACGGTGCTGAAGACGAGCGCAGCGTTGCTCATCGTTGCAGGCCAACAGCTCGTCCAGCTGGGCTTTGGCCAGAGTCCAGACCAGAGAGGCGGTATTGGCCGCCCGCCCTGGGCCGCCGGAGGGCAGCAACGCCATGGGGCCGGCGTCAGTGAAACGCTCGTAGGCGACAAATTCGTGAGGGTTGGCAGTGGACACATTGGCAATCAGGGCGTGCTGGTCATAGTCGCTGTGAGCCACCGTGAAGCCCAGACGCTCACGCAGGCCGGAGCGGCCGCCATCGGCCACCACCAGGCATTGTGCGGTCATGGTCCGTGAGGCGTCGCCTTCACGCAGGGACACGGCAACGCCCGAGACCTGCGGCGCGACATCGGTGACTTGCGCCGGCGCCTGCCAGCTCAGACCGGGCTGGTTACGCAGGGCCGCCATCAGTGACAGCCCGAGCCAGCGGTTATCCACCACATAACCCAGGGCCTCCTGACCATGATCGCCGGCGGCCAGACGCGTGGCACCGAAACGGCCCCGGTCCGAGACGTGAATGTGCCGGATCGGCGTGGCATGCTCCGCCAGCCGCGGCCAGAGGCCGAGATCCTGATAAATCAGTCTCGAGCCCCAGGCAAGGGCGGTGGACCGGGCGTCGTAGCTGGGTTGATAGTGCTCCGGTGGGGCTTCGGCGGACAGGGGATAAGCCTCAGCCACCGTCACTCGCAAGTGCGGCAGCGCCCGACCCAGGGCAAGCGCCAGGGTCGCCCCGGCAAGACCGCCGCCGGCGATCAGCACATCGGTGTCGAAGGCCTTTTTATGCTCGCCGCTTGCAGCCGTCATAGTCAGCCCGCCATCAGGGTTTCAATGTCATCTGCGGTCTTGGGCACACCCGAGCTGAGTACCCGGCAGCCGTCGCGGGTGACCACCACATCGTCTTCGATGCGAATGCCGATGCCCCGCCATTGCTCGTCCACATCCATATTGCCGGGCGCGACATAAAGGCCGGGCTCAACCGTCAGCGCCATGCCGGGTTCCATGACACGCCAGGCATCGCCCACTTTGTAATCGCCGACGTCGTGCACGTCCATGCCCAGCCAGTGCCCCGTCCGATGCATGAAGAACGGTCGGTAAGCCTGATGCTCCATGGCCTCGTCAAAGCTCATCCTGACCAGGCCCAGGTCGATCAGGCCCTGGGTCAGTACTGCCAGAGCCGCCTCGTGGGGCTGGTTCCAGTGATTGCCGGGCCTGACCGCGTCGATAGCGGCGTACTGGGCCTTCAATACCACCTCATAAAGCGCGCGCTGGGGCTCGGAAAATTTGCCGCTGACCGGAAAAGTGCGGGTAATGTCCGATGCGTAGCATTCCAGTTCGCAGCCGGCATCAATCAAAACCAGGTCGCCTTCCTTCAGGGCCGCGCTGTTTTCGATGTAATGCAGGGTGCAGGCGTTGGCGCCGCTGCCGACAATGGAGGGGTAAGCGGTGGAACGGGCGCCGTGGGACATGAAGGTGTGAATCAGTTCAGCCTCCAGCTGGTATTCGTAGCCGCCTTTGAGGGCTCGTTTCATGGCACGGCAATGGGCCTCGGCGCTGATGTCTCCGGCCTTGGCCATGACCTTGATTTCATTGGCGCTTTTGTACAGGCGTAAATCGTGAAGCAGGTGCTCCAGAGCGACGAATTCGCCCGGTGGATGGGCGCCGGAACGAACTTTCGAGCGAATCATCTGAACCCAGCCCATGACCCGGGCATCAAAGCCCGGGTCTTTGCCCAGCGGATAATAGACCCGGCTGCGGCCTTCGATCATTCCGGGCAGAATGTCGTCGATATCCGTGATGGGGAAGGCATCGTCCAGGCCAAAGCGCTCGATAGCGCCGTCCTGGCCGGCCAGAAAGCCGTCCCAGAGTTCTTTCTCGGGATTGCGTTCCTTGCAAAACAAAACCGCTTCACCGTGCTCGCGGCCGGGGATCAGCACCAGCACCGCGTCGGGCTCGCCAAAACCGGTCAGGTAATGAAAATCGCTGTCCTGTCGGAACGGGTGCAGGACGTCGCGGTTACGGACCCGCTCCGGGGCCGAGGCAAGGATAGCAATGCTCTCAGGCGCCATCTGATCCATCAGTCTGCGACGGCGCTCGGCGAATTCCTTAACGGGGATAGTCTGGCTCATGGTGACTCCTAATCAATGCTCTCATCAATTCGCGCCCTGGGTGAGCGGCGCCTGCAAGGCGCGCCCCATCCCAGCCACAGGGGTTCAGTGCAATGTGCTGTTTTTGGAGGCGCTGGCGGCCGTTTCGGGCGGATTGAACTCGGTAAAGACCGCCAGAGCGCCGAGGCGCACGTATTCGATCACCTCATTGAGCTGATACTCACCTTCTTCGCTGTCCTCTTCGCTCTCGCTGACCTGGCTGATGGCGACCATATCCTCGATCAGTTCGCGGATCTCATCCGGCGCTTCGCCCAACGCCTCCGCACCCACGGCCATGCCTTCCAGAAAGCCACGCACCCAGGCCGAGAGCGCTTGCACCCGCTGATCCAGACTGTAGTCATCGTCCGGCAGCAGGGGCGTGAACGTCATGTCGGAAGCCTTCATCTGGGCCAGGGCCTGGTCGTAAGCTGCCGACATAAAGCCGGCCAGGGCCTCGGATTCATCAACCGCTGTCGTCGGCACACCCATGTTGTCACAGACCACCTGGAACCATTCGTCCAGATTCATACGGGCGCCGGCGGCAAGCCGACCACACAGGCTGCCGTGAAGTTCCGAGGGGTGGCTGAAGGCCTTGTGGATGGCATAAATATTGGCCCATTGCTCAAAATCGGAGGCAGGGGCTTTTTCAGGCTCGGTGGAAGTCATTGGGCTGCAATTATCCTGTCGGATGCGGTTAAATTTGGCATTGCATCATTCTAACATTGGCGCCGCTCAAACACATCGAACGCACGTCCTGGCAGGCACTTTTCGGACGCTTGACCTGACAGAAATTCCGTGTAGATTGCGTTATAACATAACACTTAAGCCAGCAGCCGGAGCATTATCATGATCGCCAAGACCTTCTTTAATTGCGGCCGGGAATTGACCGGAGCGCGACGCATGGCGCTGGCCGTCACTCTGGCTTCAAGCTTCGGTATCCAGGCGGCCGACAATCTGGCGGCCCATGCCCACGGCGAGGCCCAGCTTCAGGTTGCAGTGTCGGGGCAAACCCTGGACCTGATTATGGAATCGCCTGCCGCTAACCTGATCGGATTCGAACACCGCCCCAGAACAAAGGCCCAGCAGGAGGCCCTGGACACAGCCCGGGACTGGCTCACCAACACGGCCCTGATTGACACCGAAGATAAAGCCTCCTGTCGCGTCCTTGACGCAAGTGTCATGCACTCGCTCATGGCATCCGAAGACCGCCATTCGAACGACAACCACGGTCATGAGGGACACAGCGAACACAAGGAGGACAAGCCCGGGACCAGTCACAGCGAATTTGTGGTTTCACAGAGCCTGGAATGCCAGGATCTGACCCCCGGCCGGACTCTCACCACACCCTTACTCGGGCGCTTCCCCGGCATTGAGCGCCTGCAACTGCAATGGGTCAGCGCCAAGGGCCAGGGCAGCGCGGACCTCAAAGCCGATGATAATCGCTTTCAGTTGCGCCAGTGAGAGCCCGAATCATTCTCCTTCATAAAGCTGCACATTCTGCGCCTTTATGGCATAGGAGGCGGTACCGATATCATGCTCGGTCCGGCTGATGGTCAGATCCCCCTCAATCCAGTAAGGGTCGTACAGCACGTCCAGCTCAATGCCTTCCGGGTAGGTGACGTGAATAATCTGGTTGGGCGGCGGTGGCGGCACGTGAATACAGGCGCCAAAATAAGGCACCAGAAAGAACTCAACGATGCGCTGGTTTCCCACCGTTTTAAGAGGCACGATGAAACCCGGGATTCGGGCGGCGGTGTTATCCATCTCAGGAACCACCCGGCCTGTCATGATCTCATCCGGCAAAGACATGGGCCCGTCGCCTTCGTGCTCGACTTCCGGCAGACTTTCCAGAAGCGCGAGATCGCTGGCAGGCATCAGCTCAATCCAGTCCAGTGTCCGCAGGTCTTTGCCCGCCGCAACCGGCAGCACTGACGCGGCCAGTACCACGACGACAAAAGGGACCACAAATCGGGTGAGTAATTGCATGCAAATTTCCGTCCTTTCAATGTCTTGAGTTTATGATACAGGAGACGAGCCGCACTAACATGACGCCTGTGACAGATTCAGCTACAGCCCCCGCTGCTATCGAGAGTCAGAAACTGAGCTTCTGCTGGCCCGGGGAGCAGAGCCCCATTCGCTATCCCGATGTGTTTCTTGAACCCGGCAAGCACCTGTTCCTGCAGGGCCCAAGTGGCAGTGGCAAGAGCACATTGCTGTCCTTGCTTTGCGGCCTGGCAACACCCACCGGCGGCCAGCTTCGGATAATGGGCGTTAATCTTGCCGCACTGTCCGGTGCCGGCCGGGACCGGTTTCGTGCCGACCAACTGGGTGTCATTTTCCAGCAGTTCAACCTGGTGCCCTACCTTGACGTAACCAGCAATGTGACTCTCCCTTGTCGGCTCTCGGACCGGCGGCGAACCAGAGTCAGGACCTCCCCGGCAGAGGAGGCCCATGCCCTCCTGCAGGATCTCGGCATCGGTCCTGAGTACTGGCACCGGCCGGTAACCAGCCTGAGCGTGGGCCAGCAACAACGGGTTGCTGCGGCAAGAGCATTGATAGGCGCCCCGTCCGTCATTCTCGCGGACGAGCCGACCTCGGCGCTGGACACGGACAACCGCGACCGGTTCCTGGCCCTGTTGCTGACCCAGGCCCGGCTGCGCGGCACCTCAGTGGTGCTGGTCAGTCACGATCGCGCCCTGGCGAGCCGTTTTGACCAGACCATCCAGTTGCAGGCGACGCCATGAACCCTGTTCGCCTGGCCCTGTCTTTGGCTATCGCCAGCCTCTGGCACCGGCGCGGCGTCATGGGCCTGATTACGCTGACCCTGACCCTCAGCATTACCCTGCTGCTGGGCATCCAGTACGCCCGCACGGAGGTCAAAGAGTCCTTTTCCAACACCATCGCCGGCACCGATCTGGTGGTAGGTGCCCGCAGTGGCCAGCTCAACCTGCTGCTTTATTCCGTTTTTCACATGGGTAACGCTACCAACAATATCCGCTGGCAAACGTACCAGGACCTACGGGAAGACAGCCGCATCGACTGGATAGTTCCCCTCTCTCTGGGCGACAGCTATCAAGGCTACCGGGTCGTGGGCACGAACGAGAACTATGGGAAACATTTTCGTTACGGTGACGGGCAACGCCTTGCATTGACATCGGGACGCTGGTTCAAGGGGGTTTTCGAGGTCACCCTGGGCGCCGAGGTCGCAAAACAACTGAAGCACAAAACCGGAGACGAAGTGGTGCTGGCCCACGGCACCGGGCGAGTCAGCTTTATGAACCACGACGCCCATCCGTTTCAGGTCACAGGCATCCTGGCCGCCACCGGTACGCCGGTGGACCGGGCGGTCTATGTAAGCCTGCAAGGGCTTGAAGCCATACATATCGGCTGGGAATCCGGCGTTGCCATTCCGGGACGCACTATCAGCAAAGACAAGGCGCTGGCACGGGACCTGACTCCCGAGGCCATCACGGCGGCGCTGGTGGGCGTGGAACGCAAAGTGCTGACCTTTCAGGTGCAAAGGTCCATCAATCAATCCGATCTCGAACCACTCACGGCCATATTGCCCGGCGTCGCCCTGAGTGAGCTTTGGGGTGTCATGGGGCAGTTCGAAAACACCCTGCTCGGTATCACCGCCTTTGTAATTGTTACCAGCCTGATTGGCCTGATCGCCGTTCTGCTGGCCATGCAGGCCCAGCGCCGCCAGGAAGTGGCCATCCTTCGTGCCGTCGGCGCTCAGCCGCGACTTATCGCCCTCCTCTACATTCTGGAATGCGGCCTGCTGGCGACGGCAGCGTCCGTGCTGGCGGTGCTGCTGGGAGCCGGACTGGTTTCAGCCGCAGGGCCCTGGTTACTGGACAATTACGGCCTGCACATCAGCCTGAGGATGCTGGATAAAACCGAATGGCTTATGCTTGCCAGCCTACCGCTAGCCGGCCTTGTGGTAGGCCTGATACCCGCCTGGCAGGGCTGGCGAAGCGGGCACCGCCAGAGTATACCAAGCGGTTTTTGACGGGCCGGCGGAATCATCGGGCCGGTGCCGCCCGCAATGCGCGGCAGCAAGACAAATTAACGAAACCGGACTCCGGCGCCAATTGACCGCCCTGACACTCACACTTATAGTAGACTGCATCTCATTGCCACGACCCTGGATTCACCATGGAACAGCCCGAACTCAAAGCCCTGGCGCAAAAGCTGGACCGCTTGCTGGAGCACTGCAAGAAGCTGGAAACAGACAATGCCGCCATGCGTGAGATGCAGGATGACTGGAATCGCGAGCGTGCCCAACTGATCCAGAAAAACGACCTCGCCAAGAACAAGATTGAAGCCATGATTAGCCGCCTCAGAGCCCTGGAGCAACACTGATGTCGAATTCCTCGACAAACGTCGAAGTCAACATCCTCGATAAAGATTACCTGGTCGCCTGCCCTGAGGGCGCACGGGACGCTCTGCGAGAATCCGCCCGCCATCTGGATGCGAAAATGCGCGAAATCCGCGCGAGCGGAAAAGTATTTGGCACCGAGCGTATTGCCGTGATGGCAGCCCTGAACATTACCCACGAAATGCTTGAACAAAGCACCATGTCGGACAGCGACGCGAACCTGCTCCGCACCATGGACTACAAACTCGATGAGGCGTTGGGCGAAAATAAAGACTGAATTCAGCCTGGGACTGTCGATCCCGCTTGCAAACCGCCCCCGTAAAACCCGTATAATGAAATCACTTCCTGGGCTGTTCGCTGGTCGGATACGTCCTCGAGCCGATGCTTAACTACTAGGTGGCTACTCCAGGGCATTGTGAGCACGTCCCCGTCAGGGGAAAGCCTAATATGCTACAGCGGCCACCACCTTGAACTTTGGGTTCAAGGGCTATATCCGATAACGGCAGCCCGGGAAGCTTTTTACGTGACTCATATACCCTCCCCTGATTCTTTCCAACCGGAGCCGGACCGGCCTTCCCGCACCGAACTGAGAAAAGTGCTGCGCAAACGGCGCCGAGCCCTGACATCGCAACAGCAAAGACAGGCCGCCGAGCAACTGGCGCGGCAACTGTCCGGACACCCTGGACTTTATCGTGCGCGTCATATCGCAATCTATCTGCCTAATGACGGTGAGATCGACCCGGGTTATTACATGGAGCAGGCGCGCAGCCGGGGTGTGCAGTTCTACCTGCCGGTGCTGCATCCGATCCACAAGGGACGGCTGGTATTCCGCCCCTACAGCCGCAATACGCCACTACATCCAAACCGTTTCGGAATTCCGGAGCCGGCACTCATCGAACGCCAGACGCGACCGGCCTGGGCACTGGATGCGGTATTGATGCCGCTGGTGGGATTTGATCGGCACGGCGGAAGGCTGGGCATGGGCGGGGGTTTTTATGACCGGACCTTTGCCTTTGTCAGGCGTTTACCGGCCCTGGCGCCCCAGCTTATCGGTCTGGCTCACGAGATCCAGCGTATGAATCGGTTACCCGTGGCGCCCTGGGACATCCCGCTGGATTCCATTGTCACGGACAGGGCGCGCTTTAAAGCGACGCCCTGAGACGTTTGCTCAGTCGCTTGCCCGGGTGTTGGCTTGCAGCTCGGCAACCGCAGCGGCCGAGGTGGCGCTGTCTTCGGCTGACTGTATCGTCGTGAAACCACTGATAGCCAAGCCAATGACGAAGACAACCAGTATTGCCCGGATGTTGTCAGTTTTGCGTTCCATTATTCTTATTCCTAAAAAAAATCTAAAACTACTTTAAATCAGAGGGTTAATTTGGTTTTCAGACAACCAATGGAAGCCTATCAGGCATTCGGGATTTTACAATTGTTGACGGATTAAATTTGATTAACTTTTCACCAAACCGTTGCCCTTCCCGAGAAACAGCCGATAAGCCTCATCGTCCGTGACATTGTCATAGCTGAAGCCGATTTTCTTCAGCATGGCTTCGAACGGTTCCGTGTCCTCCTCCTCTATCTGGACGCCCATCAGTACCCGACTGTAGGCGGAGCCGTGATTGCGGTAATGAAACATGGAGATGTTCCAGCGGGTGCCCAGGGACATCAGGAATTTCATCAGTGCGCCCGGACGTTCGGGAAACTGGAACTGGTACACTTGTTCGTTCCCGACGTTAGGCGCATGGCCACCCACCATGTGGCGGATGTGTTGTTTGGCCAGGTCGCTGTCAGTCAGATCAAGCACCCCGTAGTCGGCATCCCGCAGCTCCTGCTGAAGCTCGTCACGGCCGAGCCCGCCATGCTGGATCTGCACACCCACGAATATGCTTGCCTGCTCGGTATCCGAGTAACGGTAATTAAACTCAGTAATGCTGCGCTTGTGGAGGGCATTGATAAAAGCTTTGAAGGCGCCCGGACGCTCCGGAATGGTTACGGCCAGGATGGCTTCGCGCTTCTCACCCACTTCCGTGCGTTCAGAAATATAACGCAGCCGATCGAAATTCATGTTCGCGCCGCTCAAAGTACCAGCCAGGTTCAGGCCTTCTATCTTTTCCCGCTCGATGTATTTTTTTATACCTGCAACCGCAAGCGCGCCGGCAGGTTCGGATATGGACCGGGTATCCTCGAATACATCCTTGATGGCCGCGCAGATTTCATCGGTGGAGACGGTAATGACTTCGTCCACATGGTCTTTACAGATTTCCCAGGGGTAGGCGCCGATCTGCTTGACCGCGACGCCATCGGCAAAAATACCCACCTCATCAAGCACCACCCGTTCACCGGCGGCCAAAGCCGCCTGCAGGCAGTTGGAGTCATCCGGCTCTACCCCGATTATTTTGATTTCCGGACGCAAGTACTTGATATACGCCGCCATGCCAGCAATCAGACCGCCCCCGCCAACGCAGACAAAAACCGCATGCAAAGGTTTGGTGAATTGCCACATCAACTCCATGGCCACGGTACCCTGGCCCGCGATTACGTCAGGATCGTCATAGGGTGGGATGTAGGTGTAACCATGCTTGGCAATCAGCTCCTGAGCATGAGCCGCGGCTTCATCGAAGGCATCGCCCTTGAGCACCACTCTGGCACCGTGCTCCCTGACCGAACGGACCTTTATTTCGGGCGTGGTCTGGGGCATCACGATGACAGCCTTGATACCCAGGGTTTTCGCCGACAGCGCCACGCCCTGCGCATGGTTGCCTGCGGATGCACAGATGACGCCTTTGGCTTTCTGCTCTTCGGACAGCTGTACGATACGGTTATAGGCGCCCCGGAGCTTGAACGAAAATACCGGTTGCAGATCTTCACGCTTAAGGAAAATATTGTTGCCAAAACGCCGGGACAGACTGCGGGCTTCGGTCAACGGTGTTTCGATGGCAACATCGTAAACCCGGGCGTTCAATATTTTTTTGATGTAGCGTTGTGGCATGACGTTGTAATCCAGTTGGCGGCGAAACGACTTGAAATCGGCCTGTCCGTGCGTAAGAAAACGCACAGTGTAGGAAGTTTGCAGAGGCCCCGTCTATAACCAGTCCGGCGTGGCCGGTACAATATCGCTAAAATGCGTGCTTTCCCCTAACTTTCGCGACATCGGAGCCTTGAATGACTCAGGACGACTTGAAAAAAGCCGTGGCTAAAGCAGCCTTGGACTACATCACGCCCCGCCTCAATGACGACAGTGTTATCGGGGTCGGCACCGGCAGCACGGCGAATTTTTTCATCGATTTACTGGCGGATATAAAGACGAGCTTCGACGGGGCTGTGGCCAGCTCTGATGCGACGGCGCAGCGTCTCAAATCCCATGGCATTCCGGTCTACGAGCTCACGAATGTTCACGAACTTGAGTTTTACATTGACGGGGCTGATGAGATCAATGAGCGTCTGGAGATGATCAAGGGCGGGGGCGCGGCGCTGACTCGGGAGAAGATTGTTGCGGAGGTGGCGAAGACTTTTATCTGCATCGCGGATGAGTCCAAGCAGGTGGGCATACTCGGGCAGTTTCCCTTGCCGGTGGAAGTCATTCCCATGGCCCGCAGTCATGTTGGCCGGGAGATCGTCCGGCTGGGTGGCGATCCGCAATACCGCGAAGGGGTCACGACGGATAACGGCAATATTATTATCGATATCCACAATATGGACCTGTCCCGCCCGATCAAGGTGGAGGAACGGCTCAATCATGTGGTGGGCACGGTCACCAACGGCCTGTTTGCGCGCCGGCCGGCCGATTTGCTGTTGCTTGGGACCAAAGAGGGCGTCAGGAGCATTCCCCGCAAGGGTGTGTAGGACCTGGCAGGCGTGAAACAGGTGCAATAGAGAGTTGCCTGCCGTGCCGGCCATGGGGAAGGCCTTTCCAGACACGCCCGTAAATACATCCATGTAGAGCTCGGGCGCAGCCATCCTTGGCTGCTCACGGTCTGGAAAGGCCTCCCCCATCACCGTCACTTAGCTGGTACCAGGCCGCCAATCATCGTTTAGTTTCGATTCGACCATGATAACCGTATAATCGGGCCTACTTTAATAACCCGATTTCACCCGACTACAGACAAAGGATCATCCATGAACTTTGATCACATCCCCGCTGGCAAAAACCCGCCGGAAGACATCTACGTCGCCATCGAGATTCCGTGCAACAGCTCACCGGTCAAGTACGAGATCGACAAGGACATGGGTGCTCTGCTGGTTGACCGCTTCATGGCCACCCCCATGTTTTACCCGGCCAACTACGGCTTCATCCCCCACACCCTGGCAGACGACGGCGATCCCCTGGACGTACTGGTGGTCACGCCTTATCCGGTGCAGGCCGGTTCGGTGATCCGCTGCCGTCCGGTCGGTGTTCTGAACATGGAAGACGAAGCCGGTGGCGACGCCAAGCTGGTTGCTGTGCCGCACGACAAGCTGACCAAGGCCTACCAGGACGTTAAAGACATCCACGACCTGCCCCAGTTGCTGCGTGATCAGATCCAGCACTTCTTTGAAAACTACAAGACCCTTGAAGCCGGCAAGTGGGTCAAGGTTCAGGGTTGGGACAACGCAGCGGCGGCCCGCAAGGCGATCGAAGACTCAGTGGCCAACTACAAAGGCTAAGGTCGCACGACTGGCCAAAAAAAGCCGGGCAGTGAGAACTGCCCGGCTTTTTTGTCACTGCAACCCGGCTTCGTCAGCCTTGAGACAGCAAGCTGCGCAGGTCGCTGATCGCAGAGTTTGCCCGGGAAATGTAAGCCGCCATGGTCAGCGAATGATTGGCCAGAACGCCATAACCGCTGCCGTTGAGAATCACCGGGCTCCACATCTCGCCCTGGGTTCCTTCAAGCTCGATGATGACCTGATGCGCACTGGCCAGGGCGTTTTTGTCGTTCAGTACCTTGCGAAAGTCCACCTCAATGGCGCGAAACAGGTGCAATACGGCCCAGGAAGTGCCGCGCGCCTCAAAAAACACGTCATCGATTTTGGTCCAGGGAGTCCGGACATCGTCCATTTCAATGGATTCGGTGAGCGGGTTCTCCAGCCCGGTCTGGGAAATCGAATCCTTGACTGACCCCTTGCCTACACTCTCACCAAGCGCACGGGACAGGCTGCCGAGACGGGTTTCAAGATCTGCCAGCCAGTTATTCAGATTGTCCGCGCGGGCAAAAAACTTGGCGTTCGGTGGGTCCTGCACGAGGCGGTCGCGGTAGCTTTTGAGTGCCTTGATGCCACTACGGTACTCAGTTTCGGTCGACGGCAAGGCCCAGCTGCCACTGTCAAAGTGAAACTGGGGTTCGGCCACAACCAGGTCCCGATCTTCCGATGACTGGCTCTGGGACCGGCTGATATCCTTGCGCATAGCGCGGGACATATCCCGCAGCTGAACCAGCACGCCGTATTCCCAGGCGGGAATATTGTCGAGCCAGACACCGGGTAGTGTCAGGTCGTTGGACAGGTAGCCACCCGGCTTCTCCAGGATCGTTTCGGCCACCTTGATCAGTGTGGTCGCGGTGGTAAAGCCGGTGACTGGCTCAACCTGCATATTCTCCGCTACCTGATTGGAATGCCCTCTTACCGAGAATGTGTCCGGCTCGTCACTCCAGAAAAAACCCAGCACCAGCGCGACCAGAAAATAAAGCACAACCAGGGCGAGGATTACCTTGACGATCTTACGCCCGCCGCCGGCATAGTCATCCGCGTCCGCCTTGCGTTCCTGGAAAAAGAGTTTCACTCGATTCAACATACGCCGCTTACCTTATTGGATGCACTGCAGAGGGTGCACTCATGAATTCAGATGGCCAGGGGCCAGGTCAATAATTACGACCAGATTGCCGCGATGATATCATTCTACGGCTAAAAACGAGGGGCTTTAAATCTCCGCGCTAGGGTAACCATTCTTTTCTTGCAAGCAAAGCCGCCGATTTAACAAGCATTTGCAAAGTGTTACGCAGACCAACGCACTAGAACATTGTAAACTCTGAAAATTGACTAGAGTTAAAAATAAGAAAAACCAGGCAGGGACATGATGAACGACGTAGAGCAAAAAGAAAAACTCAGACAACATTTCGCTCGCCGGGTGACAACTCAAGCCAGGGTCGTGCTGGATACCTGGCAGAAACTCCGGGAAAAACCCGATGAATTGCCCACCTTTAGAACTCACTTGAGTTCGGCCGCAGAAAAACTCGTGCGCTATGCCGGGCGCTTCGATATGGATCGCCATGCCCAAGCCGGCCAGCTTCTGATTGATACCCTGGCGCATTTGCCTGAGGCGACAGAGATGACTCAGGAACAGGCCGAAACCATCCAAACGGCCATGGATGAACTCGGGGAGAGCACCCTGCGCCGCTCCGACCAGGAAGCGGAATCGGCCCCGACCACCTTCCGGCGCACGCCTGTCTACGTTGCCCTCAGCAATGGCGAACTGGGCAGCCGGTTAATCAAGCAACTGGAATTTTTCGGTTTCCGCGCGTCTGCGTTCGCCACGCCGCAAGAACTCATGTCTGCCTGCGGCCTGCACAAGCCTGAAACCATCCTGATGGACATTGACTTCGGCGGCGAGAAAAATGAAGGCATTGCAACCGTTGAAAAACTTCAGGAACGCCATGACACCCCTATCCCCGTTGTGTTCACAAGCGATGAGGACGGCACCATTGAAACTCGTCTTCGGGCATCCCGCTGCGGTGGTGAGGAATTTTTCTATCCTGCGGTTGATCCGGGTCAATTGATCGAAAAAATCGAAACCTATACCCACGGCAACAGCGTCGATCCCTATAAAGTGTTGGTCCTGGATGATTCCCGAGCGCAGGCCAAGTATATGGAAACCGTGCTGAAAAGAGCCGGCATGAATGCCTGCATCATTACAGACCCGATGGAAATCATTGATGCCCTGGAATCATTCGGGCCGGAAATCATTATCCTCGATATGTACATGCCAGGCTGCACCGGCATGGAGATCGCCCGCGTTATCCGTCAACAGGACCGCTTCCACAGCGTACCCATCATTTACCTTTCAGCGGAGGATGATGTCAACAAACAGCTCCATGCCATGAGTCTGGGCGGCGACGATTTTCTGACCAAACCCGTCGACCCCAAGCATCTGGTTGCCACGATCCACAACCGGGGCCGGCGTGCGCGCTCGCTGCTGGCACTGATGATCCGGGACAGTCTCACGGGGCTGTTCAACCACACCCACACGCTGTATCTGCTGGACCAGGAAATCATCAAGGCCGGGCAAAAGGAGCAACCCCTGTGTTTCGCCATGCTTGATCTTGACTGTTTCAAACAGGTCAACGATACCTTCGGCCACCCCATTGGGGACCGGGTGCTGCGCAGCCTCTCCATGTTTCTCAAACAACGGCTTCGCAAGAGCGATCATATTGGCCGTTATGGCGGCGAGGAATTTGCCATCATTCTTCCCGACACTGAGGAACCCGACGCCTGCGCCGTGCTGAACGAAATTCGCGAACGTTTTGCCGAACTGCTTCAGCCGGCCAGTAACCGCGAGTTCAACGTTACCTTCAGTGCCGGCATCGCGCGCTGGAACGGCGAACCCGCACAGGAACTGTGTCAAAGAGCCGACAGGGCACTGTACGAGGCCAAAGCCGCTGGCAGGAACTGCATTATCGGCAGGATCGACTGATATAACTCGGAAGCTTCAGCCTGTGTAACGCTACAGGTGCCCGCATCAATAATACGCCTTCCTATGAAACCAACGTCTTATGGACTCACCTGTCTGACTTCAAGACAATGACTTCAAGACAGTGTCTCTGCATCCTGTCCATGTTAGAAAATCTTGAATCTGAAAAAGTAAATGCTCACTATGACTGGAATTTGTCGCTATTCTCGACGATCCTGTTCTAAACAACAGCAAGGCTTGAGTTAAGCATGGCCACGATTCTTGTTCTTCATGGTCCTAACCTGAATATGCTCGGTGTCCGCGAACCTCAGATATACGGTCACGAAACGTTAGCGGACATAAACGAACGATTGCAGCAACAGGCCACGGACCAGGGCCATCATTTGCTCTGTCTGCAGTCAAATGCAGAACATGAACTGATTGAACGGTTGCATGAAGCACGGGCGGAAAATGTGGACTACATCATTCTTAACCCGGCTGCGTTTACACACACCAGCGTGGCGATGAGGGATGCCATCCTGGCTTCAGGCGTTGCCTTTATTGAGGTGCACCTGTCGAACGTGCATGGGCGTGAACCCTTCCGGCACCACTCTTATTTTTCCGATATCGCCGACGGCGTTATCTGCGGCCTTGGCAGCTACGGCTATGACTTGGCCCTGCAAGCGGCAATTAAACGAATAAACCGATAAAAGACCAACGGGACTGATTTATGGACATTCGAAAAATCAAGAAGCTGATCGAGTTGATCGAAGCATCCGACGTTGAGGAGCTTGAGATCCAGGAGGGTGAGGATTCGGTGCGCATCTCCCGGCGTCATGAACAACCTTCTGGCGGCATGATGATGTCCCAGTACGCACCGCAGCCGCAGTACCAGCAGCAACAGGCCCCTGCCCCGGCTCCGGCCGCGCCCGAGCCCGCCGCAGAGCCGGAGAAGAAAAAGCCGACGGGTCAGGAAGTCAAGGCGCCCATGGTGGGAACCTTCTACGAAGCGCCATCTCCGGACTCCAAGGCCTTTGCCGAAGTGGGGCAGAGCATCAAGAAAGGCGAGATTATCTGCATCATTGAAGCCATGAAGATGATGAACCAGATCGAGTCTGACAAGACCGGCACCATCACTGAAATTCTGGTAGAAAACGGGCAGCCGGTCGAATTCGACCAGCCACTGTTCATCGTCTCCTGAGCGTAAGCGAGCACGGCCATGTTAAATAAAGTACTAATCGCCAACCGGGGCGAAATTGCACTCCGGATATTACGTGCCTGCAAAGAGCTGGGCATCAAGACCGTCGCGGTTCATTCCCAGGTGGACCGGGAACTGATGCACGTTCGCCTGGCGGACGAAACCGTCTGCATCGGCCCCAACAGCGCAACTGAAAGCTACCTCAACATTCCTGCCCTTATCAGCGCGGCAGAGGTCACGGATTCCGAGGGCATTCACCCCGGCTATGGGTTTCTGGCCGAAAACGCGGATTTTGCCGAGCAGGTAGAGAGATCGGGGTTCCGTTTTATCGGGCCACGGGCGGAAACCATTCGCCTGATGGGCAATAAGGTGTCCGCCATCAACTCCATGATCTCCGCGGGCGTGCCCACGGTGCCGGGTTCTGACGGCCCCATCACCAATGACGACCAGGAGACCCTGAAAGTTGCCCGCAGAATCGGTTACCCGGTGATTATTAAAGCCGCTTCCGGCGGTGGCGGTCGAGGCATGCAGGTCGTGCACACCGAAGCCGCGCTCCTGAAGTCCATCCAGATCACTCAGACTGAAGCCGGCTCGGTATTCGGTGACAAGACCGTGTATCTGGAGAAATACCTGGAGCAGCCTCGTCACGTAGAGGTCCAGGTTCTGGCTGACATGCATGGCAACTGCATCCACCTGGGCGACCGGGACTGCTCCATGCAACGCCGCCACCAGAAAGTTCTGGAGGAAGCGCCGGCACCGAACATCGACCAGGTTGCCCGCGAAAAGACACTGAAGGCCTGTGTCGACGCCTGCAAGGAAATTGGCTACGTCGGGGCGGGGACCTTCGAGTTCCTTTACCAGGATGGTGCTTTCTATTTCATCGAGATGAATACACGGGTCCAGGTCGAGCACCCGGTTTCGGAAATGGTCACCGGCGTGGATATCGTGCGGGAACAGCTCAGGATCGCCAGCGGCCTGCCCCTTGCGTACACGCAGGAGGAAATCAAGGTCAGCGGTCACGCCATGGAGTGCCGGATTAACGCGGAAGATCCCAAGACATTTGCGCCCAACCCCGGCAAGGTCACCCATTACCACGCCCCCGGTGGCAACGGCGTTCGTGTCGATTCCCACCTGTACAGTGGCTACAGCGTGCCGCCCTTCTATGACTCCCTGATTGGCAAGCTGATCACCTGGGGAGATGACCGCGAGATCGCACGACGTCGCATGAAAAACGCGCTGGATGAGCTGGTAGTGGAAGGCATCAAGACCAACCAGCCCCTCCATCGCAATCTGGTGAGGGATGGCGGCTTCAAGCAGGTCGACTTTACCATTCACTATCTGGAAAAATTGATTAAGGGCGGCTGAACAATGCCATGGATTCAGCTTCAGATTCCGGCTGACTCGGAAACTGCCGACCAGCTTGAGGATTTGCTCATGGAGATGGGCGCAGAGGCGGTCTCCATGGAGGATGCCGCCGACCAACCACTTTACGAGCCGGAGCCGGGCACGACGCCATTATGGCATCAGACCCGGGTCATCGGTCTATTTGACCCCGCTCGTGATATCGAACAGCTTTGTGGCGAGGTCCACGACCAGTGGCACCGTCAGACCCAGCAGGAATTGCCTGAGATTGAGGCCGGCCTGATTGAAGACAAAGACTGGGAACGGGCCTGGATGGAAGACTTCACGCCCATCCGCTTTGGCGAACGCCTCTGGATAGTGCCCACCTGGCATGAGGCACCTGACCCCTCAGCGGCGAATCTGGTGCTGGACCCGGGGCTTGCATTCGGCACCGGCACCCACCCTACGACGGCCCTTTGCCTGGAGTGGCTCGACCGGCACCCAACCGAGGACCAGCAGGTTATCGATTACGGTTGCGGCTCCGGCATACTTGGCCTCGCCGCACTTGTGCTGGGCGCACGTCATGTAATCGGGGTGGACACGGACCCCCAGGCCTTGCAGGCCAGTCGTGAAAACGCCAGAAGAAATCAGATAGCCGATCACTGTCTTGACCTTTATCTGCCGGGCGACGAACCCGAGATTCAGGCCGATGTCCTGCTGGCCAACATTCTGGCCCAGCCATTGATCATGCTCGCCTCCCGTCTGGCCGATAAAATCAGGCCGGGCGGCGACATTGTGCTGTCCGGTATACTGTCGCATCAGGCCAGGGAAGTCATGGAAGCGTATGAGCCCTGGTTTGTCATGGACGAACCGGAACAGCGCGAAGAATGGGTCCGCCTCACCGGTCGTCGCCGGGACAGATGACGAAGACCGCGTAAACCGCTAAACTCCCGCATTACTGCAATGTCCTTGTACAGGAACACCGATGACCGAAACCAACCTCCTGACGCGCTGCCCTCACTGCCAGACCCGTTTCAAGGTCAGTGCAGAGCAACTGGGTATTGCCAAAGGCAGGGTCCGTTGCGGCAACTGCATGAACGTATTCCACGCGGTTGAAAACAAAGAGTCGGTAGCTGAAACACCGCCCCCTCAAGACCTCGGTGACGGTGCCTCGCCTGAGAAAAAAGAACTCGAGGCGGCCTCTATTGAAGATTTTGTTTTCCAGGATAACCCCGAGGAAGACGCTGCCGAAGGCAAATACATCGACGCCGAATCCAGTTTCCCGGATGACGAGTTGAGCGACAGCTTTCGAGGCTTTGATGATCAGGCAGCCGACGGATTTGGCGTCGGCGACGACAAAGCGCCGGAAAGTGCGGATGAGAGCTGGGCAGAGGACATGCTCAATGAAGAGCGCCAGCAGGCCGGCATACCCCTCTCTGATGCACCTCCCCAGGCAGCAGCACCCGAAAAAACTGGGCCGGCGTCATCTTCAGCGCCGGGTCCGGGCGAGACGCCAGAGCGGATAGATCTGGAGGCCGAGTCCGACACCCAGTCACAGGGCCAACCGGGCGCGGATGTCCACGACGCCTGGTCGATTGGTGAAGAGGCCGACATACCGACTGAGCCCAAAAGGCGGAAAAGCGATTATCAGGACCTTGGCCACGAGCCGATTGCCATAGGTGGGTCACGAAGTGGCAATGGCGGTCGCAAGACACTCTGGACGCTGGTTGTGGTCGCCCTCTTGGGCTTGTTGATTGCGCAGGTTGCCTATTTCCAGTTCGACCGCCTGTCATCGATCCCCGAGCTGCGCATTTTTTATGAAAAAGCCTGCGAATTGGCCGGCTGTGAGCTTGAGCCACTGGTGGCCATTGATCAGATTGAAAGCCGGAAGCTGGTAGTCAAGACAGACCCCAATGACCGCCAATCGCTGATTGTCGATGCGGTTATTGTAAATAAGGCTGACTTCGAGCAACCCTTCCCCGCCATCGGTCTCACGTTTTCCAATCTCAACGGAGATGTCGTCGCCCAAAGCCTGTTCACACCGGAAGAATATCTGTCGAACAAAGCCCTGGAGCTTTCGGCCATGCCGCCGGAAACGCCCATCCAGATCAGAATCCGCATTCGGGACCCCGGCCGGGACGCCGTCAATTATAATATTTTGTTTCAGCCACAGGGATAACACCGGCCCCTGACCTGGCCCAACTGTGCGAAAGTCAACCAGAAAGAGCGAAAAATAATCAGATTTTTCACCCTTCGCCCTCTTCAATACCGAAGGCACCAGCGGTATCATTATCGACCCTTGCGAAGAGGCGATCACTTATTAACCAGCTTTGATCCGGAATGACACCATGATGCCAACGGCGAAAATCGGGCCTTATACGCTCCCAAACCCGTTAATTGTGGCTCCCATGGCTGGTGTAACCGATCGACCTTTTCGCCAGTTGTGCCGGCGGATGGGTGCCGGTCTGGCCGTGTCGGAAATGGTTACCGCCGACAGCAGCCTCTGGCACACGCGCAAATCAAAACTGCGGCTTGATCACGCCGGAGAGCCGGAACCCAGATCAGTGCAGATTGCCGGCGGCGATCCCGACATGCTGGCTCACGCGGCGCGATTCAACGCAGCGCACGGGGCGCAGATCATAGACATCAATATGGGCTGCCCCGCCAAAAAGGTCTGCAACAAGGCCGCCGGTTCGGCCCTGATGAAAGATGAAGCCCTGGTAGACAGCATCCTCAGGGCCGTTGTTGGCGCAGTCGACGTACCCGTTACGCTGAAAATGCGCACCGGCTGGGACCGCGACAATCGCAACGCCCTCACAATAGCCCGCATGGCCGAAGATGCGGGTATCCAGGCACTGGCCATTCATGGCCGAACCCGGGCCGACGCCTACCGGGGTGAAGCGGAGTACGACACCATTGCGGAGGTGAAATCCCGGGTGAGCATTCCGGTATTCGCCAATGGCGACATCATCACGCCAGAAGCCGCTCGGCAAGTACTGGCCCACACCGGTGCCGACGGCTTGCTGATTGGCCGGGCGGCTCAGGGCAGGCCCTGGATTTTCCGGGAAATCCTGCATTTTCTGGAAACAGGCAAGTCCCTGGAATCGCCGCCGCTGGCGGAGGTCGAACGAATTCTGATCGGTCACCTGGAAGAACTCCACGGTTTTTATGGGGATCTCATGGGGGCCCGGATCGCGAGAAAGCACGTGGGCTGGTATCTACAGTGCCACGACCCGGACAAACAGTTCCGTAGACGCTTCAACAGGATTGATGATCCGCTGGAGCAGAAAATCACTATCCAACGGTATTTCGCTGGCTTACGAAATCAAGAGGTATTCGCCGCATGAGCGCTGAGACACTGGCAAACGACAACCTGGCCCCGCCGGCCAACGACGACATTCATCAGCTGCAGACCCTGAACAGCAGCGGTACGGCGGTAACCCTTCGCGACAGCGTCGAGGTCGCACTGAAAAACTACATCGCACAACTGGACGGCGCTCCGGTCACCGAGGTTTACCAACTGGTGCTATCGGAAGTCGAGGCGCCCCTGCTTGAGCAGGTGATGAAGTACACCCGCAACAACCAGACCAAGGCGTCCACCATGCTGGGGCTGAACCGTGGCACCCTGCGCAAGAAGCTCAAACAGTACGGTTTGCTCTAAACCATTCCTGCTTTCAGCAGGGCCTGCGGCCAACCGTCGCCAGGCCCTGATTCGTTCATGAACAACGAAAAATGGCTCCCATGGCAACTCAGGTTACTACTCCCGTCCGTCGCGCTTTGATCAGTGTTTCCGACAAAACCGGCATCGTCGATTTCGCCCGTAAGCTCACTGAGCAGGGTATTGAACTTCTCTCTACCGGGGGCACCTTCCGCCTGCTCCGCGAAAACAGCCTGCCGGCTACGGAAGTCAGTGATCACACCGGCTTCCCCGAAATGATGGCCGGGCGCGTCAAGACCCTTCACCCGACGATTCATGGCGGCATCCTGGGCCGGCGCGGTATCGACGACGCGGTCATGACAGAGCACGGCATCGCCCCGATCGATCTGGTGGTCGTCAACCTTTACCCTTTCGAGACAGCCGTCGCTGACCCGGATTGCGATCTGGAAACCGCCATCGAAAATATCGATATTGGCGGCCCCACCATGGTTCGGGCTGCGGCCAAGAATCATAAAGATGTGGCCATTGTGGTCAATGCCTCAGACTACGGCCGCATTCTGGCCGAACTCCAGGACAATGACGGCCAGCTCAGGCACCAGACCCGTTTCGACTTGGCGGTCAAGGCCTTCGAGCACACTGCTGGATACGACGGCGCCATTGCCAACTACCTGGGTGGACGCGTTGAAGACAAGGTCGATCCGGACTTCCCCCGGACCTTCAACACCCAGTTCGTAAAAGTCCAGGACATGCGTTACGGCGAAAACCCCCATCAACGGGCCGCCTTTTATGCCGAGCGCAGCCCCCGGGAAGCCTGCGTTGCCACGGCCCACCAGCTTCAGGGCAAGGCTTTGTCTTTTAATAACGTCGCCGATACCGATGCCGCGCTGGAATGCGTCAAGCCCTTCGCCGACCCGGCCTGCGTGATCGTCAAGCATGCCAACCCCTGCGGTGTCGCCATCGGTGCCGATATACACCAGGCCTATGACCTGGCTTTCGCCACGGACCCCACCTCGGCCTTTGGCGGCATCATCGCCTTCAACCGGGAACTGGACGCCCAAACCGCAAAAGCCATTGTTGACCGGCAGTTCGTGGAGGTGATCGTTGCGCCTTCGGTCGACCCCGAGGCCGCAAAACTGATCGCCGCCAAGAAAAATGTACGCCTGCTGGCGTGTGGCGAGTTTGATGAAGCCCGCGCCCCGGCCATGGACTTCAAACGCGTCACCGGCGGCCTGCTGGTGCAGGACCGCGATCTGGGCATGGTGGCCATGGCAGACGTCAAGGTGGTCACCAAACGCCAGCCCAGCGAGGCCCAGCTCAATGACCTGCTGTTCGCCTGGGAAGTGGCCAAATACGTTAAATCCAACGCCATTGTCTATGCCCGCGCCGGCCGCACGATCGGCATTGGCGCCGGCCAGATGAGCCGGGTTTACAGCGCCCGCATTGCCGGCATAAAAGCCGCCGACGAAAACCTCGAGGTCAAGGGCTCCGTGATGTCCTCGGACGCGTTCTTCCCTTTCCGCGATGGCATTGACGCCGCTGCAGCGGCCGGCATAACCGCCGTCATACAGCCGGGGGGTTCCATGCGCGACCAGGAAGTCATCGATGCCGCCGACGAACACGACATAGCCATGGTCTTCACCGGCATGCGCCACTTCCGCCACTGAGCCGACCGCAGAGGACACAGTCATCATGAATATCCTGATTATCGGTAACGGCGGGCGCGAACATGCCCTGGCCTGGAAAGTCGCCCAGTCGCCCCGGGCGGAACGGGTCTTTGTCGCGCCGGGCAATGCCGGCACGGCCCTGGAGCCCGATCTGGAGAACGTACCGCTGGATGCCACGGACCTGAACGGCCTGGCGGATTTTGCCGCCAGCAATCAGGTCGGGCTGACCATTGTCGGACCGGAAGCGCCCCTGGTGGCCGGTATCGTGGACCTGTTCCAGAACCGGAACCTGGCTGTTTTTGGTCCTTCCCGAGGCGCGGCCCAACTGGAAGGCTCGAAAGCCTTCAGCAAGGACTTCCTGGCGCGGCACCAGATTCCCACCGCCGCTTATGGCAACTTTACGGATATCGATGACGCCCTGGCCTATATCCGGGAACAAGGCGCGCCCATCGTCGTCAAGGCCGATGGCCTGGCGGCGGGCAAGGGTGTCATTGTCGCCATGACACTGGCGGAAGCGGAAACGGCGGTCCGGGATATGCTGGCGGGTAACGCCTTTGGTGAGGCCGGCAGCCGGGTGGTGATTGAAGAATTTCTGACCGGCGAGGAAGCCAGTTTCATTGTCATGGTGGACGGCGAGAATGTGCTGCCCATGGCCACCTCCCAGGATCACAAACGCGCGGGCGATGGCGACACTGGCCCCAACACCGGCGGCATGGGGGCTTATTCACCGGCGCCGGTGGTCACGGATGCCGTGCACCGGCGCATCATGGAGGAGGTGATTTACCCCACGATCCAGGGCATGGCGGCGGAAGGGCATCCCTATACCGGCTTCCTGTACGCCGGCCTGATGATCGACCCGCAAGGCGCGCCCAAAGTGATCGAATTCAACTGCCGTTTTGGCGACCCGGAAACCCAGCCGATCATGCTGCGCATGCAGTCGGACATGGTTGAGCTTTGTCAGGCCGCCACCCGGGGCACTCTCGATCGATGCCAATCCCTCTGGGACGATCGCGCCGCCGTCGGCGTGGTTCTGGCCGCCGGCGGTTACCCCGGCAGCTACCGCAAGGGCGATGTCATTGAGGGTTTGCCACAACAGGAAGCCCCTGGTGAAAAGATTTTTCACGCCGGTACACGCCTGGAAGACGAACAGGTCGTTACCCATGGCGGTCGGGTACTCTGCGCCACGGCCTTGGGCAAGACCGTGACAGAGGCGCGGGACCGCGCCTACCAGCTTGCCGGTAAGGTACACTGGGACGGGGTGTATTATCGTCATGATATTGCTTACAGAGCCATCAGCCGGGAGCGACCCGATCTGGCGGATTGAGCTCTGTGGTGACACCCCGAAAACGCCCCGCCTACTTGAAACTCAGCACGCCTGCGTCCTGTCCTCGCCTCACCGCCGGACAGGACGTTCTGTTTCAGAGCGCCTGCAAGCCTCTGCCTTAAGCCCTTTCCCCGCTTCCTCCGACTCACAGCCTGATTTCTCTTCTTGACTTTATAATTACAGCAACGTAACTTCCTTTCTTATCGTTAATGCGAACAATTATCGTTGTAGTTAATATTAAAATTAAGAATGGAGCCAAGATACATGTTCAAGCAATCCCCACTTTCGCTCGCCATCGCCCTGAGCCTCGCGCCCGCTGCGGCCTGGTCAGCCGACGAGGCCCAGCCACAAGCTCTTGAACCGATCGAGATCATCGGTGAATCGTCCGCCGCCCAGACGCTTCCGGGCTCAGGCTATGTGGTCAATGAAGAACAAATGGAGACCGAGGTCGTTACAGACATAAACCAGGTACTTAAAACCGTGCCCGGTGTCTACGTTCGCGAAGAGGAAGGCCACGGCCTGCGCCCCAACATCGGCATCCGTGCCGCGACCGCCTCGCGCAGTAGCAAAGTGACCCTGATGGAAGACGGCGTACTCATCGCCCCTGCCCCTTATTCGAACCCGGCGGCCTATTACTTTCCCACCATGAAACGGATGTCGGGAGTGGAAGTGCTCAAGGGCGCGCCGCTTCTGCGCCACGGCCCGCAAACCACCGGCGGCGTGGTCAACCTGATGTCCACACCGATTCCCGACCAGAGCCAGGGCAGCATCGAGGCGGTGACCGATGAGCGCGGCGGAACGGACCTGCACGTTCATTACGGCGATGCCGTCGGAGACTGGAGCTATCTGGTCGAAACCGTGCAACGCTCCGGCGACGGCTTCAAGGACATTGACCGCAGCAACCGCGATACCGGTTTCGATATCGAAGACTACGTGGGCAAACTGCGCTGGCAGGGCGACCGGCAGAGCCTGACGCTGAAACTGCAGTATTCCGAGGAAACCTCCAACGCCACGTACCTCGGCCTCACCGATGACGATTTCGACGCTGACCCCAACCGTCGCTACGGTCTGTCCAGCATTGACCAGATGAACAACGAACACAAAGGCTACACCCTGACCCACCAGTTCGACTGGACCAACACCGTCAGCAGCACGGCCACTGTTTACCGGAATGAATTCGAAAGAAACTGGTTCAAGCTCTCCGGTGGCGGAGACTTCGTAGAGGATGCCAATGACGGCGACACCACGGCCCAGGGCATACTCGACGGCACCGTCGACACCACTGATCTCGATTACAAAAACAACGCCCGCGAATACGTGTCGGAAGGCCTGCAGGTTAATTTCGATATCGACTTGGGCTCACACCAGCTGGCCCTGGGCGGCCGCTACCATGAAGACGAGATGGACCGCTTCCAACCGGTCGACGTCTACGACCAGGTGAATGGTTCACTGGTCTTTCAGGAAACCGAAGCGCCTACCGGCGGCAACAACCGCCTGGAAACCGGCGAAGCCATCAGCTTCTGGGCGATCGACACCTGGCAGGCCACCGATAAACTGAAGGTCAACCTGGCATTGAGGTACGAAGATGTCGAAACCAGCCGGGAACAGTTCGGTGACCCTGGCCGTAACGTCATAGACGGCACCAAATCCAACAAAAGCGATGAGCTTCTGCCTGGCGCCTCCTTCACCTACGACCTGTCGGACCAGTGGCAGGCGCTGGCGGGCGTTCACAGAGGCTTCTCACCTGTGGGCGGTGGCGCGTCTGCAAACGAAGAGCCTGAAACCAGTGACAACTGGGAACTGGGCGGCCGTTACTTCGGCAACGTTTTCTTCGCCGAGCTGATCGGCTTTTACAGCGACTTCTCCAACAAAACTGAAAACTGCTCGTTCGGCTCGCCTTGCAGCAACGGCGCCACCTCCGGTACTTTCAATACCGGCGAAGCTGAAGTGGCGGGGGTTGAGTTCCAGCTGGCAACCGGCACCGATGCCGGCGAGTTCTACGTTCCAGTTAACCTGACCTATACCTATACCGAGGCGGAAGTCAGCGAAGACAATGCCACCGCAGGCGTTCAGGACGGTGATCGACTCAAGGATATCCCGGAAAATCAGTTAAGCCTCCGGGTCGGACTGGAACACGCCAGCGGCTGGGACAACTACGCGGTTGCAACCTATCTTGACGAGATGTGCGTGTCAGCGGGCTGTAACAACACGTCTACCGATTTCGACGAAACGGAATCCCTGGTGGTGGTCGATCTGATCAGCCGTTATACGCTGAAAAGGAACACAGAAGTCTTCCTGAAAGCACAAAACGTCTTCGACCAGCAGCGTATCGTGTCTCGCCTGCCGGACGGCGCACGCCCGAACAAGCCACAGACCGTCTCAGTGGGCATTCGTCACGATTTCTGAAAACAGGCGTATAGGGCACTCCGGCCCTTCGGGCGCACTCCGTCCGAAGGCGTCGGGGACACGCCCGTTTTGATAGCTTTCCACATTCAGCCCGGCCCTTGCCGGGCTTTTTTATGCCCTGTGATCGCTTTTCACCGCGTGCCGGCAAGGTGCGGTCGTTGCAAGGCAGCCCTCCGGGGGAAAGGCCACGCCATTGGTGGCAATCGCGATCTTTTCCGGAATGTCTCAGCGGACAGGCGGGGCCCGGGGCTGGTATGCTGCTGCTTGCTTGACTGTTCACAAACGCGGTTAGTGCCATGACCATGATGACCCAAATGACCTCGCTCCACGAAGCACGCCTCAATTCTGTTTTGTCGGCGCTCAAAGCAACGGGTGCCAAATCGGTGCTGGATCTGGGTTGCGGTTCCGGCTCCCTGCTGTACCGGCTTGCGCAGGAACCCCAGTTCGAGCGTATCATCGGCCTTGAGCAGTCCGGCCTGTCATTGCGGCAGGCCCGGGAAATGTTGGCGTCGGTGCCCGGCAGTGAGCGTTTGTCGCTGATCAGTGGCTCTTATATGGATGTCACCCAGCCCTTGACCGGCTTTGATGCAGCGGCCATGGTCGAGACCATAGAGCACGTTCGCCCCGAACAACTGTCCCGGGTCGAGCAAGCCGTATTCGGTCATTACCGGCCCGCCACCCTGCTCATGACCACTCCCAACCGGGAGTACAACCCGCTTTTTGATCTGGCACCCGGCGAATTCCGGGAAGAAGACCATAAATTCGAATGGGACCGGCCCAAATTCCAGCGCTGGGCCCGGGGTGTCGCGCAACGCAATCGCTATCAGGTAGTATTCAGCGGTATCGGCGACTTTCATCCCGATCTTGGCCAGCCCACCCAGACGGGGCTGTTTACCCGTCAGGATTAAACTTCATTCGGGCGCGGCCCCAGGGCGAAAAATAACAACGAGCAGGGAGTTTTGCCCGTGTACGAAATCATCTGGATTCTTTTTGCCTTTTCCATGGGGCTTGTGGCCAAAGCCGTCAAACTGCCACCGCTGGTGGGCTATCTGGTCGCCGGTTTTGCGCTTAGCGGTCTGGCTGTCTATACCCCGCTGACGCTGGATAATGGCGAAGCCCTCGACCACATCGCCCATCTGGGCGTCTTGCTGCTGCTCTTTACCGTCGGGCTCAAACTCAAGGTCCGGTCGATTCTGCGCCCCGAGGTCATTGGCGGCAGCCTGCTGCACTTTGCCATCACCTGCCTGATCTTTACCCCCGGCATCCACTTGCTGGCCGATCTCGATTGGCAAACCTCATTCCTGCTGGCCGTCGCCCTGTCGTTTTCCAGCACGGTGCTGGCGGCCAAGGTTCTGGAAGCCAAACGGGAACTCCGGGCGTTTCACGGCCGTGTCGCCATCGGCATTCTGATCATGCAGGATCTGATCGCCCTGCTCGTCATGAGTGTCGCGGCCGGCAAAACCCCGTCGGCCTGGGCGCTCCTCGTGTTCGCCCTGCCGCTGCTGCGGCCTATGCTGTTCCGGTTACTGGACGCCAGCGGTCATGACGAGATGCTGGTGCTGTTGGGTTTGCTGCTCGCCCTGGTTCTCGGTGGCTCCGGCTTCGAGGCAGTAGGGTTGAGTTCGGAGCTGGGTGCGCTGATCTTCGGCGCCATGCTGGCCAACCATCCCCGCGCCGAGGAACTGGGCAGGTCGCTCTGGTCCATCAAGGAAGTCTTCCTGGTGGGTTTTTTCCTGCAGATCGGTATCGGCGGCCTGCCCGACAGCCAGGCCCTGATGTTCGCCCTGGTCGCTGCCATCGCCCTGCCACTAAAGGGGATACTGTTCTTCTTCCTGCTGCTGCTTTTCCGCCTGCGCGCCCGCAGCGGCTTTCTGAGCAGCCTGTCGCTGACCAACTACAGCGAGTTCGGCCTGATCGTCGCCAGCGTCGCCCTGCCCGAATGGCTGATTCCTCTGGCCATCACCGTTGCCCTTTCGTTTGTCGTATCGGCCCCGCTCAACCGGATGGCGCATCCGCTATACGAGCGACTGTCCAGACGCCTGGTGCGTTTTGAGAGCCAGAAGCACCATCCCGACGAGCAGCCGGTGTCTCTGGGCAATACGCGGGTGCTGGTCATGGGCATGGGGCGCACAGGCACCGCGGCCTATGACCAGCTTGCGCGCACCGAAACCAGCCTGCTCGGGATGGATTCGGACCCGGCCAAAATGGAAAAACACATTGCCGCCCAACGCAACGTTCTGTTTGCCGATGCCGAAGACACCATGTTCTGGGAAGGGCTTCATATGCCGGACTTGAAAGCCGTTATCCTGTCCATGAACGACATTGAGGGGAAAGTCATCGCGGCCCGGAAACTTCGCCAGAAAGGCTTTAGCGGTTACATCGTAGCCCACACCATGTACCCCGATGAAGCCGCAAAAATCAAGGCCGCCGGCGCCGATGAGGCTTACCTGACCATGAGTGAAACCGGCGTCGCCCTGGCCAGCCACATCACCGATTTCACTCTGCACCCGTTGCCGACACCCTGAAAAAGACCCCTCAGGCACCCTTTAAAAGCTGTCGGGGTTGGGGGAAGCGTCGGGGTTCGGCGTGGCCAAGTCGCCGCAGAGGGGATCGTTTCAGCGGATTCTGCGCCAGGCCGTGAGTTCGGCAATGGTGTGCTGAAACTTGCGGGCGGTTTCCCTGATCACAAAGGGTACGTCCACCGGTTCGGCAATCAGCTCGAAGTGCCCGGACAACGCCTCTTTCATACCCTCAAGCACGGTCACCGGCGTTCCGTTTCGTTGATAGCCGCCAATCCAGTTGGCGCGGGGCGTGTAGTCTTCCATCAAGGTATAGGGCGAGCTGATCACCAGCGTGCCGTCGTCCGCCAAATGCTGGTGAATCGAACTCAGAAATGCCCTGGGGTCTTCCAGACGGTCAATCAGATTGCCGGCGAAGATGAGATCGTAACCGGCGTAGTCCTGGCCAAGATTGCAAGCATCGGCGACGGCGAACCTGACTTTGCTTCCCGCCCGATCAAGACCCAGATCCGTCAGACTGGCTTTACCCGTGTGTCCAAGCTCGCCCTGGTCCCGCACAAAGTATTCAAGCTCACCCTTCTGAACCAGTTGACTGGCACTCTCAATGAAGCGGTTGGACAGATCCAGACCGTCCACCCGCTCGAAAACCCGGGCCAGTTCCAGGGTGCTGCGGCCCACCGCACAACCCAGGTCCAGGGCGGATCGTTTATCTCTCCCCGCCATCAGCTCCTGGCAAATGCCGGCGCAGCGAGCCGGATAATTACCCACTCCGAAGTAACTCTCGCCAAAGTGAAAGGCCATGTACTGGCCAAGAAGTTCGTCGGTTTCATACAGATTCATGGTAAAGCGATTCCTTAAAGGGCGCAGGTTCGAAAGCCGGTATACACATCATTACGCAGCGGCAGATAGGCCTGGCGATAGGTGCCCCGGATTAATAACGACGAGGTGGCGCAACTGCCACCCTTGGTGATCTTGTGGTCGCCGAATTGCAGCGTCGACATATAGGGGTAGATATCAACGGCAAAGCCGTCGTAGGGCAGGAACTGATCGGTGGTCCATTCCCAGACCGTGCCCAACATCTGCCGACAACCAAAGGGGCTGTCGCCGTCGGGCAAAGCGGCAACCGACTGCTGCGCCATGGCGCCGGCATCCATATCGACTCTGTCCGGGTGCAGCGTGTCGCCCCAGGGGAATCGGTTGAAGGCTTCTCCCGCCCGATTGTTCAACGCCGCGGCCTCCCATTCATGTTCTGTGGGAAGGCGCCGCCCGGCCCAGTGGCAATAGGCTTCCGCTTCCCAGTAGGTGACGTGGGTAACGGGGTAATCCGGCTGCAGGGGCTGCCAGCGGTCAAACAGGCGTTCCTGCCACTGGCCCTTCTGGTAGCGCCAATACAGCGGATGCCTGGGGGTGCGCAATACCCTTTCCTTCAAGCCGTGGACCAGGGCCACATCGACCTCGGTGTCGAGCCACTTGCGGCCGCCGAAAGACCAGAGATCCCGGCGCTTGTAGCCGTCGTCTTCAACAAAGGCCATAAACTCGGCGTTGGTGACCAGCGTCCGGGAGATGTCAAAACCGGCCAATTCCACTTCAAACCGCGGCTTTTCATTATCAAAAGCGAAGTCCCGTCCGGCATAGTCCGCAGAGTTCGCGGGCATGCCAACGGCGTAAGCGCCTGCCGGTACCCGAGCGTCCCCCAGATCGACCGGTAAATGCCCGGCTGGCGCTTCGGGGTCCGGCAGGCGCGTGTCTGGGGGCGCTTCGTAACCGGCGGTCTGACGGCACCAGATCATGGACTCAACGTGCATGTTCTGGTGGCAGATCGCATAACGGTAGAGGTACCTGGCCCAATCCGTCAGAGGCTGGGTGCGCATACGCTCCTCTATGCGATCATATATTGTCGTGAAATAGCGGCGTGCGTCATCACGGCCGGGAAACAGGCCGGGCTGCCAGCGGTCCTTGTGGTCGATGTGGAAAGAATCCCAGAGATCGTCCATGGCCGGATCGTAACTGGGACGCTGGTCGAGTTCCGCCAGCACAAACACCTCGTAAAAGAACGCGGCATGGCCGAGCTCCCACAAAGGCGGGTTAACACCCGGATGATAGGGTACGACCAGTTTATCCACCGGCAGACTGTCGATTAACGCCAGTGTTCGGGCCCTGGTCTGATTCAATGCCTGAATGAGGCTGTCTTTATCTTCCATACGGTCCTGTTCCTGATACTGCGGATAAGCCAATTGGGTTATCAAGACATACGTTTACGTTAAGCCTAACACAGCGGATTAAAGCGCCAGAGGATCCCGGTCAGTTCCAGACCCATAAAATCATCGGCACGGCGGTAGCAACCACGAGGGCGGAAAGCGGCAGGCCCAGACGCCAGTAGTCGCCAAATCGATAGCCCCCCGGCTCCATCACCAGCGCGTTGGACTGGTGCCCGATGGGTGTCAGAAAAGCGGAAGAGGCGGCGATCGCCACGGCCATCAAAAGCGCATCGGCGGTAATCGGCAACTGTTCCGAGAAACTGATGGCAATGGGCGCCAACAGGATCGCAGCAGCAGCGTTGTTGATCAGGTTGGACAACAGCATGGCGATGACCATGAGCATAGCCAGCACCAGGGCAGGCGACAGGGTGCCCCCTGCCATCAGCAACTGATCGGCAATAAAGCCGGCGCCGCCCGTTGTCTCTAAAGCCTGGCCCACCGGAATCATCGCCCCCAGCAACACGATTACCGACCAGTCAATGCTGCGATAGGCTTCCGAGGGGCTCAGCAAGCCGGCGATCACCATGGCCAGCGCCGCGCCCACCAGCGCCGTCGCAGCCTGCACCAGCCCCATCATCAGAACCACAATGGCGACGACGAAGATGCCCGTTGCCAGAGCCGTGCCACGGGAGCCGCCGAGGCGCAGGCCGCGCTCTGCCAGCGGCAGACAGCCCAGAGCCGACAGGGATTCCCGCAACGCAGACTCCCGGCCCTGGACAAGGAGAATGTCGCCGGCCTTGAAGCGTATATTGCCCACTCTCTGTTTTACCCGCTGGCCCTGGCGCGCCACGGCCACGACATTGATGCCATAACGTTCACGCAGGCTCAAACGATGGGCGCTGCGACCGATCAGACGGGAATCGACGCTGACGATGACTTCCATCAGGTCGACGTCACCTTTGCCCAGCCGTCGCCTGATGTTTTTGGTTCGTTTTCCCCCTTTGTTTTTCTTGTCCTGCTCCTGCTCCTGGTCCTGCTCCTCCTCTTCCTCCCGTTGATCCGCCTGCAGTCGCAACTCCGCTGTATCAAGCAGGCGCTGAAGACTTTCCGTTCCTGCCTCCACCAATAGAATATCCCCTGTCTGCAGGATCTCGTAGGTGGAGGGCACCAGTTCGCGTTTTTCATCTCTTATCAGGCCCAACACCACAACGTCAGCATCGTCTTCAACCCTGGACAGTACCCCGTGAAGCGTACGTCCGGCTGAGTCGGAACCTTCCGGCACCTGAACTTCAGTGATGTAATCACTGATTTCAAAGAGTTCGTCCTCGTCGCGGGCCTGTTTGCGCTGGGGGGTGAATCGCCAGCCCACCAGCGCAATGAAAATCAGACCAACAAGCGCGACTGCAAGGCCTACGGGCAAAAAGTCGAACAAACCAAAAGGCTCGGCACCGGTTTGCTCCCGATAAGACGCGATGATGATATTTGGCGGCGTCCCGATCAATGTCATGGTGCCACCCAGCAAAGACCCGAAGGCCAATGGCATCAACAGCAAGGAGGGCGAGTGCCCGCCCTTACGGGACAGCCAAATGGCAACCGGCATCAGCAACGCCAGGGCACCGGTGTTATTCATGAAACCGGAACACAGAGCCACCACCACTGTCAGGGTAGTAACCTGAGCCACCGGATTCGTCCCCACCCGACCAATCACCCGGGCTATGCTATCGACCACGCCAGCATTGATCAGGCCACGGCTCACGACAAGCACGCCGGCGACGGTAATGACCGCCGGGTGGCCAAAACCGGCAAACACCTCTTTCTCAGGCACCAGCCCAAGCAGCGCGACAACCAAAAGCGCAAGCATGGCCACCACATCGAACCGCAGGCGCCCCCACACAAAAAGGACCAGGGTGACACCCAGTACCGCAAAGACAATGGCTTGATCAACAGTCAAACTGGCTCCCCCGGGCGTTTAGGCGACAGAGACAATGTAGTAAGCTGAGGCCCCGGTACATTTACAAGGCAATCAAACGACCATGGCCCAAAAGAACGCAAAACCCGTCTCGGCATCTGCCATAGAGAACCACGTTTACAAGGTTTTTCCAAATGACATGAACGCCCAGAACACCGTATTTGGCGGCATGATCATGGCCAAGTGCGATCGCCTGGCGCTGGTGGTTGCGGAACGCCATGCCCGGATTCGGCGCGAAGCCCGTCTCGCCATGCGCAAGGAATTATCCGACGCCAAGCCGGGTGATGATCAGCAATGAGAGGCATGTCCATGGCTCCGGACCAGGAGCCGGCCCAACTCAGCTGGAAGACCCTGCGCAGCCTCTGGCCCTACCTCATGGAGTATCGTGGCCGTATCGTTATCGCCATGCTGTGCCTGGTGGGCGCCAAGGCCGCTACCGTCGGCGTGCCGTTCATTCTCAAGCATATTGTTGACGGCCTTGATAACAAGGCCACGCCGGACCTGGCCATCGCCCTGCCCCTGGGTCTGCTGCTGGCGTACGGCGCTGCCCGATTGGCCACCACTCTGTTTGGCGAATTGCGGGATACTGTATTCGGCCGTGTAACGGAAAGAGCCATGCGTCGAATCGGTTTACAGGTTTTTGAGCATCTCCATGCCCTGGAGTTGAACTTTCACCTTAATCGACGCACCGGCGGTCTGTCCCGTGATATCGAGCGGGGCGTCAGCGGGGTCGGTTTCCTGCTGCGCATCATGGTGTTCAACATCGTGCCCACTCTGGTGGAACTGGCCATGGTGACGGGCATACTGTTGCTCAATTACAACATCGGTTTTGTGCTTATTACCCTGACGGCCGTGGTCAGCTATATCCTGTTCTCGGTGCTGGTCACCAACTGGCGCCTGTCCTTTGTGCGCGAAGCCAATCTCGCCGACTCCACCAGCAATACCCGCGCTGTCGACAGCCTGCTGAACTACGAGACCGTCAAATACTTCGGCAACGAAGCCTTCGAGGCCAGTCGCTACGACGAAGACCTGGCTCACTGGGAGCAGGCCCGGCGCAAGAACCGTCTGTCGCTGTTCATGCTCAACGGCGGCCAGGCCCTGATTATTGCGGTTGCGGTAACCGCCATGATGGTGTTGGCCGCCGATCAGGTTCTCACCGACAAGATCACCATCGGCGATTTCGTGCTGATCAACGCCTTTACCATGCAGCTGTTCATTCCCCTGGGCTTTCTCGGCTTTGTCTATCGCGAGCTCAAGAGCGCCACCGCCAACATTGAACGCATGTTCGAGCTGCTCAACCAGGCACCGGCAATCAAGGACGAGCCCAGTGCCAGACCACTTGTGATTACCGACGGGGCCATTGAGTTTGATCACGTCAGTTTTGGCTATTCCGAGCGCCGACCGATCCTCCATGACGTCAGTTTTCGGGTCCGGCCGCGACAGAAAGTCGCTGTCGTGGGCAGCAGTGGCGCCGGCAAGTCCACGCTGGTGAAACTGCTGTTCCGTTTCTACGATGTCACCGGCGGCAGCATCCGTATTGATGGCCAGGACATTCGTCAGGTCACCCAGGAATCCCTGCGCCAGGCCATCGGCATAGTGCCCCAGGACACCGTGCTGTTTAACAGCACCCTGTATGAGAACGTGCGCTATGGCCGGATAGACGCCACCGAAACGGAGGTCATGGAAGCGATTCGGATGGCCCACCTGGACGAGTTCATCAAGGACTTGCCCGATGGCGTGGAAACCCTGGTGGGTGAGCGCGGCCTTAAGCTGAGCGGAGGCGAGAAACAGCGGGTCGCGATTGCCCGCACGATCCTCAAACGCCCGCCCATTCTCGTCTTCGACGAGGCCACATCCTCGCTGGACAGCGAATCCGAGCAGGGGATTCTCCAGGCCATCCGCGAAGTATCCCGGGGCCAGACCAGTCTGGTCATCGCTCATCGCCTGTCCACCATCGTCGATGCTGACGTCATTCTGGTAATGAGCCAGGGCCGGATCGTGGAAGAGGGCAGTCATGAAGCCTTGCTGGGTCGGGCCGGCACCTACGCCAACCTCTGGCAGATCCAGCAACGGGAAGACAAGTAAGAAAGCCAGGCACGACCTGAACAGTGTCAAGAAATATTACGCAAGGCGCTAATCAATTAAACACAAGTTTCTCAACTGATTGTTTTATATGTAAATAACAAAAAATGGCACGACCTGTGATTGACAATCCTTGCTGCCTCATTTGCATCGACCGCTAAGTGACATAACCACGGCTACAAGGCAGTAGCCGGCTGACGAAAAAGACCAGCCGCCGCGGAACACAAGACAACACGCAGTCATACCTGAAGGCCGTTATCTCTCGGGAATCCGCCATGAAGGACAAAAGACCGCTTGTTTGGCTGTCGTCGGCGCCCTGCCGTTCCAAACACAGTATCGAACTGGGATCACACTGGCATGTCCACCCACTGGACATGACCCAGCCGCCTGTCAATTCAGCTGTCATACCGAATTCCAGGGTGGGTATCCTCGATTTCAGCGAATATTCCGCAGCGTCCGACCTGACCCGCCTTGATCAGTGGTTCGACACTCTCAGGCTGCCCCACTGGGTCGGGATTCTTGCATCCCCACCCCAGGAGGATAAACAACTCCGGGCGCTGGTGTCACAGTATTGCTCTGACTACCACAGGCTGCCAATTGACTGCGAACGGCTGAATACCATATTGGGCCATTTGTGGGGAATGGCAGAATTGCAAATGCCGACCCACAATCCAACAATCGACAGTTACCAGCCTTTTGCCCTTGAGGGCCCATCGACTGCAATTTCCCGAACCCGCTCCCTGTTAAGGCGCTTCGGCCAGACTCATGAGCCGGTTCTCATTCACGGTGAGAGCGGCACTGGAAAAGAAGCCGCCGCCAGATTTATACATACCAACTCACCACAGCGGCATGCGCCATTAATCACCATTAACTGTGCGGCATTGCCCCTGTCACTCACTCAGAGCGAACTTTTCGGCTATGAAAAAGGCGCGTTTACCGGCGCGACCACTGGCCGGCCGGGACGGCTGGAGGCTGCCGACGGCGGCACACTCCTGATCGCCGGCATTGACGAACTCAAGCCCGAACAGCAATCGGCACTGCTGTTATTCCTGCAGGAGGGCCTGGTGGAGCGAATCGGCGCGGTCACCCCGCGAAAAGTCACCGCCCGTGTCATAGCCACCAGCACAGCGGCCCTTGATAGAGAAGTTGCAGCAGGGCGTTTCAGAGGGGACGTGTATTACCGGCTGGGAGAGCTGGAAATCCAGATGCCGGCCCTTAGAAATCGCCGCGAGGATATCCTGTTCATTCTGAAAAACATGATCGCCGGCAAAAAAACCACCCTGAACATAAAAAACCTGAGCCTGGACAGCATGCATTGCCTGCTTCAACACGACTGGCCCGGTAATCTCCAGGAGTTGCAGAATCGTCTCGCCAAAGCCTTTTTGCTGGGCGACCGGCCGCTGCTTGAGCCCTGGGACTTTGGACTTGCCGAAAACATCGCGGCCATGCCCCCGTTAACCGAGCTTCGCCTTGAGCGATACCGTGACCTGGCGGAGCAAGAGGCTTTGTCTTACAGCCTTACGCTAAGCCATCAGAATGTTTCAGCGGCGGCACGACTGCTGGGAATCTCGCGGGTTTCCTTTTATCGGCTGATGGCAAAACACGATCCCAGGAAAGCGCTGGAAAAGCCGAAGCAGACTTGATAACAATCGATACATGAGGAAGCAACCATGCAAAACTCAAGAATCCTACCGTTTTTGATCGGTTCGTTTCTTTACACTAATCCGTTGACCGCGCAGGAACAGAATGTCAGCCCGAACCCGTCATCCGAACAGGCAGGCGACAGGGCCACGGAGATCGCGTCGATAACAACTGATCGCGGCATAGTGACTCAGCCGGGGCAGTTTACTATTGAACCCTCCTTGTCTTATGCCCACAGCAATTCCACCCTCGTCGCCATTGAAGGCTTTACCATCATACCCGCCCTCGTGATCGGCCTGATCAACGTCTCGGAAGTACAGAGAGATATTTTTGTCGGCGCCCTGTCTTTTAAATACGGGTTCACCAGCCGTTTTGAGATGTCAGTCCGCGCGCCTTACCTGCGCATCGAAGAAGACCTTCGCGAACGCCAGGCTTTCGAGGGAACCCCCATAGACACCCTGCGAGAGTCCACGGGCGATGGCCTGGGCGATGTGGAATTATCCCTGCGTTATCAGGTCAACGACGGGCTCGATGGCTGGCCTTATCTGATCAGCGAGCTCAGGGTAAAAAGTCCCACTGGGGAAAGCCCTTTTGACGTACCTCAGCGGATCGTCCGTGACACTGAGGGCAACCCGATAGGCGTGGAACTCAGCGAACGACCGACCGGTTCGGGCTTTTGGTCCTTCGAACCGGGTTTGTCGTTTATTTACCCTTCCGAGCCAGCCGTCCTGTTTGGCAACCTCAGTTATGTCTGGACACAGGAAGAGGATCAGGGTGGCAACAACGGCAGGATCGACCCCGGCAATGTCGTCAGGTTCGGGTTTGGAATGGGGTTTGCGTTCAACGAACGCACCTCTTTCAGCCTGAGCTACAGCCATTCCGTGATTGGCGACACCTCCTTTGAGCAAAACAACAGCCTGACTGACTCCAATTTCGAGCGAATCCAGGTCGGGTCCCTGGCATTTGGCCTGTCCCAGCGCTTGAGCCCAAGCACCAGTTTGAGCCTGACGGTCAGCGTTGGGGCGACGGATGAAGCGCCAGATACCGAAATAACGCTCAAATTACCGATGAGGTTCTGACGCGAGGCCCGGTCCGGCGGAGCCTCTGCGCTGGCGAGCGTTTCAGCGCCCCAGGTATTGCAGCATTTGATCATCCAGGTTGAAAGGCAGCCGCTGGCCAGGGCCCAGATTATTCACTTCAATGTCAAGTTGCCGAAGATTCTGTATCACCGCACTGTCAAGGCGATTCTGAACAAAACTGGAGAAGCTCGAGCCATCGCCGGCGCTGCCGGACACGATCGTGCCCGCTTCCTGGCCAACGCCTCCTCTGTGAATCATATTTTCAATCTGGTGAGTAATGACACCGCCGTTGAGCGGCCCGTTCAGATTGGGGATGGTCAGCCGATTGACCACCATGTCCTCGCCGTTGATAGAGACGACCTGCTCCAGCCCGATGGCAATTTCCAGATCGCCTACCTGAAACCCGCCCCGACGGGACTCAAGCGCCTGGTCATCCAGGGGCGGGACAGGCAAGGCCAGGCTGGCGGCTACTGTTGGGGCCGCGCCCACGATTAACACCGTCACACAAATTGGAAAGAAGTAAGTCTTCATTGGCGTTACCATTCCTGTGTCGAGGGCCAATAAGGCAGCGTGTGACCCACGGGGGGTTCTACCAACCCCTCCTGTAACGGAGCCCTGGTGACCTGAGCCCAGTCCTCTTCCGTTGAAAATGCACGTCGCCCTGTTTCAAGGTGGTTACGGATGACAAAGGCGGTACCGTCCCAGGACTCCTCAAACTCCTGATGAGAGTAGGCGTTCACACCACGAGCGGGATCGCCCACCAATACTTCTTTGTCATTGATGCCCTTGATGACAACAAAATGCCGAAAGCCATTCAGATTCAACAGGACAATCGTGGGCAAACGAACCTGCTCGCGCAGCCCCTTCAAGGGCAAGCGAATGCCATCCGCCTGATAGCCCTCGGCCCCCAGAAAATTCTTCATGTCGAGCATCGAAAAGCCTTCCTGCCGCACTTTGCCCGCATCGGCCAGGGCAAGCATGGATTCAAACACTTCCCGCTCGCTGAATTCGTCGTCATAGTGGAAAGTCAAAAGCGAAGCTACCGCCGCGGAGCCGCAGCTGAAGTCGTATTCTTGCTGAAAAATACGGTCGAACCGGCGTTCCTGAAAACTGGTCACCGGCACGGAAAGACTGCCCGCAATACCCGGAATGGTCACCGAGCCGGCAAAACCGGTGGACCATACCAGGCTGGCACCTGCGCCTAAGACAGCAAGCCGCCATCCTTTCATGGCCCACCTCCGTTATTGGTTAATAAGAATGTTGACCTGAGTGCTGTCCTGAATGACCACCTGGTTTCCAGTGTTCTGGATAACTGTGGCAATTCCGCTCATGTTGCCAAACGCATTGTCAGAGATCGTGTTATCCCCTGTAGCCACATTGCCCGACAGCACATTATCGGAAACACTGCCAGTCTGTTGATTTTCGTTTAATTGCCACTGCATCGGTATACCTTGCCGGCCGCTTGAGTCTGCCAGTTGGTCCGGCGACAGTCGCGCCGCCTCCAACCATTCCTCAGCGACTGAAGGAGACACCCACCCAAACATCAACAGCAACAAGGCAACTCTCAACTCCAATCTGATGACGTCACCCATGAGATTTCTCCCGGAAAACCCGGCCACACCGGAAAAACCTCTTCCCGATGCGGCCCGACATTTCCCTAGTTGCCAGTGGACAGATTGGACTGAACACTGACATTGGCCTGGGTAACACTGGCGTTACCGGCGTTCTGGGAGATAGCGCCAACGCCGGTGAAGTTCGCTGAACCTCCGGAGATCTCATTGGTATGATTCACAGCGGTATAGGACCCTTCGCCCCTCGCATCCGCATAGGTTGTGGTGACTCCGGACACGGCGCCATCCAGTTCAGCGCTGTTCAGGAATGAGGTGGTTTCAAACGAATTGTTGCTGTCTGAAACGTTGTTGCTGTCGGATACACTGTTGTCTGTGTCTGTATCGACACTGTTATCTATATCGGTGTCGGAGTTGTCGTTATTGCTGTCAGCAACACTGTTATCGGTCTCAGAGTTGTCATTATTACTGTCGGCAACACTGTTGTCGGTGTCGGTATCGACACTGTTATCGGTTTCAGAGTTGTCGTTATTGCTGTCAGCAACACTGTTGTCGGTGTCAGTATCGGTCGCAGAGTTGTCGTTATTGCTGTCGGCAACGCTGTTGTCGGTGTCGGTATCGGTCTCAGAGTTGTCGTTATTGCTGTCGGCAACGCTGTTGTCGGTATCGACACTGTTATCTGTGTCGGTATCAGTCTCAGAGTTGTCGTTATTGCTGTCGGCAACACTGTTGTCGGTATCGACACTATTGTCGGTATCCGTGTCAGTGTCAGTGTCAGTGTCCGTGAAAACACTGTTGTCCGTGGAATTGTCATTACCGGAATTCGTGTTGCCTGACTCATCAGTGTTCGCAGTTGACGAGGCATTGGCATTGGTATTCGGGTCTCCGTCGCCGCCCTGGGTCACGTCCTGGGCGTAGGCGCCCCCGGAAAGTCCCAGTGCCAGTGCAACAGCTGCTGCCAATAAGCTTTTTTGAGTTTTCATGGTTACCATTCCCTTCTTGCATGATTGTCGATGTGGGGACAGCCGACCAGCCTGCATTCCTGCAGGCACGTCCCGGTCGTTTCCCACGGATATAGCTGCGATTACCATGCCATGCTGACACCCTGAATCTCATGTGACTGATAATATTAGATTTTTATTTATTTTAGAGAAAACGGGGAAACGTCAGGGCAGCCGGCAATGTTGCATATCTGATACAGGTTTTACCGATTACGGAAGGGTTTTTTAAAATTTAATAGTTAATTCAGAGGCATACGAGAAAATCAGGTGTCAAAAAAAACCCCGCCGAAGCGGGGTTTTTGCTGGCCCGGAACAGGTCCGGGGCAATCGATCAGCCTGATGCTTTAGAACTGATTCATGGTGTTGTCACTACCACCGGCCTTCAGGGCCGCATCACCGGCGAAGAACTCCTTGTGGTCGTCACCGATGTTGGAGCCGGCCATGTCCTGATGCTTAACCGTGGCGATGCCCTCACGGATTTCCTTGCGCTGGACGCCTGCCACGTAGGCCAGCATGCCTTCGTCGCCGAAGTAGCCTTTCGCCAGGTTATCGGTCGACAGCGCGGCTGTGTGGTAGGTCGGCAGCGTGATCAGGTGATGGAAGATACCCGCTTCACGAGCGGCGTCACGCTGGAAGTTTGCGGTCCATTCATCGGCCAGTTGCCCCAGCTCCGTATTGTCGTACTCTTCGCTCATGAGCTTGGCGCGGTCGTAGGCGGACACGTCCTTGCCTTCTTCTTTCCAGGCGTCGAACACCTGTTGGCGGAAGTTCAGGGTCCAGTTGAAAGACGGGCTGTTGTTGTAAACCAGCTTGGCGTCAGGCACGACAGCCTTGATGCGGTTAACCATACCGGCGATCTGGCCGACGTGGGGCTTCTCGGTCTCGATCCACAGCATGTCGGCGCCGTTCTGCAGGCTGGTGATGCAGTCCAGAACCACACGGTCTTCACCGGTGTCGGGTTTGAACTGGAACAGGCCGGAGGCCAGGCGCTTGGGCTTGACCAGTTTGCCATTCTGCTTGATCACCACGTCGCCGTTGTTGATGTCCTCGGCTTTGGCGATTTCGTCGCCGTCCAGGTAGCTGTTGTACTGGTCGCCCAGATCGCCCGGCTCTTCGGTCACGGCGATCTTCTGGGTCAGGCCAGCACCGAGCGAATCGGTACGGGCAACAATAACACCCTCGTCGACACCCAACTCCAGGAACGCCAGGCGAACGGCGTTGATCTTGGACAGGAAATCAGCATGAGGCACGGTGACTTTGCCGGCCTGGTGGCCACACTGCTTTTCGTCGGAGACCTGGTTTTCAATCTGGATGCAGCAGGCACCGGCCTCGATCATTTTCTTGGACAGCAGATACGTGGCTTCGGCATTACCAAACCCGGCGTCTATGTCGGCAATGATGGGCACCACGTGAGTCTCGTGATTGTCGATCCTGGTTTCCAGTTCTTTCGCCCTGGCGGTATCGCCGGCTTTGTTGGCTTCTTCCAGATCACGGAACAGGTGGTTCAATTCCCAGGAATCGGCCTGACGCAGGAAGGTGTAGAGCTCTTCGATCAGCGACGGCACCGCGGTCTTCTCGTGCATGGACTGGTCCGGCAAGGGCCCGAATTCAGAGCGCAGGGCCGCGACCATCCAGCCCGACAGGTACAGATAACGGCCTTTGGTGCTGCTGAAGTGCTTCTTGATGGAAATCATCTTTTGCTGGCCGATGAAACCATGCCAGCAACCCAGAGACTGGGTGTATTTGGAGGTATCTTTATCATACGCAGCCATATCTTCCCGCATGATCCTGGCGGTGTAACGGGCAATGTCCAGGCCGGTCTGGAAGCGGTTCTGGGCGCGCAGGCGAGCGGCATCCTCGGGTTTGATCGATTTCCAGGTCGGGTTTTGCTTAAGCAGTGATGCAATGGCATCAACGTCGTTTGCGTATGGCATGATCTCTGTCCTGTGTCTTGGGGTATCAGGGTATAAGACAAGTCGGCCGCCCTTGTTCAGGGTAATATTGCCAACATTAAGATCAACTCTAAGGGCTTTTTTTTCATAATTGAAATTTATATTGCCTATTCTCGCCATTTTTTACGTGAATCTTACCGCTTTTGCAGACGAGGCTCGGCAAGGCCTGGATCACCGGCTTACCGGCGATCTTCAGCCGGCCTGTCACCACTTATTCCCATCATCTGCACTGCCTGTCGACCGGCATCCCTGAAAGGCATGAATACCACATCCGCACCGGCTTCGTTCAGGAAATCCTGTTCGTCGGGATTCTGGGTCGAGACCGCAATTTTTCCCTCAAAGCCGTGCTCTTTGAGAGAATTTATGAGCACAGTTCGCGGATCGGTGTGGGTAACACCGCGTTCATGGTCGGGCATAGCCGACACCACCCACTCAGCCTGCTCCAATGGCAGAGTTGCAACGAAATCCTCATCCGACGCATCACCGAAAACCACCTCAAGCCCCACGTGCCGCCAGCGCCGCACCGTCTCCGGATCAAAATCCACCGCCAGTACGCTGTACCCCGCCTCGCGCAGGTGGCCGGCGATCGAGCCGCCATAGCGCCCCAACCCAAACAGAATGACATCATGGCAAGGCCCGGAAACGACCTTGTCGAGCGAGGCCTCCCGAAAGGGATCGCTGCGCTCGAAAACGCCCAGATAAGGCTCAAACCAGCGGTACAGGGTCTGGGAATAACTGATCATATACACAGATAATGCAATGGTAATCAGCCCGACCAGGGTCACAAGGCCTACGGCATCCGCGCCAATGTGGCCCAGGGACACCCCCATGGCCACGAAAATCAGGGAAAATTCGCTGATTTGCGCCACCGTCAATCCGGCCAGAAAACCGGTTCGCTTACGGAAGCCCAGCAACCCCATAATAGCTATAACAATCAGGGGATTGCCCACCAGAACAAACGCCGACAACACCAGTGCCGGCAGCATTTGGGCGCCCAGCATGCCCAGATCCAGTTGAGTACCGAGGGCGATGAAGAAAAACAGCAGCAGAAAATCCCGCATTGAGGACAGGCGCGCCACTATGGCTTCGCGAAACTCCGTGGAAGCCAGGGAAACGCCGGCAAGCAGACCGCCCAGCTCCTTGCTCAAGCCGGCATAATCCGCCACTGCCGCCAGAAAGGCGGCCCAGGCAATGGCGAAGATAATCAGCAACTCGGAAGAGCGGACGACGCGCCGGACGACCCGGTCCGCCAGATAACGGATAAATAGCCCGATAAAGATCAGCAGGGCCACCCCATAACCCAAAACCTCGATTATGTGCCCCATTACGCTGGCACTTTCTTCCGCCCCTGGTTCACCAAGACCGAAAGCGGACAAAACCAGCATTGCGATAATGACAGCCAGATCCTGGACGATCAGAAAGCCAATGGCGATACGCCCGTGGAGAGAGTCCACTTCTTTCTTGTCGGTGAGCAATTTGACAATAATGATCGTGCTGGAAAACGTCAGGGCCACTGCGACATAGGCCGCCGCCACGGCCGACAGCCCCAGGGCCAGCCCGATAAAAAAACCGACAACGGCTGTGAAGAATACCTGACCAAGCCCCGTGGCGAGCGACACGACCCCAAGCCTTCGAACCAAACTGAGATCAAGCTTCAGGCCGACCAGGAATAACAGCACCGCGATACCGAGCTCCGCAAGGAGCTGAATCTGATCGTAGGAATGCACCAGATCCAGAGCGGAGGGCCCGGCCAGAATGCCCACCGCGATAAAACTGACGATCATCGGCTGGCGCAGCGCCAGGCCGAGGATGCCCGTCAGGGCAGCAAGTATCAGTAAGGCACTGATCTCATAAAACGGATGGCTGGCCAATAATTCTGCCATGAAAGCGTCCTTTTAGCAGACAAGGTGTTACAACCCATTCAGCCAGCCTGCCAGCTCGACCGAACCAGTCAAGATATTAAACGGAAAGGATTTCCGCGCAACCAATATCAGGCAGGCGCCTTCAATAGCCGCTGTTTTTCAAAAATCACTAACCCGATGCCGCCCAGAATGGCCAGGCCAGTGAGCACCAGGCGCAGGGTCAGGGGCTCGCTCAGTAACAGCACCCCACCGATCGCGGCAATAACCGGAACACTCAACTGCACGCTGGCTGCCGTTGCGGCTTTCAATGCCGGCAGCGCCATGTACCAGATGGCATACCCCAGTGCCGAGGTAATGGCGCCGGAAGCCACCGCATAGCCCACGCCTGGTCCGTCCAGTTGCAACCGGGCTCCCATCAGAGCACTGAGCACCAGCGTAAAAGGCACCGCCCGGGTGAAATTACCGGTCGTCACGAGAGTGGGGTCACCGGCACCTTTGGCACGCAAAGAGTAAACGCCCCAGGCGATACCGGCGGCCAGCATCAGAAGGGAACTGGCCAGCGGCGGTGCCGACACACCAGGCAAAAGCAAACCGAATAAGCCGGCAAAAGCCACCACAAAACCGAGCCACTGCAGCGGGCGCAGGCGCTCACCGGACCAAAGGCCCCAGCCGATCATGGTGGCCTGCACCGCGCCAAACAGAAGCAACGCCCCGGTGCCGGCGGCCAGGCCGAGATAGGCGAAAGAGAAACCGGCGGCATAGACGAACAGCGCCATCGCCGATAGCCAACTGCCTCTGCCGGCAACCCTTGGCGCCGACGAGCGCCCACGAACAGTCACCAACAGGCAGAGTATCAGGGCTCCCGAGACCAAACGAATACTGGTAAAGCTGGCCGCATCAATATCCGTATCCCGAAGCGCCAATCGGGCCAGCAGGGAATTGCCGGCGAACGCGATCATGGCAATAGTGGTCAGAGTAAAAGCTTGAATACGTGACACAGGCGCCTATCCTCAAGGAGTTTCCGGAACACTTTAAAAGATGAGTCCCGAAGTCTAAAGCACTCTCACCCGAGGCGCCTCCGTCGCAGATCGCAAACACCCGATACTTTTTGCCCATGGATCAGACGTCGGCATCCACCATCGCACCCAGCACCTGATCGTAGACACTGCGGTCGCCTTCACTGTGAAGAACGAAGCGAATATGCTCAACCGACGTGCCCAGCTCTATTTTTGCCAACACCTTTTTGACGGCAACCCGGGTGGCCGCCTCCAGCGGATAGCCAAAAGCTCCGGTGGAAATGGCCGGAAAGGCAAGGCTGCGTATGCCATTTTCTTCCGCCAGCGCCAGGGCATTGCGGTAGCAGTCCGCCAGTTTTTCGTCCGCCGGCTCGTCTACACCGTAAACCGGCCCCAGACAATGAATCACATAACGGTTGGGCAGGTGATGGCCCCCACTGATCACCGCCTCACCCGGCTTGATGGGTGCCATTGACCGGCATTCCTCCTCCAGCCCGGGACCGGCAGCCTTGTGAATCGCGCCTGCCACCCCGCCGCCGGTTTTCAGTTCAGCGTTGGCGGCATTGACAATGGCGTCCATGTCGTCCTGTTGGGTGATATCCCCTTTTACGCATTCGATGGTAACGCCGAAAATCCTGTGCTCGCTCATGGGGCTTTCCCTCCCTCAGAATAAACGATCAGATTTGTAATCCAGCAAGCTCCAGCGTGAGGGCCCCGCGTGCACAGGACACCACGTCTGATCCTTCTCCAAAAAGTAACGGGGCTTGGCGCATCAGTAAAGCCGCGGCACGCCCTCGGGTCGGGTCTTAAAGCGTTTATGCAGCCAGAGATACTGGTCCGGGTGCCGGCGAATGGCCTGCTCAATGAAGCCGTTCCAGATCGCGGCATCCTCTCGGTCGTCCTCACCAAAATTTTCCTGGATCGGTGAAAACGTTATCTCATACTCGCCCGCTGGGGTCCGTAAATGGCTGACGCAAATGACTGAACAACCCGATGTCTGGGCGATGTAACTGGGAGTAGTAATGCAGGCCGCCTCAACGCCGAAAAACGGCGTGAAAATATTCGCTTTGCGTCCGAAGTCCTGATCGCAGGCGTACCAGACCTGGCCTCCGGACCGCAAAAACGACATCATGCCGCCCAATTGACGTTTGGTGAACGGCGCGATGTTCATGTCCCGTTGGCGGCCCTGCTCGATCATGCGGTCGATCACCGGGTTGTCATTGGGGCGGTACATATAGCCGGGTTTGTCCAGCTGACAGGCAATCAGCGGCAGAGCGAAATCAAAAATGCTGTAGTGCCCGCCAAGCAGGAGTATGCCTTTACCCCGCGCTTTTGCCTCATCGAGATGATGACGCCCGTTAACTTTCACCTGTTTCTGATATTTGGTGGTATCACGCCACCAGGCATGAGTACTTTCCAGAAACCCACGGGCGCAGGCCACAAAACACTGCCGGGCCAGTTGCTCCCGCTGCTTTTCATCCAACTCCGGCAGGCAGGCGCCAATATTGGTTGTTGCAACTTTGAAACGGGTTTTCATGGCCTTGCTCAGAAAAATTCCGAGAGATTTGCCCAAGCGTTGCTTGACCGTCATCGGCAGCCAGGACAAAGCGTAAAGCAGAAACATCACCAGCCAGGAAGGCCACAAGGCCGGATGAAATAGCGGGCGGGCTTTTTTCCGTGTTTTTTTACTCATTACTCGTACTGCCTGATCAAACCGGAAGATACTCGCGTAAAGCATTCAAAGAGCTTCAGGAGTTATTGTATGAAGAGTATAACCAATTTGGCCGCTTTCGTGTTGGCGCTGTCGGTAAGTGCCTGCGCCGTGTCCGACAGTCATCTTGATGCCCGCTTGCCCCCTGAGCCGGCCCGGATTCACTCGCTTTATGAGAGCCTTTTGCTCGACAGTAACGATCAGAAAGCCCTGACGCTGACCGAACTGACCCACGAGCTCCGTGATGTCGATGTGGTCTTTATTGGAGAACTCCATGGCCACAACGGCGCTCACCTGCTTCAATCCCGCCTACAGGTAGCGCTGCACCAACAAAGACCCCGGCAGATACTGTCCATGGAACAATTCACGGCTGACAACCAGGTGGTGATGGATCGCTACCTCGCCAACAACATTGGCGAAGCCACGCTGATCGAGCAGGGCGACGCCTGGGACAATTATCAGGCGTCCTATCGCCCCCTGGTCGAATTCGCCCGTTACCACGACCTGCCGGTCGTCGCCGCCAATGCCCCTGCGAAGATCGTTCGTTGCGTGGCTCAGGAAGGCCCGGATTACCTTGAACAGGTAGACAGAAGCACCCATGAGTGGCTGCCGCTCGAGCCTTTTTACGGCACCCCAGCCTATAAAGAGAAATTCATGACGGCCATGTCCCACGGCAGTCATGGCGACGAAGCTCGCGAAGCCGGTCAACGCCGCTATCAGGCTCAACTTCTGAGAGACAACACCATGGCAACCGCCATTCACCAGGCCACCAAAACTCATCCGGACCACCAGGTTCTTCACCTCACCGGCCGTTTCCATATCGAAAACCGACTGGGCACTGTGGCATCCCTTGCCCATTATGCACCGCACCTGACCAGCCGTGTCGTCACGCCCATCGTGGTGACGAATCCGGATCGCCCCGGCATCAGCGACGGCCATCGGGAAAAAGGCGATTTCCTCTATATTTTACGCAGCCTGCCGCCCGAATACAGACAGGCCGACAAACGCGCGCAGGCAATGAAGGAGCGTTTTTCACATCAGCCCCACAACCCGTGTGGAGGCGCAGAATAATAGAGGTTCGTTCAAAGATAAAAACCGTGCTATTTTCATCGTTAATGGAGAGTGTTATTACCGTCGCCCTGGCACACTGTTATCCCGTTCAACGCAGAACCGAACACCACAAACAAATAAAGGAAGCTGCCCCATGAAAATACGTTCCGCCCTGGCCACCATACTGGCCTTCGGCTTGCTGACCGCAGTCGTTAGCGCACCGGCTACCGCACAGGAAAAATTCACCTTGCGGCTCGCTGAAACCTGGGGACCCAACTTCCCGATCTTCGGCGACGCCACCAAGAACATGGCCGCCATGGCTGAAGAAATGTCGAATGGCCGTCTGAAAATCCGGATCGACTCTGCCAACAAGCACAAGGCGCCACTGGGCGTTTTCGACATGGTCAAGGCCGGCCAATACGACATTGGCCACTCCGCATCCTATTACTGGAAAGGCAAGGTTCCGAACACTCTGTTTTTCACCAGCATGCCCTTCGGTATGACCGCTGACGAACAGTACGCCTGGTTTTACCACGGCGACGGCATGGAACTGATGCAGGAAGTCTATGAGCCCCACAACATGCTGTCCTTCCCCGGCGGCAACACCGGCGTTCAGATGGGCGGCTGGTTCCGCAAGGAAATCAACTCCCTGGAAGATCTGGAAGGCGTGAAAATGCGCATTCCCGGCTTTGCCGGCGAAGTCTTCTCCGAAGTCGGTGTCAGCCCCACCAATATTGCCCCGGGCGAGCTTTACACGGCGCTTGAGCGCGGCACGATTGACGCCGTCGAGTGGGTCGGGCCGGCACTGGATCTTCGTCTCGGTTTCCAGCAAATCGCTGATTACTACTACACCGGCTGGCACGAGCCTGCCACCGAGCTGCAGTTCCTGGTCAACCAGAAAACCTGGGACAAACTGCCAGCGGACCTTCAGGCAATCCTGCGGACTGCGATGAAAACCGCGGCCTATGACATGATGATCCACTCGGTCCATGAAAACTCCAAGGCCTGGGCTTCCATTCGGGAAGAGCACCCGAACGTTCAGATCAAGAACTTCCCCGAGGACGTCCTGACCGCCGTGGCCGAAGCTAACGATAAACTGCTCGCCGAAGCCGCCGAGGAGGACGCCCAAGCCAAGAGGATCATCGAATCACAGGCGAAGTATCTGAAGAACGCCCGCAATTACACCGATATTTCGCTGCGCGCCTACCTGAACACCATGGCGGAACTCAACGAATAATCCCTGTTTAACAGGAAAATAAGGGCTCTCCTCGTGCCGGGTCTGCTTCAGTCAGGAGCACCCGGCACGATGCGTTTCAGTCCAGAATCTCCCGGCGGGGCCTGAATCCGGCTGTGCCAGTTATAAGAAGGAGTGTGTTATGCGATGGGTCATTGCGCTGGACAAGGGTCTGGGCTGGCTTTCTTATCTGTGTGGCTGGGTGGCAAGCGCAGCGTTCATTCTCATGGTGTTCAATGTCTTCTTCAACGTGGTCTCGCGCTACGCCTTCAATGAAGTCTCCATTGGCATGCAGGAAATGGAATGGCACCTGTACGCGGCTGTTTTCCTGTTAGGCATCCCCTACGCCATGCGCACCGACGGCCATGTCCGTGTCGATGTATTCTATGACCGCTGGGAGGACCCCATGAAAGCCTGGGTCAATCTCATCGGGGCACTGACCCTGGTGATTCCTTTCTCGATGTTGATTGTCTACTACGGCTACAGCTTTGTGATCGAGTCCTACAGCCTCGGAGAAGGCAGTGGTGACCCGGGTGGCCTGCAGTACCGCTGGCTGGTCAAATCACTGCTGCCCCTTTCCGGATTCTTCATGGCGACCAGTGGCCTGGGCATGGTCACCCAGGCCATTCGAGTGCTGAAACTCGGTGAATCCTATACCAGCGACAAGATTCAAGGGGGCCTGGCATGATTGGTCTTATCATGTTTGGCGTGGCCCTGCTGATGCTGATGTGGGGTTTCCCCGTCGCGTTCGTGTTCGGCGGCCTCGCAGTGCTTTTCGGGGTGGCCGCGGTCGGCCTGGACCTGTTTGCGTTCATGCCGTTCCGGATCATGAGCATCATGCAGAACACCGTGCTTATGGCCGTTCCCCTGTTCATTTTTATGGGTATCGTGCTGCAGAAAACCAAACTGGCCGAGCAACTGCTTGAGTCCATGGGCCGGCTGTTTGGCGGGTTGCCCGGCGGCCTGGCCATGTCCACCGTCGTGGTGGGGGCCCTGTTGGCCGCCTCGACCGGCGTTGTGGGTGCCAGCGTGGTGGCCATGGGCCTGATTTCGCTGCCGGTCATGCTGGCTCATGGCTACGACCGTAAGCTGGCCTGCGGCACCATCTGCGCCTCCGGGACTCTGGGCCAGATTGTGCCGCCGTCCATCATTCTGATTATTCTCGGCGACGTTCTGGGTCTGCCTGTCGGCGACCTGTTCCGGGCGGCTGTCATTCCCGGCGTTGTGCTGATCGGACTGTATCTGGGTTACATCATCATACTGACACTGTGGAAGCCAAACATGGCACCGCCGATGGAAAGAATCAGTGATGACACCCGCAGCCAGGAAGTCGTCAAGGCGCTGATCGCTATCATCCCGCCCCTGGCACTGATTGCCGTTGTGCTTGGTTCCATCTTCACCGGCATCGCCACGCCCACCGAGTCTGCAGCGCTGGGTGGTGTGGGTGCCCTGATGCTGGCGATTGCCTATCGCCAGTTCTCCTTCAGCCTTATGTGGCAGAGCGCTCAGGACACGGTCAAGGTCACCGCCATGGTGTTTGCCATCCTGATCGGCGCGACGGCTTTCTCCATGACCTTCAGCTACACCGGGGGCGATTACATTCTTGAGGAATTCCTGCTGTCACTGCCCGGCGAAAAATGGGGCTTCCTGATCTTCGCCATGGGCGTCATATTGATCCTTGGGTTCTTCATCGATTTTGTTGAAATCTCATTCATCATTGTGCCGATCCTGGCACCTGTTGCCGAGGCGATGGGGATCAATATGTTGTGGTTCGCAATCCTGATTGCCATGAACCTGCAGACCAGCTTCCTGACGCCGCCGTTCGGGTTCAGCCTGTTTTATCTGAAGGGTGTCTCACCGCCCTCTGTGCGAACCACCGAGATATATCGCGGTGTCTTGCCGTTCATTGCGCTGCAAGTGCTGGTGCTGGTGCTGATCGTGATCTTTCCGGCATGGTTCGGCATGAGTTCCTGACCTCCTCTGGAACCAAGCGGGGCGGCGCTGCCGCCCTGTTTTCGTCGCCACAACTTATTAACCGCACCAACTTGCCCCCCAGCGCAGATTTTTAAAGTAACATCTTGCTTATTCGTTCCAAAAATTGGCACACTTGATCTACACGCCATAAAGCAGCACCGGATAACGGTAGCCCGAGGCCGTATCGTATTGGATGACAACGACTGACGCTTCCTTATAATTGAGAGGGGCAAACGGGCTAGAAGCATTCCAGACAACGCTTGATCAGGGAAGGAGCATCCATGAATCAAAGCACCAAGGCCGATCATCCGCGAGCGACCAACAGGAGCCGGCCCCACTCTCTCGCGATTCCACACCAGGAACAGCAGGCGGATCGCCCTCCCCACAGTTATGAGCGCTGGTTAATCGGCAAACTCCTGCATCTGGCCGGGTCGCCACCTTTGTGCTTTCGATTATGGAATGGCGAGACCATCAACACCGATGGTGTTACTGCAAAGTACACCCTGCAACTCTCTGACCCCAAGGCGCTTTATCAGCTCGTGGGCAACCCCAACCTGGCCTTTGGCGATCTCTACAGCAGCGGCCGCCTCGAAGTGGAAGGCAGCCTCCCCGATTTGATGGCGGCGCTGTATCGCGCCGTTCAGGACGCCCGCGAACGCTGGCCCCGATGGCTGGAGGCCCTGTGGCGCAACCACTCACCGCGCTCAACCAGCGTCTCCGAAGCCAGGGACAACATCCACCATCACTACGACCTGGGCAATGATTTCTACAGCCTCTGGCTTGATAAGGCCGAAATGCAGTACACCTGCGCCTATTACGAAGAGGCCGGACTGAGCCTGGAACAGGCCCAGCTGGCCAAGCTTGAGCATGTCTGTCGCAAGCTTCGCCTGAAGCCCGGCCAGACCGTGGTGGAAGCGGGGTGCGGCTGGGGCGGCCTGGCTCGTTACATGGCCCGTGAACATGGCGTGAAAGTCCATGCCTACAACATTTCGAAAGAGCAGATTGAATTTGCCAGGGCCGAAGCCAGGCGCCAGAATCTGGATCACCTGATCAACTATGTCGAAGACGACTACCGCAATATATCGGGCCAGTACGACGCCTTTGTCTCCGTCGGTATGCTGGAACACGTGGGCAAGGACAACTTCGACGAGTTGGCTCAGGTCATCAAGCGCGCCCTGAAACCCGAAGGCATGGCATTACTGCACAGCATCGGGCGAAACCGGCCCATGTTGATGAACGCCTGGATCGAGAAACGCATATTCCCCGGCGCCTACCCTCCGAGCATTGGTGAGTTCATGGGGATCTGCGAAAGCGGGGAGTTTTCGGTTCTGGATGTGGAAAACCTGAGACTTCACTATGCCCGCACGCTGGAGGACTGGATGTCACGTTTTCAGGAGCACGAAAGCGAGGTCGTCGAGATGTATGGCGAGGAGTTCAACCGGGCCTGGCGCATGTATCTGGCCGGGTCGATTGCCGCTTTCCAGGCGGGCGCCCTGCAGCTCTTCCAAGTCGTGTTTACTCACGGCCAGAACAACAACCTGCTCCTGAACCGCAAACACCTTTACACAACACCCGCGGCACCGGAGGCAGTCTGAGATGAAGCATTACGACATCATTATCGTCGGCGGTGGGCCGGCCGGATCAACCCTGGCCTGGGCATTGCGGGATACCAGCAAGAAGATCCTCATTATAGACAAGCAGAATTTCCCACGGGACAAAACCTGCGCCGGCTGGGTCACGCCGGCTGTTATGGAAAGCCTGCACGTCAATTTAGATGATTATGGCGAGGGACGCACGCTCCAGCCAATCGACAGCTTCCGCATCGGCATGATGGGCCAGACGGCAGTGGAGAACGATCATGGCAGAACCGTCAGCTACGGCATCCGCCGATGTGAGTTCGATGATTACCTGCTACAACGGGTAAACGTGGATAAAATGCTCAAAACACCGGTCAAGTCCATTACCCGGCAAGCCGGCAGCTGGATTATAAACGAGACCTGCGAGGCGCCATTATTAATTGGCGCCGGGGGGCATTTTTGTCCGGTCGCCCGGCAACTGGGTGAAGGCCCGGGCGGGCACGAGACCATAGTGGCCGCCAAGGAAGTGGAATTTGAAATGACACCGGAGCAGGCAAGAGTCTGTGAAGCTCGCGGCGACCGGCCGGAACTCTGGTTCTGCCGTGATTTAAAAGGTTACGCCTGGATCTTCCGCAAGGGCAATTTCCTGAACATCGGTTTGGGTCGTGAGGACAACCACCGGTTGACGGATCACCTGGAAAGCTTCGTTGCAGACATGAAGCAACAGGGCCGCATACCGACTGACCTGCCTACCCGCTTCAAGGGTCATGCCTATCTGCTTTATGCTCATGCGGAGCGACCGCTGGTGGATGATGGTGTAATGCTGATAGGCGATGCCGCCGGACTCGCCTATACCCAGAGTGGGGAAGGCATCCGGCCGGCCATCGAGTCTGCGCTCATGGCCGCGGACATCATTCGCGAGGCGCCGGACAACTCGGGCGGCAGCCTGCAGCGTTATGGCCAGAGCATATCGGACCGGTTTGGCGCCCGCGCACTGGACGGTTCGGCAGGCTGGGATATTCCGGACTGGGTCAAAATGCCCCTTGCCAGCCGTCTCATGAAAACCCATTGGTTCACTCGAAAGGTGGTTACCGAGAAGTGGTTCCTGCATGAGCAAGTACCACCGCTGGCGACCGCCAGTTAAAAAAACGGCGACCCTCGGGTCGCCGTTTTTCAGAACGCCACAACCGGCCGATTTACTGCCCCAGGTAGCTCCGATACATCCAGACTGTTTTTTCCTGCTCAGAAATATAATCGCTCATCAGAGCCACAGTGCCTTCGTCGTCCGCCTCGCCCGCAAGGCTCAGCAGATCACGCTGCTTGCGGATAAGTTTGGCGAAACTTTCAACGATGTTCTCCACCGCCTCTTTACCGTTTTGGACGTCTTTGCGTTCAGGCACTTCAGACCGTTCAATATAAGTGCTGTACGCATGGGCAGGA
>JAGXLV010000041.1 GCA_018334495.1 Oleiphilaceae bacterium
GGTTTTTGCGTGTTGTGTGTAAAGCAAAGCTTTGCGCGGCCAAAAACGGCCGTTCTCTGTGATAGCGGGCCGGATTAGTCCATCAAGTATCGGACTCTCCGATGGTTGTCGGGAACACGCCGGATTGGGTTAACTGAAGGTTGGTGGGCCTTGCTGGACTTGAACCAGCGACCAATCGATTATGAGTCGACTGCTCTGACCAACTGAGCTAAAGGCCCTTAGAACTGAAATTGTTGCGGAAAACATAGCGGGCGCCATTATACCCATGAGGGCAGGCGCCTGCTACAGGGACGTTTTATCAGGTGCCGGGTTGCTGGTCGTCGATGAAGCCGCGCAGGTGGTCGGAGCGGGAAGGATGACGCAGTTTGCGCAGAGCCTTGGCTTCGATCTGACGAATGCGTTCGCGGGTGACGTCGAATTGCTTGCCGACCTCTTCCAGTGTGTGGTCGGTGTTCATCTCGATACCGAACCTCATACGCAACACCTTGGATTCTCTTGCCGTCAAGCCGGCCAGCACTGAGCGCGTCGCTTCGCGCAGACCTTCTGCCGTAGCGGAATCCACGGGCGACAGTGCCTGGATGTCTTCGATGAAGTCGCCCAGGTGACTGTCTTCGTCGTCACCGATCGGCGTTTCCATGGAAATCGGTTCTTTGGCAATCTTAAGGACTTTGCGGATTTTGTCTTCCGGCATTTCCATGCGCTCGCCCAGTTCTTCCGGGGTCGGTTCGCGACCCATCTCCTGAAGCATCTGACGCGAGATACGGTTCAGTTTGTTGATGGTCTCGATCATGTGCACCGGGATACGGATGGTGCGGGCCTGGTCCGCAATGGAGCGGGTGATGGCCTGCCGAATCCACCAGGTGGCGTAGGTCGAGAACTTGTAGCCACGACGGTACTCGAATTTGTCGACCGCTTTCATCAAACCAATGTTGCCTTCCTGGATCAGGTCGAGGAACTGCAGGCCGCGGTTGGTGTATTTTTTGGCGATGGAGATAACCAGACGCAGGTTGGCCTCGACCATCTCCTTCTTGGCGCGGCGCGCCTTGGCTTCGCCAATGGATACGCGGCGGTTGATTTCCTTGATGTCCGGAATGTCCAGATCAACTTCGTTCTGAACGTTGGCGATACGCTTCTGCATCCGGACGATTTCGTCCAGGCGCTCAACCATGGGCGAAGCGTACGGCTTTTTGCTTTTGGCGATCTTCGGCGCCCAGTCGAGGTTGGTTTCGTTACCGGGAAAAGATTTGATGAAGTCCTTGCGCGGCATTTTGCACTCGCGCACGCAGATCCGCATGATCTGGCGCTCGTTCTCACGAACCAGTTCGTTGGTCGAACGGATCACGTTGACCAGCTCGTCAAACGCCTTGTTGTTCAGCTTGAAGGGCGCGAATACCTGACCCAGTTCATTGAGGGCTTTCTGGGTTGCTTTATGGCCGCGGCCATATGTTTCAAGGGCTGTGTTGGCAGCCTCGAGCTTTTGTGCGACCAATTCGAAGCGCAGCCGGGTTTCTTCCGGATCAGGTCCGCTCTCGGGCTCTTCTTCCTCGTCGCTGTCTGCGCCTTCGGTGGCAGCAGTGTCGGCTACCGGAACTTCCGGCATGAACGGCTCGGCATCGTCAGGATCCAGAAAGCCCGTGACGATATCGCTGATGCGGCCTTCGTTTTCAACAATGCGTTCATAGGCTTGAATAACGGTGCCAACAGTGCCGGGGAAATGGGCAATGGCAGCCATGACATCCCGCACGCCTTCCTCGATACGCTTGGCGATAACAATTTCGCCTTCCCGTGTCAGAAGCTCCACGGTGCCCATTTCCCGCATGTACATGCGGACAGGATCCGTTGTGCGACCGGCATCAGATTCGACGGCAGCGAGCGCAGCGGCGGCTTCAGCGGCCGCTGCCTCATCGGCTGTGGAGTCTCCGTCGGTCATTAGCAGTGTGTCGGCGTCCGGTGCGACTTCCGAGACCTGAATGCCCATGTCGTTGATCATCCGGATGATGTCTTCGACTTGATCCGGGTCGGCTATGTCTTCCGGGAGGTGGTCGTTTACCTCAGCGTAAGTCAGGTAGCCTTGTTCTTTGCCTCGGGCAATGAGATCTTTCAAACGTGATTTTTGCGAATTGCCTGACATAGACACCCTGTAAACCCACTTATAAATAGAATAAAGTTAAACAGCCAGTATAGCTGTTGCGTTGTAGGTCCGCCACCAGATAAATTAATGGTGATGGACTATAGATTTTCAAGTCCTCGGCCGGTGGCTTGATTTTGCCGTGGTCTGACCCGTTGGTGCGCAGACTCAAACCGCTTACTCCTGATGCTTGCGGCCAAGCTGCTGGAGTTCCTGGCGTTCCTCATCTGTCAAATCACTGATACTGCGCTTTCTTGTCAGCAGCGCCGAGAGGCGTTTTTTGTGCGCCGCTTCGCGATTGGGCGTCAGCATCTCCCGGGCGCCAGCCAGGGCGTGCTCCTTTGAAGGTAGATGCTCCAAGCCGTCAAACAATCGGAAAAACCGGCGCCGCGACTCACTATCCAGCGCCAGGGCATGCATCAGGCGTTTTTTGTCCCGGACTTTATTTTCAAGAATCCATTCGGCGAAAATGCGGGCCTGCTGTAATTGCCTGTCATCCCGGCACCTCGCCAACAGTTCCGAGGCCATTTCCGGGGCTTCAAGAAGCGCAACGCAGAGCAGGCTGTCCTTGCTCAGGCGCACATCCACCGGTGCCTCCGGCGGTGCGTTTGAATAGCCGGGTCGGCCAAATCCGGCACCGGGCCTGGCGCTGCCTTTGTTGCTTTGCCATTCGCGCCGGTTACCGCACAGGCGCAGCATTTCGTGCCACATGGCGTCTCGCAGCGTGCTGCGGGGCATCTTGTTAAGCAAAGGCTCGACCCGGGCCCGCAACTCGCCCCGGTTTTCCGGTACTGCCAGGTCCAGGCCTTCGCTCTGCCGGTTGAACAGATACCGCGACAGTGGCGTTGCGCTATCCACCCGCTGGCGGAAAGCTTCAGCACCCTCTTTGCGTATCAGCGTGTCGGGGTCTTCGCCATCCGGCAGCATCAAAAATTGAAGGTGTAGCCCGTCACTGATCAACTCCAGGGCATTTTCCATGGCGCGGTCTGCGGCTCTGAAGCCGGCGTTATCGCCATCAAAGCAGAACACCAGATGCCGGACCTGTCGCAATAATGCATTCAGGCTCTCCTGATTGGTCGCTGTGCCCATGGCGGCAACGGCATACTGGATGCCGTGCTGGGCCAGCGCAATGACATCCATGTAGCCTTCCACGACCAACAATTTGTCGAGTTGCCGGATAGCCTGGCGAGCCTCAAACAGGCCATAGATTTCACGGCTTTTGTGAAATACATCGGATTCCGGTGAATTGATGTATTTGGCTTTGTCGTCTCCCAGGGTGCGGCCGCCGAAGGCCACTGTTCTGCCACGGGTGTTGCGCAGCGGAAACATGATTCGGTTGCGAAACAGGTCCCGGGGTCGGCCATAGCGGTCCGACACTGTGCCGGTTTCGATGAGCGGACCTTGAAGTTGCTTCTCTGCCGCGTCAAACAGGGCCGTTCCGGTGCCGGGCGCATAACCGATCTGGTACTGATCAATAATGCTTTGGTCCAGGCCCCGCTGGTTCAGGTAATCCCGCGCAAAAGCGGCATCCGGGCGGGCCAGGGCGGATCGGTAAAAACCCGTGGCAAAATCCAGCGCGTCCGTGAGGGTGCGCGCCTGCTGCATCTCCTGCTTGACGCCCTCATCGTAGGGGACTTCCAGTCCGGCCCGCTTTGCCAGTTCCTCTACGGCGTCGGTAAAGCCCAGGCCGTCGAATTCCCGCACAAAGCTGATTGCATCGCCGTGGGCGCCACAGCCGAAGCAGTGGTAAAAGCCTTTATCCGGACGCACGTTGAACGACGGTGTTTTCTCGTCGTGGAAGGGGCAGCGGGCCTTGTAATTGCTGCCGGCTTTTTTGAGCGTGATGCGGGCACCAATCAGTTCCGCCAGATCAACACGATCCAGCAGATCTTCGACGAACCGTTGGGGGATGAGTCCGCTCATGAAGCCTCCCGTACGCCTTGGCTGTGCCGGTCACATCACCAAAGCCAAAAGTGCCGCCGAAGCCAGGCCCCGGCGGCACTTTGGATTCACAATCACCTCGACAGGGGAAGCGATGTGATCAGTTCTGCATGCGCAATAAAAGCGACAGGCTTAGTACAGGCGCTCGAACTTACGCTGTTCCCGTTGAAGCTTCTTGAGATGACGCTTGACTGCTGCCGCGGCCTTGCGCTTACGCACGGCTGTCGGCTTCTCGTAATGTTCCCGGCGACGGACTTCTGACAATACGCCTGCTTTTTCACAGGAGCGCTTGAAGCGACGCAGGGCTACGTCAAACGGTTCATTCTCTTTCACTTTAACTTCTGGCATTCGAAGCTCACCTACCTGATAGAATTGATTCTGATTTTGGAAGAGGCCGGAAAGACATCAGCTTTTCGGTAGCAGCATAAGGTCAGCCTTTACTCATCGGACCGATGCCGCCGCCTCTTCGGCTATTGGCCTGTTGGTATTGAGCAAAATCCAACCAGCCGTATTTAAGGCCGACGATGATATCGCTTCGCCTTGCCTCCGGTCAATGTATTCATTCTTAATCCCGACGGCTTTCTGCTAAAATACCAAAATAATCCCTCATCAGGGAACCCCCGTTCATCGTTATGGTAGTTCTTCATTATGCTTGTTCTCGGAATAGAAACCTCCTGTGATGAAACCGGGGTGGCGCTCTACGACAGCGAACAGGGCCTGTTGGCACACGCCCTGTTCAGTCAGATTGATATGCATGCCGATTACGGCGGCGTCGTGCCGGAGCTGGCGTCCCGGGACCATGTCCGCAAGTTACTGCCGCTGTGCGAGGAGATTCTCCAGGCGGCTGGCAGGACCCGGGCCGATATCGAAGGCATTGCCTACACCGCCGGTCCGGGCCTGATCGGTGCCCTGATGGTCGGCGGTTCGGTGGCCCATGCACTCGGCTTTGCTTTGGGAATTCCGGTTCTGGGGGTTCATCACATGGAAGGCCATTTGCTGGCGCCCATGCTCGAGCCCGAACCGCCGGCCTTTCCTTTTGTCGCCTTGCTGGTCTCCGGCGGCCACACGCAGCTGGTGCTGGTTGCGGGCATTGGCGAATACACGTTGCTGGGGGAGTCGGTGGACGATGCCGCCGGCGAGGCTTTTGACAAAACCGCAAAAATGCTGGGTCTCGACTATCCGGGTGGGCCCAGAGTCGCGGCCCTGGCCGGGCAGGGCACGCCGGGCCGGTACAAGTTCCCACGGCCGATGACGGACCGGCCGGGTCTGGATTTCAGTTTCAGCGGCCTGAAGACCTTTACCCTCAACACGGTGGCCCGGGCCCGCGAGGCGGACGACCTCAATGACCAGACCCGCGCCGATATCGCGCTGGCTTTCGAGACTGCCGCTGTCGACACGCTGACCATCAAATGCCGGCGGGCTCTGGAACAGACAGGCAGTAAACGCCTGGTGATCGCGGGTGGTGTGAGCGCCAATAAGCGCTTGCGGGCATCTCTGGAGACCATGGTTGCCAGACTTGGGGCAGGGGTTTTCTATGCCCGTCCGGAATTCTGTACCGATAATGGCGCCATGATTGCCTATGCCGGATGCCAGCGCCTCGAAGCTGGCCAGCGCGATGGCGACCGCATCCTGGCGGTGCCGCGATGGCCCATGAATGAACTGCCGCCAATTAATGAGGTCAGAATTGAGGGTCTGCGGGATTAGAATCGATTTTCCCGGCCTTGAGCAAGCCTGACCAGATTGGTGCGGTGACGCATGACAATAAAAACTGCAAGCAGGCCGAACAGAAGCAGGGCGTCGGGATCAACCAGAACGCTGACCAGGGGGCCGCACAGAGCGGCAATAACCGAGGCCAGGGCTGAGACTCGCCAGCGCCAAAAAATCAGAATCCAGACTCCGCTGATCAACAATGTGGTCGCTGGCGCCAGCGCCAACCCGGTGCCAAGCGCCGTGGCCACGCCTTTGCCACCTTGAAAGCGCAGAAATAACGGCGCCATGTGTCCGGTCACGGCACAGAGCGCTACCACGGCCTGTGCGGAAACAGGCAGGCCGAGATGGCCCGCGAGCCAGACCGGCAGGGCGCCCTTGGCCGCATCAAGCAACAGGGCGATGGCAGCCGGGGTCCCGCCGCCGACACGATACACGTTGCTGGCGCCCGGGTTGCCAGAGCCCCGGGTTCTGGGGTCCGGCAACTGCCAGAGTCGGCAGACCGGTAACGCGAACAGTACTGAGCCCCCCAGGTAAGCCAGTGTGCTGAGTAAAACCAGTAGTAGGGTGTCGCTCATAACGTCCTCAGGCACAGACGCGGGCTGTGGAACATGGCAGAATCCACCGCATGTTTAAACGGCCCGCGTTTTTTCGTCAGTATAGACTGATCTGTCGCTGAACCCTCAGATTCGGGCAGCGACCTATGGAAAAAACGGTGATCGGGCCAGATAGAGGATGGGAGTAACAGATAAGTGACAGATACGGTGATTATCGAGGGGCTGGCGGTGGAGGCGGTAATCGGGGTTTTTGACTGGGAGAGGGAAATCAGCCAGCAACTGCTGGTTGATTTGGAGTTGGCCTGGGATAACCGCGCACCGGCCGAGTCCGATGATCTTGGCAAAGCCCTGGACTATGCGGCGGTTTGCCAGTGTGTTGCCGCCCACCTCCAGGCATTGAGGTCGCGACTTCTGGAAACCGCGGCCGAATCATTGGCGGTGAAGCTACAGCGGGAATTTGGTGTGGCTTGGCTGCGGCTGATCATCCGCAAACCCGGCGTGATGACTCAGGCCCGCAGTGTGGGCGTCAGTATTGAGCGGGGGCAGCGGCCATGACAGACAAGGCACTGGTGTATTTAGGGGTGGGTAGCAATATCGACCGTGAGCGTCATATCACGGCAGCCCTCGACATTTTATCCGAAGAATTCGGAGGCCTCGCGGCTTCATCGGTTTATGAGAGTGAGGCTGTGGGTTTCAATGGCACCAATTTTCTCAATATGGTGGTAGAACTTCGCACCAGTCTGGCGGTAGGAGCGCTTTCCGCCCGGCTCAAACAGATAGAAGCGGACCACGGCCGTCGCCGGAATGCCCCGAAATTCGCCGCCCGCACCCTGGATCTGGATATGCTCGTTTACGACGACCTGATTGGTACCATAGCCGGTGTCCAGTTGCCGCGGGCGGAAATCCTTTACAACGCCTTTGTGCTTTTGCCTTTGTCGGAAGTGGCGCCTGACCGTAGGCATCCGCAAACCCGCAAAAGTTATCGTGAACTCTGGCAGGAATACCACAACGAACAGACGCTTTGGCCCGTCCCCTTCACCTGGCAGGGCAAGATTATCTCGCCCCGCAGGTAGGGGATGCCTTTAGCTTTCGGGCATGTGCCGGCTGCGAAACATCCGGATCAGGCCCGCGGTGGAGCTGTCGGTGCTGCCTCCGGTGGTCTCGCCTTCCAGTATCCGGTCCAGAATGCCTTTGCCAAGCTGCTTGCCCAGCTCAACCCCCCACTGATCGAACGAATCCACATCCCAGATCACGCCCTGAACGAAAGTTCGATGTTCGTACAAAGCGACCAGGGCACCCACGGCCTGGGGGGTGGCGCGCTCGAATAACAACGTGTTGCTGGGCTTGTTGCCCGGGATGACTTTGTGAGGCGCCAGCCGGTTAATCTCATCCGCGCCCAGGCCCTGACTGGCCAGTTCGGCCCGGGCCTCTTCCTCGGTTTTGCCCTGCATCAAGGCCTGGCTCTGACTCAGGCAGTTGGCGAAGAGAATGGCGTGGTGGTCCGCTATGGGGTTATGGCTGCGAAGCGGAATGATGAAGTCCGCCGGCGATAGCTTGGTGCCCTGGTGCAAGAGCTGGTGGTAGGCGTGCTGGCCATTGGCGCCGGCCCCGCCCCAGATAATCGGGCCGGTTTCGTAGTCGATGGGCTCGCCGCCCTGGGTCACGCACTTGCCGTTGCTTTCCATGTCCACTTGCTGAAGGTGGGCGGGCAGTCCGCGCATGTAATGATCGTAGGGCAGAATCGTATGCGCGTCAGCGCCCCAGAAATTGCCATACCAGACGCCCAGCAGGGCAGTGAGCACCGGCAGGTTGTCTTCCAGTGGCGTGCTGCGGAAGTGGTTGTCCATGGCTTCGGCGCCGGCCAGCAGGGCGCGGAAGTTGTCCATGCCCAGGGTCAGTGCCGTGGGCAGGCCAATCGCGGACCAGAGCGAGTAACGACCGCCAACCCAGTCCCACATGGGGAAGATGTTTTCCTCGGCGATGCCAAATTCAACAGCTTCGGCGGTGTTGGCGGTCACCGCCACAAAATGCTTGCTGATCAGTTCCTGGGAGCCGCCGTTACTAAGGAACCATTGCCGCGCCACCTCGGTGTTCTCCAGGGTTTCCTGGGTGCGGAAGGACTTTGACTGGATCAGAAAAAGCGTGGTTTCCGGGTTGATCCGCCGCAGCACCTCGGAGATGTCGGTGCCGTCGATATTGGCCACGTAATGGCATTTCAGGTTGCCGTGCCAGTAGGGCCTGAGCGCTTCAGATACCAGCTTGGGGCCCAGAAAAGAGCCGCCAATACCAATGCTGACCACGTCCGTGAAGGGCTTATTGGCAAAACCGCGCCATTGATTGCTCAGAATGCGCCAGACAAATTCTTCCATCCGCGCAAGCGTTCGGCGTACCTCGGGCATGATGTCGGTGCCATCGACAGTAATGCCTTCATCGCTGGAGTTACGCAGGGCGACGTGCAATGCCGGGCGATGCTCGCTGACGTTGATGCGCTCGCCCCGGAACATGGCGTCAATTTTCGCCGGTAATTGGCAACTTCGCGCCAGCGCCATGAGCTTGTCCAGGGTCTCGTCCACCATCCGGTTCTTGGAGTAATCCAGTGACAGGCCGGCGCCCTTCGCGAAAAACCGTTCGAATCGGGTGCTGTCCTGGTCGAAGAGTTCCTTCATGTGGACTTTGTTCATGGCTTTCTGATGGTCTTTCAGTGCCTGCCATTCCGGACGCTCGGTAAGGCGAGTGGGGCTATCCTTCGTCACGATGAATTCCTTTTGTTCAAGAGTGCGGGTTGAGTGGTTTGAGGGACAGGGAAAGATTGTCGATCAGTCGTGTGCTGCCCAGAAAGGCCGCTGCCAGTATCGTCAGTTCGGTATCCCCCGGTTGTGCGGGCTTCAGTGTGCTGCTGTTCACGATATTGAAATAATCCGGTTGCAAGCCTTCGGCAAACAGGACCTCCCGGGCGCTTTGCTCCAGGTGGCTGAAGTTCCTGTTACCGGCAACCAGCGCGGCGCCGGTTTCGCGCATGACGCGATAAAGAGTCGGGGCGCGAAGGCGCTCGCCGTCTGAAAGATAGACGTTGCGCGAGCTTCTGGCCAGTCCGTCAGTGGCCCTTACGGTGGTGGCGCCGATGATTTCCACCGGGATGAAAAGGTCCCGGACCAGTTTTCGGATGACGGCCAACTGTTGATAGTCTTTCTCGCCAAACACCGCAACATCCGGCTGGACCATGTTGAACAGCATGGTAACCACGGTCGCTACGCCGCCGAAATGATCCGGTCGGGTGACGGCGCAGTGGCCCTCGCTGACTTCCGGCACGGTAATGCGGGTGTGGCATTCCGGGCCCTCGGGATAGATTTCACTGGCCGCCGGCGCGAACACCAGCGTATTGCCCGCGGCCCGCAGTCTGTCCTGATCGGCCTGAAGGGTGCGAGGGTAATTATCCAGGTCCTCATTCGCGCCGAACTGCATGGGATTGACGAACACACTGGTGACCACCACGTCGGCCGCTTCCAGTGCTTTGTGAACCAGTGAAATGTGGCCTTCATGCAAGCTGCCCATAGTGGGCACCAGGCCAATGCGTTTACCCTGGCCGCGATAGACCTTGAGCACGGCTCTCAGTTCTTTCAGTGTATGGACGGTTCTCATGCTTTGAATGTGTGCTCTTCGCCGGGGAATGTGCGGTCTTTGACGGCTTTGACGTAGGCGCCGATGGCCGCGGGGATGGATTCGTTTCCGGCCAGAAAGTCTTTCACGAAGCGGGGGCGACGGCCGGGGGTGATGCCCAACATGTCATGCAGAACCAGTACCTGGCCATCGGTGTCGGAGCCGGCACCAATACCGATCACCGGCGCGGCCACGGCCTGGGTGATGCGAGCGGCCAACGACCGGGGCACGCATTCCAGAAGGATGACGTCAGCCCCGGCGGCCTCAAGCTGGCAGGCGTGATCGATCATTTCCTGGGCCCGCTTTTCTTCCCGGCCTTGAACCTTATAACCGCCGAATTTGTTGACGAACTGGGGCGTCAGGCCCAAATGCGCGCAGACCGGAATACCGCGTTCGCTCAGGGCCGTGATGGTATCGGCCATCCAGTCGGTGCCTTCGAGCTTGACCATCTGAGCCCCGGCCCGCATCAGCGCGGCGGCATTCTCAAGGGCTGTCGCGACAGTGCCGTAGCTCATGAAAGGCATGTCGGCCATGATCAACGCGCCCTGGTTGCCTTTGGCGACCGCCCTGGTGTGGTAGCACATGTCGGCCATGGTGACCGGGAGAGTACTGTCGTGGCCCTGCAATACCATCCCCAATGAATCGCCGATCAGCATAACGTCGACGCCGGCTGAGCTCACGACCTGGGAGAATGTCGCGTCGTAGGCGGTCAGTGCGGAAAAGGCCTCGCCTCTCGCCTTGAAGTCACGCAATGTGTTGATGGTTACAGCCATAAAGTCCCTGCCTTGTAGTCCGGTCGGCTGAAGTCACGCCGTCAGATGTCGTCAGCCCCAAGGTTAAGCCGGGCGTCGGCTTGAGGCAAGACCGCTGGTAAAAGGGCTTTCAAATCAGGAAGGTCAGCGGCCGGAGCTCTGGCCGGGTTCAAGCCGTTGCAAGGCATTGTCCGGACACTGTGCTCTGAGGTTCGCGACCTTGCGGCCATCGGGCAAGGTGAGTTCGGCATCAAGGTCCAGGAGCGGCTGGAGAACGAAGTCGCGGTTAGGTAACTCGGTGTGAGGAACGATCAGTCTGGGGGATTCGATAACTTTACGGCCGAACAGCAGAAGGTCGAGATCCAGCGTTCGCGGCCCCCAGACCCGGGTGCGCTCGCGACCCTGACGCTGTTCGATGGCCTGCAGGTGATCCAGAAGTTCCAGTGCGGTGAGGCCGGTGCGCAGGCTGACAGCGCCATTAACAAAATCCGGCTGGTCCTGGGGGCCGACCGGCGTGCTGCGATAAAAGGGACTTTGCCCCAGCAGCGTGGTTTTTGGCAGAGCGGCCAGTTCGGTGATGGCTTTGGCGAGCTGATTCAATGGCTCCGCCAGATTGCTGCCGAGTCCGATGTAGGCTATGACGCTGCTCATGGTTCAGGTCTTATTGGCAGGCTTGCGCCGTTTACGGCGTTTCTTGGGTCCCGCGCTCTCGACCTGGCTAAGCATTTTTTCCCGGCCGTTATCGTCGGTGGCCTGGAAATCCGTCCACCACTGTCCCAGGCCCGGCTCGATTTCCCCGGCGCTTTCACGCACAAGAAGGAAGTCATAGGCTGCCCTGAAGCGCGGATGCTCCAGGGTTACCAGGGCTCGCTTGCCATGCCGCCGGGGCAGGCGCATCTGCATCTCCCAGATTTCTTTCATCGGCCCGGAAAAACGCTTGGGGATGGCAGTGGCCTGCACCTGTCGTCCGATGACCATTGCAATGGCCTGATGCAAGGCCGGCTGTATCGGCTCGCCTTCGTCCTGGCGGGTGCGCCATTCCAGTTGCAGGGCGGGCCAGAGCATGGCGGCATAGAGAAAATAAGGGGTAACGGATTTTCCTTGCCGAATGCGACTGTCGGTGTTGCGCAACGCCTGCCGGATGAGAGTGTCGGGTTCGCCTGCGGCCAATGCCCGCGCGGTTTCAGGAAACAGGGATTCGAGTAAACCGTAGCGGGTCAGAAGTTCGAATGACGCTTCGCCATAACCCGCTGAAAACAGCTTGAGAACCTCCTCAAAAAGCCGAGCGGGCGGAATATGAGTCAGCAAAGGCGCCAGCTCGGGAATGGGCGCTTCGGTGGCAGGCTCAATTTCGAAGTCGAGTTTGGCGGCGAACCGGACAGCGCGCAACATGCGGACCGGATCTTCCCGGTAACGGGTTTCGGGGTCGCCAATCAGGCGCAACTGCCGGTTATGAAGGTCTTCAATGCCGCCGGCAAAATCAATGACGGAAAAATCGCGGATGCAGTAATAGAGTGCATTCACCGTAAAGTCACGGCGTAGAGCGTCCTCTGCCATATTGCCGTAGACATTGTCGCGCAGCAGCAGGCCGTGCTCGCTGGTTTTGCGATCATCCTCTTCCTCATCGTCAGAGTTGCCGGCACTGCCTCGAAAGGTGGTGACTTCAATAACTTCACGTCCAAACAGCACGTGGACAATGCGGAAGCGCCGGCCGATCAGCCGGGAATTGCGAAATAGTTCATGGACCTGTTCCGGTGTGGCGTCGGTGGCAATGTCAAAATCCTTGGGCCGCCCGCCCAGCAGAATGTCCCGGACGCCGCCGCCAACAAGGTAGGCTTCGAAACCTGCGTTGTTGAGCCTGTTGAGCACTTTTTTACCCGGCTCGCTGATATTGGAGCGTGACACCGTGTGTTGGTCCCGGGGGATGACTTGACGGGTAAAGGGGACAGGCTTCTTTTTGGCATTGCCTGGCAAGAAGGATCGTAGTCTTTCAATCAGTTTTTTAGGCATTGAATACGTATCTGCGCTGAGAAAAACCGAGAGTTTAACGGTTTGGAGAGGGTTTGCCCATGCCAGTGTTCCGTCTGTGGCAAGAGGCTATAAATCAAAAGGCGGGTCCGCTCTCACGAACCCGCCTCCAAATTTAGACGATCTGCATTGTTATTGTTCTGTCGGGGTATTTTTTGACCCTCTTGTTTTTGCGGCTCTAGCGAGAGCCAAGGAGGCAAGCGGAACGCTTTGAACACAGAGAGCGGTAATGACGGAATATGAGATCTAAGCGGATATAGCGCCGTCTGGAAGACGATTCTTTTCTACATCTACAACTCATAACAGCCAAGGCACCCCTAAAAAGCTCAGTACCCAAAACACTCAGTTCGCTCCGTTCTGTTTTGTTGTTGTTAGTGAACGGTTTCACAACTTATTGTTATTGTTTTAGTGCTGCTTATACACATTATTTTTGTTGTCGTGCGCCCATATAGGCTGCACTGCCTGTGCCAGGTTTTAAATGTTCTTACAGAACAGTAACTTGATTTTGTGTAACCTGATTTGGACGAATTGACGGCCGCTGAAGTGTTACTCAGAGTCCACTTTTCGGCCATGTGTGTTCCTTGCGGTAACACCGAAGTAACAGGTCAAGAGGCTCGCTTCAGCTCTCGCCGTCAAGCCAGGGCTGGCGTCCCCGACTTCTCAGTTGGCGGAAGCTTTTTTGCGAGGAATGCCAAGTCGCTGGCGGCGCTCCCAAAGCGATTTCCGACTGATGCCCAGTTTTTGAGCCAGTTCGGTTTCGCTCATCCGGTCCTGGTTTTCCAGCACGAAATGCTGGAAGTAGTCTTCCAGGGAGAGGTCCTTTGAGGCTTCCGGTTCCGAATTCTGGTTAGGGGCCGGATCGCCTGCCACCAGGCTGTCGGGGATATCGAAATCGTCGCCATTACTGTCAAGGTCAAGCAGAGAGGGCGTGATGGTTTCGTCGTCGCAAAGAATGGTGGCGCGCTCAATGGCGTTTTCCAGTTCCCGGACATTGCCCGGCCAACGATGGGTTTCCATGACCCGAATCGAGGCGGGGCTCAAACACAGCCCGGGTTTGGCCATGCGTTCCCCCTGCCTGGCGATAAAGCGCTGGGCCAGTCCCAGGATGTCGCTTTGGCGTTCGCGCAGCGGCGGTATCCGGATTTGCATGACGTTGAGTCGGTAGTAAAGGTCTTCCCGGAATTCCCCGGTTCGGGTCATGGCTTTGAGATTACGATGTGTTGCGGCGATCATGCGCACGCTCACCTTCCGGCTCTGAGTGGAGCCGACCTTGCGAATCTCACCTTCCTGCAGGACGCGCAGGAGTCGGGCCTGCGCTTCTGCGGGCAGCTCGCCGATCTCGTCGAGGAAGAGGCTGCCGCCATCGGCGGCCTCGATCAGGCCGGTGCGGGAGGATACGGCACCGGTAAAGGACCCTTTTTCATGGCCGAAGAGCTCGGATTCAATCAGGCTTTCGGGAATGGCTGCGCAGTTAACTGAAATCAGGGGCCGGGCTGCCCTGGGGCTGAGTTTGTGCAATGCCCTGGCAGCCAACTCTTTGCCGGTACCCGATTCGCCCTGAACCAGCACGGTGGTTTCGGTGGGGGCCACTTTGCGAATCAGAGTGAACACTTTCTGCATGGCCAGGCAATCGCCGAACATTATGTGGCAGGGGTCGCCGTCCTGTTGTTCCGGTTCACTGATTCCAGAGGCAGTATCACCGGCCCCGCCTGCGGTCGCCGACTGGCTGAGGATAATGTTGACTGCGTCCAGCATTTCGTCGTGGTCGAAAGGCTTGGCAATGTACTCCACCGCGCCCATTTTCATGGAATCCACCGCAGAGCGAAGGCTTGCGTAGCTGGTCATGATGAGCACCGGGGTTTTTGGCGCACGCGTAATAAGTTCCGTGCCCGGGGCGCCCGGCAGTCTCAAGTCGGAAATGATCAGGTCGAACTGGTGCAGGTCGAATTTCTGCTCGGCCTGATCCACTGAGCCTGCGTCCGACACGTCGTAATCGGCATGTTGTAACAGTTTGCGCAAGGCAGAGCGGATAATTTCTTCGTCTTCTACGATCAGAATACGGCGCATAAAGAGTTAGTGACCTTTCATTCGGAACGGGCTTTGTCTTCAATCCGATCCGGGTTGATAAGCGGGCAGTTTTAGCCGGACGCAAGTCCCCAGGCTGGTGAAGGGGCCGGCCGGGCTTTCCACTTGAATACTTCCGTAATGTTCTTCGACGATGCTATAGACCAGGGCAAGGCCCAGACCGGTGCCCTGGTTGGGGCCCTTGGTGGTGTAGAAAGGTTCGAAAATATGGTCGAGCTGACCGGCCGGAATGCCGGTACCTTCGTCGATGACCTCGATGATAGCGGAGTAACCCTCACGCTTGCCACTGATATGAATGTCGCCACTTTGAGGGGAGGCGTCCCGGGCGTTGGCCAGCAGGTTCACGAACACCTGTACCAGGCGCTGCTCATCCCCCAGCACCATGAGGTCCTCGGTGCAGTGATTGTGGTAGTTGATGCCGCGCCCGGTATTGCTCAGTGACAGCAGGTTGATGGATTCGTCAACACAGCGCCGGATTACCGAAGGCTCGTAGCGATTCGCCTGGGCATGGTTGCCGGGACTGGCAAAATTCATGAGCGATTGCAAAATGGTGCTTATCCGGCGAGTCTGCTGCTGAATCTGGTCAGCGCTGGCAAGGATGTCCGGGTTGTCCGTTTCAAGGCGGAGATTCTGGGCCAGAGACGAAATGCCGGTCACCGGGTTGCCTACTTCATGGGCAACGCCGGCCGCGAGCCGGCCTACCGAAGCCAGGCGCTCGCTGTGTATCAGTTCGTCTTCCAGCAACCGGGTTTCAGTCTGGTCCTCCACCATGATGATACTGCCGCCCTCGTTGTGGTCCGGGCCGCTCAGAGTGGACTGGTGCAGGTTAAGCCAATGCGGCCGGCCGTTCAGGTCCAGGCGGTGTTTGTAGCGGTGCAGCTCGGGGCCATTGAGAAAATCTTCAAGCAACAGCTGCCAATGCCGGGGCAGCGCCCGAAGGCTGGCGCCGGTGACATCCTCGCCCTCTATGCCGGTGAGTTGCGCCATAGCCTGATTCCACATCAGAATCTCGCCATCATCTCCCACCGAGCAGGCCGGAATGGGCAGGTTCTGAAGTGTCTGGCGGTAATGCCGGCGCAGATTGTCCAGTTCGCCGGCCAGGCCGGTCAGTTGGCTGCGATAATCCCCCAGGGTGCGTTCTACGTACTGCAGGTCCTGGGCCGAGCGGCGTCCGGCCATGGGCTTGTAGCCCAGATGCGCCATGACGATCTCCTGAGCCATTGAGGGACCCAGAAGGCCGGAGAGATTCGCCTCTACCTGGTCGCGCAGACGGCGAAGCTGGTAAGGCCGGTATTCCACCGTGGGCAGCTTGAGCTCGACCATGGCCCGCTCAACTTCCCGTTGCGCTACCTGTTGCCCCAGGGGTTCGGTCAATTGCAGAGCAAAATCATCCGACGACGCTGCCAGCAGTTCGCGACGCTGGGGGCGCGACAGAGCGCCAAGAGAGCAGGCCTGGGCGGCACTGGCCTCGGCGGCGCTGGTCCGGCTCAAGACTGATACGAGGGCAAACACCGAGGTGTTCAGGGCCAGGCTGATGAACGTGAATATATGCCAGTTGTCTGTGTCGGGGGTCATTGGTAACCCCGTCATTGCCAGAATGTCGACGGGCTGGGAAAAAGGCAGCACCAATGTGATGCCCCAGGCCAGAACGCCGGTGATCAAGCCGGCCATAAGGCCTTTGTGGTTGCCTTTGGGCCAGTAGATGGCCGCCAGGGCACCGGGTAGAAGTTGCAGCACGCCGGTCAGGGCAAGCACGCCGAGTACGGCCAGCTCAAGGTTCTTGCCCAGACTTTCGTGAAAAAGAAGCGCGGCCAGAATGATCGCGGCGATCAGGAGTCGCTTCACCCAGCGCAACCAGTGATAGATATTGCCTTGGTCCCGGGGTACACGCAGTGGCAAAACCAAATGGTTCAGGACCATGCCGGCAAGTGCCAGGGTACTGACGATCATCAGGCCGCTGGCGGCGGACAGCCCGGCAATATAAACAAGCAGTGTCAGAGCCGGGTTGTCCATGGCCATGGCGGTACCGATGGCGTAAAAATCCCCCGGTGTTGCGATGCCCAGCTCGATTCCGCCCCAGAGGATGACGGGCACCGGCAGGGCCAGCAGTAAAAGGTAGAGCGGAACTCCCCAGCTGGCGCGGGCCAGAGCTCTGGGGTTGGGGTTTTCGCTAAAGATCATGTGGTACATGTGGGGCAGGACCAGCGCCCCGGCAAAAGACATCAGGGTCAGTGCCCGCCAGCTGGCGTCATGGATGCCGGCCTCCGGGACGCTGACAGACACGGGTTGGCTTGCAAGCCAGCCGTCAAGCTCGCCAAAGCCGCCAAAAACAGTGAACAGGATAATGCCGCCGAGCAGCAGCATGGTGCCGACTTTGACCAGGGCGTCAAAGGCAATGGCGATCACCAGCCCCTGGTGGCTCTCAAAGCCCTGATCCCGTCGTGCGCCAAAGAGCATGGCGAACAGGACAATGGTAAGGGTGAAAAGGATGCTGACTAACTGAGGCGAGGCGTCAGGCGAGAGCAGGCCGACCGATTGGGTGACGGCTTGAATCTGCATGCTGAGCAGTGCCAGGGTGGCGGCGCCTGCGCACAGGGTGACCAGGGTCCCGGCCCACTGGCTGCGATAACGAAAGGCGAACAGGTCTGCCAGGGAGGCGAGCTGGTAGGCCCGGCTGATGCGCATGACCGGGTTGAGCAGCACCGGTGCCAATAAAAAAGCCCCGCTGATGCCGATGTAGAAGGCCAGAAACCCGTAGCCTGAGCGGGCGGCCATACCGACTGCGCCATAAATTGCCCAGATACCGGCAAAGACCCCGAGGCTGAGAACATAGACCAGCGGATGCTGAACCCAGCTGCGGGGAATGAGGCCGCGTTCGGTGGCGTGGGCCAGAGAGAACAGCAGGCTCAAATAGGCCAGGCTCACCAGGAGCAGAACGGGCAGGCTAAAACTCATTGGGGTCCCGTCGCCATTCCAGCCAAAAACCGATGATAATGAGTCCGGTCCAGATAACGAATGGCGTGTACCAGGAGTCTCCGGGCGACAGCCACCAGTCCAGCATGTTGGGCGAAAAAATATAAATGGTGAGCACCAAAACAAAAACGAGGCGGTAGATATACATCTGGCAACGGTCCGGGCTTGCAGCGTGAGCTGCGTTTATAACATGACTGTGATCATTCTGTCAGTTGCAGGTATGCGCCCGGATCCGGTCAGGATTTTTGAGGTTTATCAGGAAGCCGTTTCCGGTCATAAGACGCGATGCCCCAGGCCAGTATGCTTGCCGGGTTCTCTTTGCGCAGTTCCTCTGGTGGCGCCTGGCCCAGTGCGGCCAATGCTCGCCAGACATTGATGCCGGCCTGGCGATCGTCCAGAGCGGGCGCTCCTGATTGTTTGCTCAGTTTTTGCCCTTCGGAGTTGAGAATGACGGGGATGTGCAGCCAGTTAGGGGCCCTGGCGCCCAGGGCCTGGAAAATCTGCTGTTGCTGGGCGGTCATGTCCAGAAGGTCGGAGCCACGCACCACATCGGTAATGCCCTGATCGATATCATCCACAACGACAGCAAGTTGGTAGGCGTAAAAGCCCTCCTTACGGCGAATAACCGGGTCGTCAATCTCTGCCCGGACGACTTGACGCTGAGGGCCGAGAATCAGGTCTTGCCAGCATGATTCTTCATTGGTGAGCGCAAAACGGATCGCGTGCGGCTGGTCGCCGGGCATCAATGAGCCATCGCGGCAGCCGTTCACATGGCGGCCCTGGGTCGCTTGCAGCAGTTTGCGTGAGCAGGGGCAGGGATACGCGCTCTGGTTGGCGGTAAGTTGCTCAATCGCCATCGCGAAGGCATCGTGGCGCCGGGATTGATAACGAATGGGCTCGTCACTGTGCAGGCCGTGAGCGTCGAGACTGCGCACTATGATATCGGCAGCGCCAGGGGGCTCACGCAAAGGGTCGAGATCTTCAATGCGCACCAGCCAGAGGCCGTGTTGGGCTTTGGCTTCCAGAAAACTGGCAACGGCTGTGACCAGAGAGCCAAAGTGAAGCGGCCCGGTGGGTGAAGGGGCGAAGCGTCCGCGATAATGTAATGCGGTCATGGCGTCGTATCGGGTGAGAATAAGGGAAAATGACTGCACGCGTTCAAAGCGCTTGAATAAGCCGCGCCCGGCATGACAGGCGCGGGCGCCGTTGCTTTCAGAGGCCGCTAGATGCCCGTTTGCTTTTCGCGAATCTCCGCCAGGGTTTTGCAGTCGATGCACAGAGTCGCGGTTGGCCGGGCTTCCAGACGCCGGATACCGATTTCAATGCCGCACTGGTCACAGAAACCGTAGTCGTCCTGATCAATCCGATCGATGGTCTTGTCGATCTTTCTGATCAGCTTCCGCTCACGGTCGCGAGTTCTCAGTTCCAGGCTGAATTCTTCTTCCTGGCTGGCCCGGTCACTCGGATCCGCGTAGTTGGCCGCGTCTTCCTGCATGTGATGCATGGTGCGGTCCACTTCTTCCATCAGTTCCTGGCGCCAGTTCATTAAAAGCTGACGGAAGTGCTTCAGCATATCCGCGCTCATGTATTCCTCGCCCTTTTTCATTTCATAGGGCGTGAACTGGGTGAAACGCTCGCGTGCTGTCTGTTCAGTATTTGCCATTGAACCCGGCCTCTTGATTTGTCCTTGAGCATGCTGCCCGGGGCGGCATGTTCTTCCGAAACGGGAGCCGGCGGTTTGTCGCACCGACTGCTCTGATACATCTGCTGACTTTATAGGCGAAATGGCCTGCAGTCTAACAGGTTGATCACACAGCTGCCGAAAAGGCGGCGTGCTGTGGCTGCAGACTCCTGAGTATGCCCGGTACTGCTGGTGTGCGGGTTATCCGGAACTGGCGGAAAGTAGCAGATATCCTGAAGCCGTACCAGCCTTGTTGTCACACTTTATAGCGCAGCCGGCGCCGTATTTATCAAGTATGATGGCTGACCTCTAATTCACAAGCCCGGGGTTGCCATGATTGCCAAGTCGGAGTTTTTCGCTGAGGCGTTGATTGAAGGAAGCCTTGTCCGCCGTTACAAGCGCTTCCTTGCCGATGTGCGTTTGCCCGACGGCACCGAAGTGACGGCCCACTGCCCCAACACCGGGTCCATGCTTGGCTGCCAGCCGGATGGCGCGCGGGTGTGGCTGACCAGCAACGACAACCCGAAGCGCAAACTCCGGTACACCTGGGAGTTGGTGGAAACCCTGCCTGGGGTGATGGCCTGCATCAATACGGCCCGGCCCAATCACCAGGCGCGAATGGCCATCGAACACGGCGTTATCCCGAGCCTGACCGGGTACGCCACCTGTAAACCGGAAAAGCGTTATGGTCGGGAAAAGAGCCGGATCGATCTGCATTTATCCGATCACGACAGCCGTCCGGATGCCTGGGTCGAGGTTAAAAATGTCACTCTGTGTGAGGCAGGCGTTGGCTATTTTCCTGACGCGGTCAGCACACGAGGCCAGAAGCATCTGCGTGAACTCATGGCTCAGGTACAAGCCGGTGATCGTGCCGTGCTGGTCTTCTGCGTCAACCACACCGGCATCACCGAAGTGAGACCGGCAGACCATATCGACGCCGCCTACGGCAAGTTATTGCGGGCGGCGTCCCGGGCCGGCGTTGAGGTGATGGCCTGGCAGGCGGACCTTGTCAAAGACAGCAACCCCTCGGGCTCGCTGGCCCTGGTGCGGCCGCTGCCAGTCATTCTGGACTGAGATTTACCGGGCCGGCGGTCCGTTTCTCGGCCCCTCGACCGATGCAAACGATCACTCGGTGGCCATGCCGAAATGCTGGCGAATTCGGTTAGCCAGTGCTTCCGCCACCCGGTCGGCTTCTGTGTGGACGTGTATTGTATGGACCTTTTCCCGGTCGCTTAACGGCTCCAGCCAGGTTTTCTGTTCATCCAGCAGGCTTTCGTCCGCCTCGGAGGCATCGCCGGCGCGTTCGCGAACCCAGGTTCGCCTTAACTCCTCCGGGGCCTCGCAATCGATCAGGGCAAAGGGCACGCCTCTGTCTTCGGCGACCTCTTCCAGCTGTTCGCGCTCGCTGACTTTCAGGCAGGCGGCGTCCACGATGACGGCCAGGCCGGAGTCCAGCAACTGACCGGCATGACTGGCCAGGGTATCGTAGGTTTTCCGGGTGGCTTCCGATGTGTAAATGTTGCCGCCAGGCGGGGACTTGCTCTGGTCGAGAGGCCCAAGTCCGAACAGGCGCTTGCGTTCCACGTCCGAGCGCAGGTGGATCAGCCCGAGATCCATGGCCAGAGCGCGGCTGATCACGGTTTTGCCGCTGCCGGACAGCCCGGTGGTTGCCATCAGAACCAGCTTGGGAATCGCGCTGTAGCTTTCCGCCAGGGCCGCGTAATCGCGATAACGCTGCATCAGCCCCTGCCTTTCCTTGTCGGTCAGGGACGGATTGTTCATGGTAAACAGGGCGATCTTGCCCCGCACCAGGGCGCGGTAGGCCTTGTATAAAGGCAGCAGCGACAGGGCGTCGAAATCGCCGCGATATTCCAGGTAGGTGTTGAGGGCCAGGTAAGCCAGCGAGTCTTCCCGGCGGGATTCCAGGTCCATCAGCAGGAACGCCAGATCGTTGATGACATCGATGTAGCGAAACGGTTCACTGAATTCGATGCAATCGAAAATCGTGACTTTGCCCTCATAGACGGTGATGTTGGCCAGGTGCAGGTCGCCGTGGCACTCCCGCACGAATCCGTCCTCGCGACGTTTCTCAATCAGTTCCCGGTTGCGCTCAAAGGTGCTCTGTGTCCAGGCTTCCAGAGCGTCGAGCTGCTCCAGCAGAGTGGGCTCGTCAATCATCGGGCGAATCTGGTCAAAGTTTTCCTGCATGCCCGCGTAAACTGACTCGGGGGTGCCGAAGGGTTTGTCCGCCGGGACACCGGGTATGCGCTCGTGAAAGCCGGCCGCCTGGCGCGCCAGTTCGGTCATCAGTTCCGGCGTCAGGTTGCCGCGCTCCTGGCGTGCGTCAAACAGGTCCGCCTGGTCGAACTGGCGCATGCGAATCGCGTACTCAAAGGCGTCGCCCTGGCCACCGATCCGGGGGTCGTCCGGGGTTCCGGTAATGGGAAGCACCCCGAGGTAGATGTCCGGCGCCAGCCGCTGGTTGAGGCGGAGTTCTTCCTCGCAGAAATGTTTGCGCCGCTCAAGGCTGGAGAAGTCGAGAAAACCGAAGTCCATGGGTTTTTTGATTTTGTAGGCGTAAGAGCCGGTCAGGATCACCCAGGAGATATGCGTCTCGAGCACCTGGAAGTCTGTTACAGGATGGTCGTACAGCGCTGGGTCCTGCAGCGCTGAAATCAGATCCCCGGATAATGCATCACTCACAAGTCTCTCCTTAAACGATCTGCATTTATTGTCATTGCGCTATGATAACGACCGTATTACATAAATGACACACAAGGGTTACCCCCGACTGATTGCGTTTGGCTATAATCCCGCCATGACAAAGACCCCCGGCTCAAAAAAAACTCCCCGAAAACCTGCCCGTAAACCCCGTTCCCGGCGGCGCGCCTGGTTCTGGCCCCTGTTCATCAGGGCCGCACTCGTGGGCCTGGTGGTGCTGGCAGGCTGGATGGTGTATCTCGATGCGGTGGTCACGGCCCGCTTCGAGGGCAAGCGTTTTGAGGTGCCCTCAAGGGTGTATGCCCGGCCCCTGGAGCTCTATGAAGGCGCCAGCGTCAGTCGCGCCGGCCTGCGCAGAGAGTTGGAGCTGTCAGGGTATCAGGCCGGAGACGGCGTCGCGCCCGGGAGTTTCCGCCAGGCCGGCGGCCGTTTTATTGTCAGCACCCGCGGCTTCGACTTTGCCGATGGCTCGGAGCCGCGCCGCCGGCTCGACATTGTTGTCAGCGGCGACAGAGTCTCGAATTTCCGGGTCCTGTCAGGGCAGTCAGCCGCTGTGGTGCGGCTCGAGCCCGCCCGGATCGGCGGCATTTATCCAGCCCACAAGGAAGACCGTGTGCTGGTCCGGCTTTCCGACATGCCCGCCGGTTTCGTCGCCACGCTGTTGAGTATCGAGGATCGCGATTTCTTTGATCATTTCGGTGTCGCGCCGCTGAGCATTGCCAGGGCGTTCTGGGTCAATCTTCAGGCCGGCAGAGTGGTTCAGGGAGGCAGTACGCTGACTCAGCAACTCGCTAAAAATCTTTATCTGAGCCGCGACAAGACATTGCTCCGCAAGGGCAACGAGGCGCTGATGTCGCTGCTTCTCGAGTTGCATTACGACAAGTCGGAAATTCTGGAAACCTACCTGAACGAGGTTTATCTCGGTCAGGCCGGAACCCGCAGCATTCACGGCTTTGGTCTGGGCAGTCAGTTTTACTTTGGTGAAGCCGTCAAAGACCTGGAGCTGCACGAGTACGCTCTTTTGATTGGTCTGGTCAAAGGCCCCAGCTATTACAATCCCAGAAGGCACCCCCAACGGGCATTGGCCAGGCGTAACCTGATCATTGAGACCCTGGCCGGCGCTGGCGTAATCGAGAAGAGGCAGGCCGAATCCGCTCAGGCGCGCCCGTTGGGCATCACGGCAAAGCCATCCTACTCCGAGAACCGCTACCCGGCCTACATCGATCTGGTGCGCCGCCACCTGGCCCGGGACTACAAGCAGGAAGATTTGCAAAGTGACGGTTTGCGCATTTTTACCACTCTGGATCCGGCGATTCAGGGTGCGGCTGAAGAGGCTGTCGCCAGCACCCTTGATCGACTGGAGCCGGCTGGCGGGCCTTCGCCGCTGGAGTCGGCCATGGTCGTGACGGCGAGAGATACAGGTGAGGTGGTTGCGCTGGTGGGCGGTCGTGACCCGCAGTTTGCAGGCTTCAATCGGGCCCTGGACGCGCGCCGGCCCATTGGTTCACTGATCAAGCCTTTCACTTACCTCACGGCACTGACCGAGGCCAGGCGCTATACGCTGACCACACCGGTGGAAGATCGTGGCTTTTCTCTGGTTTTCGAAAATGGCCAGCGTTGGCAACCTGCCAATTATGATGGTGAAGAGCGCGGGCCGGTGCCGCTGCACGAGGCGCTTTCAAGCTCCTACAACCTGCCTGCCGTCAGGGTAGGGCTGGATCTTGGGGTGCCGGAAGTGATCAAAACGCTGCAGCGTTTGGGCATGAACGAACCGGTTTCAAGTTATCCGTCCATGTTGTTGGGGGCCGTACCCATGACCCCGGTGACCCTGACGTCCCTGTATCAAGGCCTGGCCACGTCCGGGTTCAATATGCCACTGCGCAGCATCCGGGATGTGACCACGTCAAAAGGCCAGTCTCTGAGCCGGTACAGCCTCAACATCGATCAGGTTGTCGATCCCGCCGCGGTTCATCTGGTTCAGTACGCGATGCAAGAGACCATGCGCGAAGGCACGGGGCGCTCGGCCTACCGCTATGTTTCTCAGGACCTGGGGCTTGCAGGAAAAACCGGAACCACTGATGATGGCCGGGACAGCTGGTTCGCTGGTTTCAGCGGCGATCTGCTGGCGGTAACCTGGGTGGGGCGGGACGATAACACCAAAACCGTCCTGACCGGCGCCACCGGCGCTCTGCCGGTCTGGTCACGGTTCATGGCCAACGTGCCCCAGCACGGGCTGTCGCCAGTTGTGCCTGACGGCGTGCAGTACCATTGGGTCAACTCGCAACAGAATGCACTCACCGATGAGCGCTGCGAAAACGCACGCTTGATACCGTTTATTACTGGCAGCGAGCCAGGTGCCCGCGTGACTTGCCCAGGCAACACCGGTGGCCGCCTGCGAAACTGGTTTGAAGGATTGTTTGAATGATACCGAGGAAAATACAGTGGGCCACGGCCATTGCCGCCGGCCTTTTTCTGGCGGGCTGCGCCAGCGGCCCGAGCGGGCCCATCTACGTGCCCTCCGAGCAGTCGTCGGAATACGACGAAGCGCCCCGGCCGCCCCGGACCGAGCCCTCTGAGCAATCGCCCCGCAAGGTTCTGAAATCAGAGCAGCCCGAGAGTGAGGCTGAAGAAGCGGAAGGGGCGGAAAAGCTCCCGCCGGCGCCCAGTTACCGGGACCAGGGCGACGCCTTGAGCCCGGCGGCAGCCAGCCTTGTCATGGAGGCTGATGCCATGATGGCGCAAGGCAATGCCGAGGGAGCCCTCAGCAGACTGGAAAGAGCACAACGCATATCGCCACGCTCGGCGGAAATCTACTACAAGTTATCCCGGGCGTACGTGAAAATGGACCAGTTGGGCCGCGCCGAACAGTTCGCCAGGAAGGGCCTGTCACTGGCGGGAAACAACGCCAAGCAGCAGCGCCAGGGCTGGATGCTGCTGGCGGGTATTCGTCGCGCTAA
>JAGXLV010000114.1 GCA_018334495.1 Oleiphilaceae bacterium
CATCTGGCGCGTCTGCTTTGCACAAGGCCATAGCGGCCTCGATCGATATGTACCCGGCCGAGGTTTTGAGCGCTTTATGGTTCAGACCCTCAAAAAGCCTGCGGAAGGGCTTGGCGGAGCAGTGATCGCTGTCGGTAAAATAGGCGACGATGGCGTATTGGTTCTCTGCCACACGGCAAAGCGTGTCCATTGGCCGAATCAGGTGATTCAGCCGACGGCCAATGCCCAAAGCCAGTTCGTTCATCGTAGCGGCGCTGTTGCGGCTTTTCAGTTTTTGCCAGTTGCGAATGCCGATAAGCACGTAGGCCGAAGCCCCGTTACGGGCCGTGACTTCGCGAAGGGTCCTGGACAGGTATTCCCGGGAGTACGCGGTGTTGCCGAGACCGGTTTCCGGATCAATAATATTGTTGGCTTCGAGCCGTTGATTGTTTGCGACCAGCAACGAATTGGCGGCCAGCAGGGTGTTCTGGCGGTCCGCCATGCGATCGGCGGCAAAAACGCGGGAAACCAGCTGCTTGCTCATATCGGATTTGGAGATGAAGTCGTCAACACCGCGGTCGAACGCTTCAGACAGCGCCGCCACGCTTTCCCGGGCCGTTAACAAAATCACATAGGTATAGTGATTGTCCTGTTCATCTTGCTGGCGCACTCTGTCGGTCAGTTGCAGGCCGTCCATCTCCGGCATCAGCCAATCTGCGATCAGCAGGCTGACAGGGCGCTCTTCCATCAGTTTCAGGGCGGAAGGCGAGTCGTTGGCCACGCGCACATCGCGGTAACCGGCAGTGCGCAGCGCGCGGCTCACCACCATACTGCTGAATTTGGCATCGTCTACGACGAGGATGGGAAGGTCAAAATTTGGCATTGTTTTGTGGTGTCCAGCGCTTCTTGGTCAAATGCATCGCCGGGCCGACCTTGGTATGCTTCGTCGCTGCCGGCATAGCTCCCTGGTAAAAAAAGGCCGCCGGGTCCTGCTGGCGGTTGGGTGAGTTTACCATAGCCGAGGGCTGATTTAATGCAAGCCACCCGCATGACATCATCGGTGTTGATGCCGGCTTTGATGGGTATAATGGGAATTTCTGGAGGAGCGAGTATGCCGTCATTTGATATTGTTTCTGAAGTTGATATGCACGAAGTCACCAACGCCGTCGACCAGGCCAACAAAGAGTTGGGTAATCGCTGGGATTTCAAGAACGTCGAGGCGGCCTTCGAGCTGGATGAAAAAGGCGTCACCCTGAGCGCCGAACAGGAATTCCAGCTGGACCAGATGATGGATATGCTGCGCATGGCTTTCGCCAAGCGCAATATCGACAGCCGTGCACTCTCGGAGGAGGGCGACACCAAGTCCGGCAAACTGATCAAGAAGCACATAAAGCTTGAGCAGGGCATTGAGTCGGACAAGGCCAAAAAAATCGTCAAGATGATCAAGGATGCCAAACTCAAGGTTCAGGCCAGCATCCAGGGCGAGGAAGTTCGCGTCACCGGCAAGAAGCGGGATGACTTACAGGGCGTGATGGCGATGTTGAAAGAGGCGGATCTGGATCTGCCTCTTCAGTTCAAAAACTTCCGGGATTGATGAGGCTCGTCTGATCCAAAACCGCTCACGTCGACAGTTTCTGGCTGAGACGATTTACACCTTTACCCGCTGGCAGGTGATTGCGCTTCTGTTCCTGGGTTTTTCCGCGGGCCTGCCGTTTCTGCTGGTGTTTTCGACCCTCAACGCCAGATTGGCGGATATTGGTGTGGAAACCGCCACCATCGGGTTTTTCAGCTGGCTGGGCATTACCTACTCGATCAAAGTGGTCTGGGCCCCGATTGTGGATCGGGTGCCCCTGCCCCTGCTGGACCGCTGGCTGGGCAAGCGCCGGAGCTGGATTCTTCTGGCCCAGGTGGGCATTGCCACCGGCCTGGTGCTCATGGCGCGGGTGGATGCCACGACCACTCCGACGGTAATGGCCTTGTGCGGTTTGCTGGTGGCCTTCTCGTCCGCGACCCAGGACGTGGCCATTGATGCCTACCGCATCGAAATTGCCGAACCCCGGCTGCAGGCCGCGCTCGCCGCCACTTACATCTTTGGCTACCGGCTGGCACTGCTGGTGGCCGGTGCCGGCGCCCTCTATCTCGCCGAATTCTGGTCCTGGCAGGTGTCTTACGAGGTGATGGCGCTGCTGGTGGGTGTGGGCATGCTGACCGTACTCGCCGTGCGGGAGCCCAGGGTCAATCATTTCAAGGCGGCCCAGGATCTGGCCGAGGCGGTGACCCGGGAAACCGAGAAGCGCGCCCATCTCTCGCCAAAACTGGCACGCATGGCCGGCTGGTTTTCAGCCGCGGTGGCCGGGCCTTTTGTGGATTTTTTCGGGCGTTACCGGGAGCTTGCGATCCTGATTCTGGTGCTGGTGGCGGTCTATCGCATCAGCGACATCGCCATGGGTGTCATGGCCAATCCGTTTTACCTCACTCACATGGGTTTCTCGAAAACCGAAGTGGCGGATGTCACCAAGATCTTCGGTTTTTTCATGACCATTTTCGGCTCCCTGCTCGGCGGTGTTCTTGTCGTGCGCTACGGCGTCAGGCCGGTGCTGCTGGCCGGTGCCATACTCACGGCCGCCACCAACCTGTTGTTCATGGCCATCGCGCAGCTTCCCCCTGACCTTACACTCCTTGCGGTGGTGGTGAGTGCTGATAACCTGAGTGGGGGTATTGCCAATGTGGCGTTGATCGCCTGGCTGTCGAGCATGACCAGCGCGGCTTTCACGGCAACCCAATACGCCTTGTTCAGCTCGTTGATGACTCTGCCCGGCAAGTTTATCGGCGGTTTTTCCGGCATGGTGGTCACCGGTTACGGCTATATGGAATTTTTTCTGGTGTCGGCGGTCATGGGCATTCCCGCCGTGCTGCTGGCAATGTATATGATCCGGCAGGGCGCTCGCCTGGATGCGCTGGCGCCGGCCAATGCCGGGGATGAAGCCAAACCCAACTCAGAGGCCGTTTAATGGGCATATTTCTTTTACTTTTCATTATCATGCCGATTGTTGAAATGGCGATCCTGATCAAGGTCGGCACTTTGATCGGCGCCTTGCCGACCATCGGTCTGGTTTTGCTGACGGCGGTGATCGGTGCCGCGTTATTACGCCAGCAGGGTCTGGCGACCCTGCTCAAGGCCAATCAGCGCATGAGCAGCGGCGAATTGCCGGCGAAGGAAGTGGCTGAGGGCCTGCTTCTTGCGATCGGTGGCGCGCTTCTGCTGACGCCGGGCTTTGTCACCGATACGGTGGGTTTTCTTTGCCTCATCCCCGGCAGCCGGCACTGGCTCGCCGGTTATGTGATGAAGCGCATGGTGATGTCTTCGCGCACTCAGGGGTTCCACTTTCAGGCCGGAAGCCGTGGCCCGTTTGAGGGGCAGGACCCTTTTGGCGGCGCCGGGCCTTTCGGGCCGCGCCCGGGCAAGGATGAGGATGTGATCGAAGGGGAGTATGAGGAAGAGCGTTCGGACGAAGCGCGAAAAACCTCCGACAGAATCGAAAAAAAATAAAATTTTTATTCCGCGCCTGTTGAAATGCCTACCCTGAACCCCACATAGGGAACACAACTTCGTCGGGGGCGATAAATTGCGTTAAAACAGCTGTTTATCGACTCCGGCTTTCCACCCAACTGCATCGCCAAAACAATCTGGCTATTGGAGATAACAAGTAATGAAAATTCGTCCGCTACACGACCGCGTTGTCGTGCGTCGCAAGGAAGAAGAAGAGAAAACCGCAGGTGGAATCGTTCTGCCGGGCAATGCCAAAGAGAAGCCGTCCCAGGGCGAAGTGATCGCCGTCGGCAAGGGTCGGATTCTGGACAACGGCGATACTCGCCCCGTGGCCGTCAGCGTTGGTGACACCGTGGTGTTCGGCCAGTATGCCGGAAACACCGTGAAAATCGACAGTGAAGACCTGCTCATCATGAGCGAAAACGACATTTACGGCGTGCTGGAAAAGTAAATCCGGCTCGCTTGTCAGCCCGCAGAACCGGGTTGAAAAAATCATAATAGCGATTGGCTTCAACGAATAGGATATTTGAGACATGGCAGCTAAAGATATTAGATTTGGTGACAGTGCCCGTAAGCGCATGGTTGCTGGCGTAAACGTACTGGCCGATGCAGTGAAAGTTACCCTCGGCCCGAAAGGCCGGAACGTTGTAATCGACAAATCCTACGGCGCACCCACCGTGACCAAAGACGGTGTGTCTGTGGCCAAGGAAATCGAGCTTCGTGACAAGTTTGAGAACATGGGTGCCCAGATGGTCAAGGAAGTCGCTTCCCAGACCAATGACACCGCCGGTGACGGCACCACCACCGCCACCGTTCTGGCCCAGGGCATTCTGAACGAAGGCATCAAGGCGGTCACCGCCGGCATGAACCCGATGGACCTCAAGCGCGGCATCGACAAGGCCACCCAGGTCGCCGTCAAAGCCATCCGTGAAGCCTCCAAGCCCTGCGACGACAGCCGCAACATCGCCCAGGTCGGCACCATCTCCGCCAACGGCGACGAGACCATCGGCAAGATCATCGCCGACGCCATGGAGCGTGTGGGCAAAGAAGGCGTTATCACCGTTGAAGAAGGCCGTGGCCTGGACGACGAGCTGGACGTGGTTGAAGGCATGCAGTTTGATCGCGGCTACCTGTCGCCTTACTTCATCACCAACCAGGACAACATGTCCGTAGAACTGGATGACCCCTACATCCTGTTGGTGGACAAGAAGATCTCCAACATTCGCGAGCTTCTGCCTGTGCTGGAAAGCGTGGCCAAGGCGGGCAAGCCGCTGATGATCATTGCTGAAGACATCGAAGGCGAAGCCCTGGCGACGCTGGTTGTGAACAACATGCGTGGCATCGTCAAGACCGCTGCGGTCAAGGCGCCCGGCTTTGGTGATCGCCGTAAGGAAATGCTGCAGGACATCGCCATTCTGTCCGGCGGCACCGTGATCTCCGAAGAAGTTGGTCTGACCCTGGAAAACACCACCCTGGATGATCTGGGCACCGCCAAGCGGGTCAACATCACCAAGGAAAACACCACCATTATCGATGGTGCCGGTGCCAACGCCGATATCGAAGCGCGGGTCGAGCAGATTCGTCGCCAGATCGAAGACAGCAGCTCCGATTACGACAAAGAGAAGCTTCAGGAACGTGTTGCCAAGCTGGCCGGCGGTGTTGCCGTGGTCAAGGTAGGTGCAGGTTCTGAAGTTGAAATGAAAGAGAAGAAGGCCCGTGTTGAAGATGCGCTGCACTCAACCCGTGCCGCGGTCGAGGAAGGCATTGTGGCCGGTGGCGGCGTCAGCCTGATCCGCGCCTTGAATGCGTTGACCGAAGTGGCTGTTGATAACGAAGACCAGAAAGTCGGCGTCAACATCCTGCGTCGTGCCATGGAAGCACCGCTGCGTCAGATCGTCACCAACGCCGGCGGCGAAGCCTCCGTTGTTATGGACAAGATCCGTCAGGGCGAAGGCTCCTACGGCTACAACGCCGCGACAGGCGAATACGGCGACATGTTGGAAATGGGTATCCTGGACCCGGCCAAAGTCACCCGTTCCGCACTGCAGGCGGCGGCTTCCATTGCCGGCTTGATGATCACCACTGAAGCGATGATCACCGACGAGCCGGAGGAAGAGAAAGCCGGTGGCGGCGCTATGCCGGACATGGGCGGCATGGGTGGAATGGGAGGCATGGGCGGCATGATGTAATGCCCTCCTGCTTTTCAGACAATCTGCTCTGAAGCTAGAAAGCCCCGTGGTTCGCCACGGGGCTTTTTTTTATCCTTTTTGTCATGAACTTGCGGTGGGCCTTTGTTAGACTCACGCTTCGTTGATTTCCTCCCGGAGAGCGCTCCCCGCTGTATGACAGATTCTCCTCCCGATTCGTTTTTGCGTCCCGTCAAGGTGATTCTGCTGTTACTGATCGGGGGTCTGGTGTACCTGGTTGCGTTAATGGCCACACTGCCTGCCGGTTGGTTGTGGCAGCAGGTTGAACCCCGGGTCGAGCTGCCCCCCGGTGTTTCTGTCGACCGAGTGACCGGCAGCCTGTGGCAGGGTATGGCGACACTGGCGGTGGTTGATCGTAAGGTCGAGGCTGGCTGGCAGGTCCATTCGCCATCGTTTGCCAACCGGGCTCTGCCGTTGAGCTTTTCGAT
>JAGXLV010000042.1 GCA_018334495.1 Oleiphilaceae bacterium
TTTCGTAATACCCGGGCATGATCACTGAGTCCGTCAGGCCAAGTTTTCTGATTCCCTGCTCAAGGCTCTTTCTTTGGTTTCCCTCTCCGATGATGACAAGGCCCGCATCAGTATGCCGATCTTTCACGGCTTTGAAAGCCTCGATCAAACGGTCAAAACCTTTTTCAGGGGAGAGGCGCCCCACACCCAGCACTACAGGCTCATGGTTTTCGAAGAAACTTGCCAGTTCACTCTCAAGCGGTTCATTTGCCGCCTTCTCCAGAAGAGCTGTATCCAAACCATTCGGAATAACGCGAACACTGCCAGATTCAGCCAGTCCCCGGGGAATATCCTTTTTCATGGCCTCGGCTACCACCACCACGCAGCGCATCTGCCGAAGTGCCAAGCGGTCGAGGGACTCGTACAACCAGGATTTGGTGAACCTGGGCGCTTTAACATAGCCGTGTAGCGTGGCCATAAGGGGTATTTTACGGATGCGTTCGGGCCATAGGCCGATCAGGACATTAAACTTGTAACCATGAGAGTGAAATACCTCATAGCCTTCTGACTGAGCCCATCGAATGATTGCCAAGGAATCCCTCAGGTTAAAGCCGGGCTTCATACGCCATGGAATAACCGGCAGGCCAAGCCGGCGGGCTTCAGTTTCAAGGGCTTTGTGTTCAATATCAGGTTCTGCTGCGCTCAGGATCATGGGCTCGAGCCCTTGCTTGATCTGTTCTGAAACCAGGGCCAGAAGCATTTTTTCAGCTCCGTAGAGTCCGCCGCTATCGATTAGGTGCAAAACTTTGATCGTCAATGCCTCACCCCTGCCTCGGCTTCCAGATAACTTTCTTTTCACCCCTGAAATAGCTCTGCGCCGCTTTGAGGGAGGAAAAGTTCAACAACATGAAGTAATAAGGGATAGACAACAATGGCGATAGACTTTTGCCGGATTTCGCTTTGCCGTGGGCGGTAATCGCAAGACCATAGACACAGATCAGACCGATGAATGCCAAGGTGTAAATGGCGCCTGAGTCGGCCAGGGTAATCGTTACGAGCGTAAACAAGGCCATGAACACGAACCCGTAATAACGAAGCCATTTGTGCGAAATCAGCTGAAAAGCAAACAGCGGATCACTGGCCGGGTTCATCAGATGGGCCATATCCTTCAAGGCCCAGAGGGCGCGCAGACTTACCCTGACTCGCATGCTGAATTCGTGGCCAGCATCCTGCAATGCGTTTTCCTTCAGCAATGCACCGGGCTCGTATATAACACGGGCGCCCTGCTCCACTACCTTTAAGGGCTGGACGAAATCCGGCAGTTGGTCAGCACGGAGGGGCTGGTAAAGCGATTTGCGCATGGCATCAATACCGCCATCCACGCCCACCACAGAGCCCATTCTGGTTTCCTGTTCGCGTAACCAATTTTCATACTTCATATAGGCACTGCAGCCATCGCCTACCAGAGAGCCGTCTTCGTTTACGTAGACCATTTTGCCGGTTACGTAGCCTACCTTTGGGTCGGCGAAGTTGCTGCACAGCTTGCTCACAGCCTCGGTGTCCCACTGCGAATTGGCATCAGAAAACAGGATAATTTCGCCACTGGCTTCAGGCACCAGAGTATTAAGGCCTTCGGTCTTGCCCTGACGGGGAACCTGGCGGAAAAGTCGCACTGGGCAATGTGCGTTTTTGCCGATGCGTTGAACGATCTCATCAGTGCCGTCCTCGGATTCATCGGAAATGACCAAGACTTCCATCTTCTCACTGGGGTAATCCTGGCCCAGTTTGTTGTTGATGGTGGCTTCGATATCCGCGGCTTCGTTATAGGCGGCAATCAGTATGGATACATAAGGCTGATGACTGGCGTCTTTGCGCACTTTTTTGTCGCGCAGGGACGCCAGGGCGCGCGCGGCCAGGGGGTAGCCGATATAGACGTAGATCAGCAGTATCAGTGATAGCCAAAAAATGGCTTTAAGCATGGTGTTCATCCGTGAAAATTATAAATGAGTGGTTAAATCATTATTGCGCTCTCACTAGTCCGCCCACGCCGGCTTGTTAGCTCGGGGTTGGATTTGGCTGGCGCTCGAGGCTGACGAATCCACTGTCGCATCGGCCAATACTCCCTGCTCCCTGAGCACTTCGCTCATGGTCGTAAATCGGAAGTGTTTGATCAGTTGGGTCAGCCGGGCTTCGCAAACGTCCAGGTTATTGTAGTGCCGGAATCGTGAAAACCATTTTACGTCCAGACGCGGCTGACCGGGATCGACTTCCCAGGGGTGCAGGTAAAACACAAAAGGCCGGCCCTGCCGGTTGATGCTTCCCAGGCCCCACTTGCTGAACCAGTAGGGAAAGAGCCGGAAGTATCCGCCGCCCGCAATGGGCAGCGTGTAACCGGGAAATTGCAGGGTACTCAGCGGGAATTCAGCCAGTTCATGGCCATTATCCGTTATCAGTCTGTGGGGCCAGCGGGGCGTACCGGGCATACCGTAGCGGTCGTGATGCACGGGGAAAATCGACGAGTCCCACTTGAAGCCTTCTTCACACAGGATATCCAGAGCCCAGCGCGATTGCGCCGTTATGGAGTAACTGGCGGCACGATAGCCGGTAACGGCTTTGCCGGTAATATCTTCAAGGATCTGTTTGGATTTCCGGGTTTCCTCCCGGAACACGTCGGGCGTCTGATCGTAAATCAACTGATGGCTGTACCCGTGACTGGCCACTTCATGGCCAGCTTCCTGAATACGCCGGACAAGAGCGGGCGAGCGCTCGGCAACCCAGCCCAGCGTGAAAAACGTCGCTATGGTGTTGTGCTGATCAAAGAGCGCCAACAGGCGGTCTGTGTTGGCTTCAACCCGATATTCCATCGAGGCCCAATCGTTGCGATCCACGGCCTCTGCTAAGGCAGCCACCTGGAAATAGTCTTCAACATCGACAGTCAGTGCGTTATCTATCCGTTCCATGATTTTTTTATTGATCCCTTGATTAGCGTCAATGCTTATTGCTGTGTTACCCGTTATCTGAAGGCGTAGGTAATACCCACCAATACCCAGTTTTCGTCATATTCTCGTCGGCCATTGTCGCTGTCCCGGCGATTGTGGCCCACACTACCCGACAGCCTGAGGCTTTCGGAGGCCTCGTAAGAAAGGCCCAGATCAACCTCCGTAAATTCGTCGTCTGTGTCATCAATATCGAAGCTACGCACTGAATACCGCAGCCCCCCGGTCAAGTCCAATTGGCTTACCAGGGGTCTGGTGAAATCAATCGAGCCGCCATAACGTTCTTCGTCGTTATCGGACAATTCATAGTCTGAATAACTGGTATTTACTTCCAGGTTCAGGGTACTGCCACCACTGAATTGTTTGTCGAGGCCGGTGCGCAAAAGGGTCACCTCGACAACGGACGTCTCCTGCAAGTTAAAGGAAAACTCGCCGAACCGGATGTCGAAGTCCGACGTTTGATCCGTAAGTTCCCTGCTGAAATCCACATAAACGTCGGCAGTGGGGTTAATCTGGCGGTTTAACGATAGATTGCCCACCACCCCATCGCTCGATCGGGACACGCCTCCAGCGGTCGTCTCGATTTCACTAACACCAACCGCACCGCTCATTTGTGTAGTGGGCCATGCCTTGGAAAAGGTTACTCGGGCAGTGTCTGTATCGATTTCAACCTGGTTGTCCAGTTCCGCTCTATCGGCTCTCAGATTGATGCCAGCAGTCGTTGTTTCATCAAACAGGTGATTCCAGCTCACTGAGCCGATGATCCGGTCACTATCCAGATCGTTGACATTGACCTGGCCGTCGTCGTCATTGTTGCCCTCCAGAAACTGGGTGTTCTGGTAACGCGCCGACAGCAACAACTGATCTCTTCTCGTCAAGGGCAACGTATAGGTCGGGCCGGTACTGAAGACATTTTTTGTGCTTCGGTTAGCGGGTGTGTCAGGGTTGCGGGTATTGTCGGTCACCTGCCTTATGTTGTCGGACACTTCCCATATGAGGCCTCTGGCGATTTCACAGTCCCCCGCTGCGCCCAAATCGGCTCGTGCTTCCGGATCGAAGGTACTATCCAGCCAGACACTGTAGCCCAGAGAGCCGCCGACGCTTGCGTTACAGCGGCCAGGGTCGCTTGTCCAATCAATACCGACCCTCGCGGTGGTTTCGATATCGCTCTGCTCGTTACCGGAAGTCAGTCTGGCATTGTCGGTGAAACGATTATCCAGGCCGACGCTTATCTGGGCCGGAGCCGCCAACGTCACTACTGGAAGTCCCGCCAGCATCAAGATACCGGCGTATCCCGGCCAGAAAAGATTTTTTTTTGTTATAAACAGCTTGTTATCCATTGATGACGGCTCCCACGAATTTCCTGGGGTCGAAGGAAGCCGCTGCGTGCTCGGCAACGGACGGCGTTATACGACCGTGGGGCACGACCAGCATGGCGTAGTCGCACAGCTCTGCCAGTATTCGGGCATCCGGCGATTCCGTGATGGGTGCCGTGTCCAACACAATAAAACGGTCGGGATAGCGTTTGCGCACGGCATGAAGAAACTGCTGCATCCGGTAGGAAGTAAAAAACTCCCCGGGTGACTCACGTCGACTGCCCGCGGGTATGAGCCTCACACGGGGAATACCGGTGGGATAAAGCACCTGCGGAATATCGCATTCGGGGTCTTCCACAAAATCCGTCAAACCGTTTCCCGGGTCAACATCCAGCATGGAATGCATCGCCGGCTCACGCAGGTTGCAATCGATGATAAGGGCTGTTTTAGCGTGGTCGAACGCAAAGGCCGCAGCCAGATTCATTGCCACGAAAGATGAACCCGCGCCCTCTCCTGCCCCGGTAACCACAAGCGTGAAATTGTTGCCTTCCGATTTTTCCAATAACTTGGTGCGCAGATTACGGAACCTGTTCACCAGGTCCCGGTTAGGGCTTTCCGGATAAATGATTCGGCGGCGGTCCAGATCGTCCGGAGTGAACCGATGCGGCTCCTCCATTTGCACAATCTGCTTGCTCATGACATACCGGTCGGCGGCACCGCTGCTCAGTTCGCGAGAGGACGAAAGTACCATTCCCTCATCCCAGTCCCAATCCGACTCATCGTCATCTGCAAAAACTTCTTCGCTCATATTCCGGCTTATTTCGTCGGCTCGTTCTTCAGCTCTTTGTCTGGCTTTTCTGAACAGCTGTTCCCCCCGGCCTCTGGAACTGTGACTGTTTGCGGCACCTGACCGATCTATTCGTGTCTCGGGCTTTCCCGCGTGTCTGCCAGTACTTTTGCGATATTCAGTCATCAAATTACTCCAAACAGGCCGGCTGCCGCAATCGCGAGGTACAGAGCCGCGGCCGCGAATGTAAAGAAAATAACAACCATGGTGACGCGGCGTTCACGGCGTTTTTCAAGGGCCGTGCGGACCCTTGGAAGCTCCATCAGAACCGGAAAGCCAGCGGTCTCCTCCAGTTGCTGTCGAGCTCTGATACGGGGGTCGACCTGAAGCATGCCTGCAAGGGCTCCAAAAGGCGCGGCGAGGCCCAGCAATAAACCTGCAGCCGCGAACATGGGGAATTGTGGACCCGAAGGTAAGCGCGGGTACTGCGCATTTTCACTGATGCGATAGTTCAACCCCTGGCCTTCAATATCCAGGCGCATGGAAACCCTGGCGCGCTCACGACGCTTCAGCAGGTCGTTATAAATTTCGGTATTAACTTCCATATCGCGCGTGAGCTCGGAGTACTCTCTTTTATTCCCTTGGATTCGATCCATTTTCTCTGACTGCTCAGCGATCAACCCTTGCAGCGAATCGATTCGGCTGTTGGTGGTGTTAATGTCCGCCCGGGTGGTCACCAGTGTCGCCCTCAATTCTTGATAGAGCGGGTTCACGGCGTTGCTATAGTTTTCGGGCTCGGAACTTTCCTGCGTGGGCGCGCTCGCAAGAGCAGCCTGCTGCTGGTTTCGCAATTCAGCCAGTTGCTCCCGGAGAATCACAATATCAGGGTAAGTGTCGTGGTACCGGAGCCGAAGATCATCAAGCTGCTCTTCCATGGACCGAATACGTTCAACATAGGCATCCTGTGACTGCCCTGCGCGAAGGTTGGGGTTCACGCCCTGCAACTGTTCCGCGAGGGAGTTTGCTCTTGCCATTAACTCCTGCTTTTTGAGTTGCGCAACTTCCAACTGGTTCTGCAAATTCGCCATTCGGGAACTGGCAACACCTTCAGTACCTTCCGAGTTTTCCGTCAGGAACTCCTGCAGACTCTTTTCCACATCGCGCAACTGTTCCTCGTAGCTTTTAACCTGTCTGTCAATGAAACCATAGGCACCACGACTTTCAGTGCGTTTGCGTTCGCTACTCTCACTGATGAAGAGCTGCCCAAGACGCTGTGCCCCGCGAAAGGCTTCAAGCTGGGATTCGGAGCTAAACGATATGGTGAAGTAATTTTTGCCCCGAGGCCTTACGTCCATGTTTCCACGTAACTTCCTTATCCGCGACTCAAGAGCGTCATCCGACAGCTGTTCAGCGCCTTCACCGAAAACTGACGTGTCCGTGGCAAGCTTTGACATGACATCGCGGTGCCACAGGGTTTCTTTGGCAACGGAAGCACGTTCAGTGACTTTTGTGGTAACAGCACTGCCCTCCATCAAGGGACCAATGATGTTACTGTCATCCACGAAGACAATGACTTGTGATTCGTATTTATAAGGCCAGAAAAACCCCGCCCCCAATACACCAAAACTTACGATGATAAAGAGAAGCAAGGCCAGCCACTTGTGTGCGCGTACTTCCCGCATTACTTCCATAGGTAACTGTGATATAGGGAGTGCCATAGTTGTAACATGTCCTTGTAATCAACGTTTGTCTTAGTCTCATCAAAACCTAAAAGTTCCGCTCCGGAACCGCAAGTATATCCCCGGCCTTCATCGGGTAATTGGTCTTGATATCACCGTTATTGATAATGTCATTCAACTTCACTGGTATTGCCACGACCTCATTACCCATCGGGCGGTATAGCTTGGACTCGTTCAGAGAAGCGAAAGGCGACGCGCCGCCGGCACTGAGAAAGACATCGAGAATGGTCATTCCATCCCTGTGCGGCACGGAAACGGGTTGTTGCACTGCACCTGTCACGCGAACCCGGTCCCTGAACTCGTTACTGCCCATGGAGGTAACCACAACGCTCACTTGGGGTTCGCGAATATAGGAATCGAGCAAAAATGCAATTGTGTCAGCAAGTTCTTCGGGTCTTCGGCCCGCCGCTTCCACGTCGCCCACCAACGGCATGGAAATCTTCCCATCGGGCCGAACGGGGACAGAAAGACTCAAATCAGGGTTGCGCCAGACCGAAACAGAGACAACATCCGTCGGTCCAAGAACATAAGGATCAGCGGCCCTTTCGGAGTTCTGATCAAGTGCTCGCCGAATTTTATCCTGGGACGACGCTGGCGTACCCGCGCACCCGATGAGGATGGCTACCGCGAGAAGAGAGAATACAATACGAGAAAAATAATACAGCCGTTCCATCATGCTGCCTCACAATTGTCTATTAATGGTTGGTGGCCTCTAGCTGGCCAAAACTGCGCCCTGATTCTTTCGACGATACCAGCTTACTGGCAAATATTCATTGCATGTATGAGTTATGATCCAGGCTCCATGTTTAAACGGAAACGATTTCAAAAACTGAAATCCATCCCTGGCTTTTCAATGCACTCCTTTCCCAAGAAGAATAACTTCAACTGTCTGAATCATAATAAGAACGTCCAGAAGAAGGCTATGGTTTTTCGAGTAGTAAAGGTCGTATTCGAGCTTCCGCTTGGCATCTTCAACGGAGGCGCCATAAGGGTAATTCAGTTGCGCCCAGCCCATCAGACCCGGCTTTACATAGTGTCTGAGCCCGTAAAAAGGGATTTTTTCGCTCAGTTCGGTGACAAATTCCGGGCGCTCCGGCCTTGGGCCGACAATGCTCATCTCACCCTTGATGACATTGTAAAGTTGAGGCAATTCGTCCAGGCGGGTGTTGCGGATAAAGGCCCCAACCCGGGTCGTGCGATCATCATTGGCGGACGCCCAGCGCGCCTTGCCATCTTTCTCGGCATCCTGGCGCATGCTGCGGAACTTATAAATCCGGAAACTATGGCCCAGCACACCTGTTCGCTGCTGGCTGTAGAGAATCGGCCTGCCGGTTTCAGCAAACACCGCCAGCGCGGTCAGGATCATAAAGGGCAGAAGGATCACCGCCAGACTCAGGCTGATTATCAGGTCCAGCACTCGCTTGGAGGTAAGAAGGGTCTTGGACGCACTAAAACCTTCTGAAAACACAATCCAGGAGGGGTGAACCAGGTCGAGCTTGGCTTTTTTCAGCTCGCGTTCGTAAAAGTCAACGGCGTTTGTCACCGCGATTCGCCGTAGCTTGCATTCCATGAGTTGCGGAACCGGAAGCCCGCCACCGCCACTGCGCCGTCTCTCTTGCTGGGCAATAACAATTTCGGATACCTTGTTTTCCTTGCAAAAGCGGAACAGGTCCTCGGGGACGGCAAGAACCTGATCTTCAGGCACTTTGGTGTCGCCTGAGTCCGGGACGCAACCGATAATCCGGATGCCCAGAGCCCAAAGATTTTGCCGGTATTCTCCAAGTAGCGCGTCTGCATGCTCTCCGCCCCCAAAAATAAGCACGTTACGCACCAGAGTTTCTGAATCCACCAGTCTCAGGAACAGTCTCCGCATGGACACAACGGCGGCAGACGCCAGCAGAACAGCCAGGAACAGAGTGGTACTACCGGGACTGAGTCCTGGGAATATGATGTACAGAAAAGTCAGGCCGAGGCCGCCAAGCAGACAATAAGCCACTAATGTCCGGAAAAACAGTGACAAGAGGCTTTCGTGAACCATGGCCAGGTAGCCACCCATCGCCAAAGTGCCGCAACTCAGAACGAAGGCAAATACGGCAGCGGCCCACGGGCTGTATGACACGGGCGCAGAGGTCAGACCCAGGACCGCAAACAGGGCCGGGAGCATCGAGAAAATTGCGAACAGAACCCCAAACTCCAGCGCTGCAAGAACCAGGTAGGGGATATGGAGATAATGTTTCCGAAAACGAATATAGGACAAGCCAACACTTCCTTGTCGTCTGCCTCAGTCAAGAGCGACGAGTCACAAACACCAATGAATTAACGGGTGGTACGGCTTAAAACCACGTTAACCGGCCGCCAGGCCTGTAAACAATATGTTACAAGAACAACGCATTTGTGTCGTTATGTAACACACACTTTACTTTACACGTTTCTGCAGAAATTGCACTTGTAATGGCTAGTTTAACTTAAAATTTCAGGTGAGCGGGCTCACTCTTCGATCTTTCTTCACGACACTGCCGGTCAGATCACGAACAATTGCACGAAATCGTGAACCGGCGTGCCTTCCAGCCTCTGCTGATCCTCGCACAAGCTGACTATCTGCTCACAGCGCTGGCCCACGAAGCGGGTGGCCAGGTTATTCCGGAATTTTTTCTCCAAAAGCGGGATGCCCTCTGCCCGGCGACGGCGATGGCCAATGGGATACTCCACGGCCACTTTCTCGGTACTGGTGCCATCCTTGAAAAATACCTGGATGGCATTGGCGATTGAGCGCTTGTCCGGCTCCAGGTATTCCTTTGAATAGCGCTCGTCTTCCTCGACCTCCATTTTTCCCCGGATCTCATCGATGATCGGATGCGCTTCATGAAAACTGTCTTCGTAGTGCTCGGCTTCGAGGTTGCCGAAGATTATGGGAACGGCAGCCATGTACTGAAGGCAGTGATCGCGGTCGGCCGGGTTCGCGAGCTTGCCCTGCTTGGAGATGATCCGGATAGCGGATTCGTGGGTAGTAATAACGATCTTGTCGATGTCACCGAGGCGGTCCTTCACTTGCGGGTGGAGGATCACGGCGGCTTCCGCGGCGGTCTGGGCGTGGAATTCCGCCGGGAAGGAAATCTTGAACAGCACATTTTCCATCACGTAGGAACCGAAGTCCTGGGGCAGAACAAACTTCCGCTCGTTCTCAGGCTTTATTTTCTGGTCCTTGTTGGTCTTGCTGAACAGGACATCATAAAAACCCCATTGCGGCGCGGTCAGAACGCCTGGAATACCCATTTCACCGCGCATGGCGATGTCGGCCAGGCGGACGGCCCGGGAGGTGGCGTCGCCGGCAGCCCAGGATTTGCGTGAACCGGCGTTGGGCGCGTGACGATAAGTGCGCAGAGCCTGACCATCGGCCCAGGCATGGGACAAGGCGGACAGCAATTGTTCGCGGTTTGCGCCCATCAGTTTTGCGGTCACCGCTGTCGACGCCACTTTAACCAGCACCACGTGATCAAGACCCACGCGGTTAAAGGAATTCTCCAGCGCGATAATGCCCTGAATCTCATGGGCCATGATCATGCCTTCCAGCACCTGGCGCATGGTTACCGCTTCTTTGCTCTCGGCGACACGTTTCTGCGACAGATGATCGGCCACCGCCAGGATTCCACCCAGATTGTCCGATGGATGACCCCATTCGGCCGCCAGCCAGGTGTCGTTGTAATCCAGCCAGCGAATAATGCAGCCAATGTCCCAGGCGGCCTTGGCCGGGTCCAGCCGGAAAGGGGTGCCCGGTACACGGGCGCCGTGCGGAACCGTCGTGCCTTCGACCAACGGCCCCAGGTGTTTGGTGCATTCCGGGAAACGCAGCGCCAAAAGGCCGCAGCCGAGGGTATCCATCAAGCAGTTACGGGCGGTGTCCCAGGCTTCCGGGCTTTCTATTTCGAAGCCCAGAACGTAATCCGCAATTTTTTGCAGAACCTCGTCGTAGTCGGGGCGCTGATTGCTTTCGACGTTGGCACTCATACCGTTCATCCCTTTGAGTCTGGCTTCAGGAAACTCGTGCAGGTCCTCTCGGGCAGCTTCTGTTGCCCGTGGGCCTGTCATTTCGTTCAAGTTATCTTTACTGAGAATGCACGTCAAAGCGATTGCAGGCAATGGCAGATTGGCCTCTCGATAGGTACACTTGATAACGATTGATAACAGCCTGTTTTTCTTAAACGCCCGCCATCGGAACAAAAAGGAAGCTTAAATGATCAGGAAATGTCTGTTCCCTGTCGCCGGTTACGGCACGCGGTTTCTGCCTGCTACCAAAGCCATGCCCAAGGAAATTCTGCCGGTGGTCAACAAACCTCTGGTTCAATACGGGGTTGAAGAGGCCTCGGCCGCCGGTATCTCGGAATTCGGTTTTGTGACCGGCCGGGGCAAGCGCGCGATTGAAGATCACTTCGACATCAGTTTCGAGCTGGAACACCAGATTGCCGGCTCGGGCAAAGAGAGCCTGCTGACCTCGATTCGCGACCTGATTCACAACAACACTTTTGCCTTTACCCGTCAGAACGAAATGAAAGGGCTGGGGCACGCCATTCTTACCGGTCGTAACCTGATGAGTGACAACCCGTTTGCCGTCATTCTGGCGGACGACCTCTGTGTGGTTGACGAAGGCGAAGACAGCGTACTGGCCCAGATGGTGAAACTGTACAACCAGTTCCGATGCTCCATCGTGGCGATCATGGAAGTGCCAGAAGACCAGACCCATAAATACGGTGTGATCGCCGGCGAATCCATGAAGGACGGTCTCTACAGGGTCACAGACATGGTCGAGAAGCCGGCACCCAAAGATGCGCCCAGCAACCTTGCCATTATCGGCCGTTATATTCTGACGCCGGACATTTTCGAGTTGCTTGAAAATACCGAACCCGGCAAAAACGGCGAGATACAAATTACCGACGCACTGCTGGCCCAGGCGAAAGCCGGCTGTGTGCTGGCTTATCAGTTCCGCGGCAGGCGTTTTGATTGCGGCAGCATTGATGGCTTTGTCGAAGCGACGAATTACATTTACGAGAATGTTTACAAGAACAATCAATAGAACACAGGGCCATTAACGCCCCAGAAGTTTCATGACCAGACGCCGGTTTTCAGTGCTTGTTTTGCTGAACCGGCGCAGCAGTTCTCTCTCTTCTTCGGAAAGTTGGATCCGCGACAGTTCCGCCTCGAGCCGCTTCAGGGATTCGGTAAGATCGGTGTCGCCCGTTTGGGTGAGGCCGGGCAGCTCCATTTGCCCCAGGTCTGCCGCATCCGGTAAATCCAGCAAAGTATCGAGGGGTGCATCGGTGGCCAGGCATAGGTCCACCAGCTGGTCGACGCCGGGATAGCTGCGCCGCCTGGGGTTGGGCGATTCCCAGGCCACTATCAAGGTCTCTTCGACATGGCAGATTGCGGCCAGCTCTGTCTGCGACAGATTGCGCGCTTCCCGAAGTTGCCTTAAGCGCCAATTGAACGACTGCATGTAATGCATTTTTCTTAACTCTCCAGGTTTTTATGCAGGCTGACGTTCGATTCATCGGGATGCCGGGCTAACCGCGATCAGGCGTACCGTCTTTGCCGACGCCCTTGCCGGGAACCCGGTAATCGCCGTGATCCATAATGCTGGCCTGCCACTCCCGCTCAGCCGCAAAACCGGTTTCCAGAGGGCGCATACGGGCATGCTCGATCAGTTGTTTGACGGCTCGCGACGCCATCGGCCTCTGTTGGCACAGTTTTTCCGCCCAGGACTGCACCACAGCGTGCAACCGGCAGGGTTCCACCACATCTTCCACCAGTCCGATTGCCAGGGCCTGATGGGCGTCTATTGTGTTTTCCATGAGCATCATGCGCTTGGCCCAGGGCTCACCGACAAGCCGGGGCAGAAGCTGGCTGCTGCCGCCAAAAGGCACCAGACCAAGATGACCGACCGAAAACTGAAAACTGGCGGCGTTAACGCAGAGTCTGAAATCACAGTTGAGCGCAAGGCTCAGCCCCTCATTGTGCGCGTTGCCATTAATCGCTGCAATTGTCACACCCGGGAAGCGCCGGAGATTCCCGAACGCCTGAGCAAACAGCCGGGGCATGCTGGCACGGGTGATGGGGTCATCGTCGGCCAGGGCCGCAAGATCGGCGCCGCCGCAAAACCAGTTTTTTTCTTGACCGGGCACAGGGTCGGGATCAGAGCCGGGGCCTGTAATAATCAGGCAGCGAGTGTCGTTGTTTCGGCTCAGCGCCATGATCTGATCGCTGAATTCCGTCAGGGATTCCTCGGTCCAAAGGTTCTCGCCGGTCCCATTCATGGTGAGGACGGCAATTTCATCCTGTTTTGCAACGGTGATCCGTTGTTGTTTATTCGCTGTACTCATAGTGTCCTGTCCGGATTTCAATGCTGGCCGGGTCTCGATACTGTTCCGGAACGCTGAGTTAAGGCAGTATCGGACGTTATGATCGGGGCATTACACCCGAAGGCCAGGCCGTTGGCAATTGGCACTGGTTAACCCACGTAAATTCCATCAAAGACAGGTTTGACACGATGGCACTACAATCCGTTGACGCCGCCTGCGCCTGGCAGCTCGTTCTCGATTCACTCAGCCAGAATGGGGCCACCCTGGCCCTGCCCGGTACGGATTCCCCGGCTCTCACCCTGGGGAGCCAAGACGATCCTTCATCCTGGACACTGCACCTCCCCGCAACGGCGGATGCCACCCGCCTGCTCAGCCTGTTTTTGCCGCTTTGCCGGCCCTTGGCCGGTGAGGTGTCACAACAACTGGTAGGGCAGCTTGGGCAGAGTCTCGACGGCCGCATTGCCACGGTGACAGGCGCCTCACGGTTTATCAACGGCACGGACGGCCTCACTCACCTGCATCGCCTTCGGGCCGTCTCCGATGCGGTCGTCGTCGGCGCCGGCACCGCGATGGCGGACAACCCGCGCCTGACCGTGCGACTGGCCTCCGGGCCCAATCCGGTGCGCGTGGTCATTGACCGACAGCGTCGGGTTCCTCCCAGTCACAATGTGTTCAACGACGGCCAGGCTGCCACACTGCATTTGGTAGGGGGTGAACTCGCTCCGGATTTCAATATGACGATTCCGCGCTCCGGCGTTTTGGAAGTGCCCTGCCTGGGCGACAAAGACGAACCTTTGGAGCCGGCAAAGATCAAGGCGGTTCTGGCCGGATTCGGCCTGAGGCGTTTATTCATCGAGGGCGGTGGTGTCACGGTTTCGGCATTTCTGACGGCCGGGATGCTCGACCGACTGCATGTCATCGTGGCGCCCATGATCATCGGAAGCGGCCGACCCGCTTTTTCACTTCCGGAAATTGAAAATCTGGATTACGCATTGCGTCCGGCCAACCAGATGGTCAATCTTGGCTCGGATATGTTGTTCGATCTGGACCTGACGCCCGTTCGCGCCTGACTGAAAACGGGCCGGCCAGAAGCGCGCAAGCGCCTGGCAGACTCGAGACCAGTACCAGCAAGCCATAGGCCACGCTCAACACCGCGCCTTCTTCCGCCGGCAGGCCCGCCATGGGCCATAACAGTATCGCCACCCCTTCCCGGACGCCCCAGCCGGCGACAGTGAGAGGCAGGGACATGGCCAGCAACAAGCCTGCGCAAAGCGCCAGGAGAGGCCGCCAATCCGCGGGCATGGCAACGCCCTCCCCGTTCAGACCCGCGGCCAACAGCAGAAATACCGCCAGATAGGTCGCGAGAATAATCGCCGACGTCACAACCTGCACACCAAAGGCCGGCCAGCTCAGCAGCGCAAGCCTTATATCTTTACCCAGGTGTCCCAGATAGCGCAGCAAGGGCTTTCGCCATACAGCCAGAGCCACTACCGCAGTGGCCACCAACAACCCCGGCAAAAGCAGACTGCCATTATTGTCGCCGCTTTGGTGTGTCCCCGGCACCGGCCCTGAAAACGGCCAAAATCCTGCAACAAGCAGGGCCGCAATAAGGACCAGTACCAGCTGTCCGGAAAAACGCTCAATGACCACGGCATTGGCCGCCGCGAGTTTCTGTTCCGTATCTCGGCTTTGGCGCCACGCCCGGTTGACATCTCCCATCACGCCACCGGGGAGCAACTGGTTGATGAAAGTGGCCAGATAATACTCGCGTATGGCGGGCACCATGCCCAGGCGCAGGCCAAGCCGGCGGGATGTGTAACGCCAGCGCCAGGCCGAAAGGCCAACCTGAGCAAGGGTGATAACCAGGCAGCTGACGATCGTGCCGGCGCCAATGCGTCCGAGCTGATTCAGCAGCGAATCAATATCCAGAACATAAACCACCAGCCCCAGAATTATAAGGGTGACCAGCCAGCGCAAAACCAGCTGCGACCGGGGGCCAAACCTCCGAATAACCGCCATGATGTTCAGGAGGCCGGCGATTCAGGCAGCGCCAGAAGATCCAGGTGCGCCACGGTAATCTCCAATCGGCCCGATGCAACCGCCTGTTGCCGCGCAGCCAGCCAGCGGTTGATACGATCCTGCTCATGGGGCGCCTGGGCCAGCGCCGCTCCGCCCCAGCCTTCCAGGAGACTGTTTTGGAGCCCGGCCTCAGCGGGGCCAAGGTGCCAGGGGCTCTGTGCCAGAGATACGCTGTAGTTTCTGGCCCGCATTTCCTCGTCTAATCGATTCGGCGCGGTCGGCCCCAACGCCGGCCCTTCGCCTTTATGGCTCTGCTGGTGGGCATTGATCAGATCCAGCAGCCAACGATCATCGGGGTGGGGTTCATTGAAATCAAACGCCCCGGCGTATGACAAGGTCACCAACAGCCCGGCCCTGGCTTCGGCCAGGTAATCCGCGAGGGTCCGGAGCCATTCCAGGGTGACCAGATCAATAAGCGCCGAGGCCGTCACCAGCGTCGGCCCAAGCGGCAGGTTGCGCGGCAAGTCCCGGGCGGAAAGACGGCATAACTTGAAGTCCACCGCCAGCCCGGGCGCCGTTTCGGTTACCCGCTGCCGGGCGACAGCCAGTAATTCTTCATCCTGATCCACAAGGAGCCAGCGCGCCCGGCCGCCGAACCAGGGGGCCAGGTAGCGAAAACCGGACCCCGTGCCGCAGCCAAGATCCAGCACCAGAGGCGAATTCTCCTGTGTTTTTTCCAGCCAGTGCGAAGCGGCCCGAGTCAGCTGATCGTTTCGGGCGGCATGGTCCGCGCGCTCTCGCAAAGACAGCCAGCCGCCGTCAAAGCGGCTTGGGTCCGGTGCGCCTGCCAGTAAATCCTGAACCCCATTCTGAAACTGTTCACCTGCATCACACCAGGACTTCAGAGTCTGGCCGGTTTGGCGCGCCTCTTTCTGAAGGCACGCGAGCACGTCCGGCTTGCCAAGCAGCTGTTCCAGCTGACGTTGCAATTCCGGGAGGTTACCTGCCGGGTATTGCCATACGCCCGGCTTGCGAGCGGTCTGGGCCAAAGCACCGCCGTCGGTGGTCAAAACCGGCAGGCCGTAGGACAGCGCCTCATCAATCACCATGCCGTAACCCTCATACAGGGACGGCAGTACTACCAGATCGGCGTTACGCCAGGCCAGATCCAACGCCTGACCGTCAAGTTCGCCGGTCAGAGTCAGGCGGCTGTTCAGCCCGGCTGTTGCAATATCCTGCGTGACGCGGGCGGCGTATTCAGGCTGCCGCCGAACCGATCCGGCGAGCGTGCAATGCCAATCCAGATGCCTCAGGTAACCCAGCGCGGCGACGAGCTGATGCTGGGCCTTGCGGGCAGAAAGGGTTGCGACGCAGAGAATCCTTACGGACTGACCGGTTTTTGTCGTCACCGGTGGCAGGGATACCGGACGCGTGACGCCGGGCTCGATCACCCGAATTCGTCCGGCCGGGACCTGATAACGCGCCAGCCCTGCTGCCGTAGGGTGACTGGTGGTAATTACCCCATCCACCTGGGCTAACGCCTGTCGTTCGGTCTCGTAGAGGTAACTCCGGCCAGCGTCGTCGAGGCCCGTTTCATCCGCCAGGGCATGATGCACCAGTGCGATCATTTTCAACCGGCCCCGGTGCCGGGCCAGGACTTCGGGCAAGCCTCCCATGGCCAGACCGTCCAGAACCACGACGGCGCCGGCCGGCAATTCTGTCAAAGCTGTTTGCAATGACCGTCTGGCGGTTTCGTCCGACAAGGGGAATTCACCATCAAGCCCGCTCAGGGTCACCGGTTGCCCGAGGTTTTCCAAGGCCGACACAATCTGGCGCACGTAGCCATAGCCGCCGGTGCGTTGGTCAGGGCTGCCCGGCACCAGGAAAGCCCATGGTTGAGTGCCGGCACCGGGGGTTTCAGAGTTCGCCACGATAACTGGCCCAGGCTATGTGGGATTCACTGAGAGTCACCTTGAGCGCCTGCAGGCCTTTGCCTGTTTCGCCCAGCGCGTCTTCACTAATGGCCTGCGCCAATCGGTCGAAGATGACCCTTGCCATGAATTCAGTGGTGGTATTCCTGCCGGCCAGCTCGGGCACTTCGTCCAGGTTTTTCATATTGAAAAGAGCCAGGGTTGTCTTCAGCAACTCGCTGGCAAGGCCGATATCAACAATCAAATCATCCGAATCCAGTTCGGGGCGCTCAAACGTGACATCCACGATGTAGGTGGCGCCATGAAGGCCCTGCGCCGGGCCGAAAATTTCGCCTTTGAAGCTGTGGGCAATCATCAGGTGGTCGCGAACGGTCAAACTGTACATAGAGATTTCCCGGGTTATGGATTGAATTTATGAGTCGTCATCTGGGGAGTAGACAACCCTGTGGCAGAGTTCGCCGTTGCCTCCCTGACTGACACGAGCCATGGTGGCGGGTAATTCTTCAAACCGGCTTTCGCCGGAAATCAGGGCGTCGAGTGCCGGATCATCCAGCAGGCTGAGTGCCAGTGCTAAACGCCGTCTGTAATTCCATCGCGGCAACTGGCTCGGATTGATGCCCCCAACCTGACTGGATCGCAAGGTAAGCCGCCGCACATGAAATCCCCGGCCCAGCGGCAAGCTTGCCTCACGGTCACCGAACCAGCTCATCTCGACAATACGCGCCTCCTGGCCGGCCAGAGACAGGGCCACGCGAAGGCCCTCCGGGTGACCGCTGGCATGAATGACCAGATCGAAGTCGTCGTCCGCTGTCGCCGTCGCAAAGCCTGTACCCAGCCCTTCGAGCAGTGCCCTGCGGTCCGGATCTTTATCAATGGCGGTCACCTGAACACCGGGAATCCGGTTCGCCAGATAGGCCATGAGCGCACCCACCACGCCACAGCCTACCACCGCGACTTTATCTCCCAGGCGGGGGTCGGCATCCCACAAGCCATTGATGGCGGTTTCCATGTTGGCGGCCAGGATGGCGCGTTCAACCGGCACCCCTGGCGGCACGGGAATAACGGCGTCCACTGGCACGCGATAACGGGTCTGGTGGGGGAACAGACAGAAAACCATCCGACCCCTCAGATGATCGGGACCCGACACCACACGGCCCACATTGGCGTAACCGTAGCAGACCGGATAAGGAAACTCCCCGACCTGAAAGGGCGCCCGCATCCGATCATATTCCGATTCGGGAACCCTGTTTCGAAACACCAGGCTTTCAGTGCCCCGGCTAATCGCCGAGTATAAGGTCTGCACTTCCACCATGTTGGCGCAAGAGTCGCCTCCGGGGCCGACAGGCGCTTCCCTGATTTCGCTTTTGCCTGGGCCGGTTACCCAGAATGCCCTGGCGGTTTGCACGGATGTGTCTGGCATAAGAACGACTGGGCCTCTAGACGTCGGTGAAAGGATCTGGCAAGCGCGTACTTGCGTATTCATTGCTACTAATTTGTCGCGGGTGCCACGCCCATGGACCAAACACTTTTGCTTGGCCATGGCAGAGTAGCACTTTGCTCGAATCATACGTTCGGGTCTTTTTATGGATTCATACACTAGCCGTTGGAAACCGCCACTGCCCGATTTATTGGCCGGCGCCCTGGCACTTTTGATGCTCTGCGGACTGACGGCGACCGCCGTGGATTTGCCGTTGACCGCGATCACTGTCGCGATGACGGTTTACATTGCCATCGGCTCGATCGCTTATACTGGCTGGCGGCGCAGCCACGAACCGGCGGGCGCCTTCGGCTGGGCCAATCGCGTCACCCTGCTGAGGGCTCTTCTCACCTGTTGGCTGGCGGCGCTCTTGCCCTATCCCGAGTTAATGGCGACGCTGATCTGGCCCTATGTCATTATCAGTCTTGTTAATCTGATTCTGGATGGAGTCGATGGCGGCATTGCCCGGATCACCCGCTCCACCTCGGCATTCGGAGCCCGGTTCGATATGGAGCTGGATGCCTTTTTCCTGTTGGTACTATGCGGCGCGCTGTTGAGCCTCGATAAAACCGGAGCCTGGGTACTCGCCCTGGGGTTGCTCCGCTACGGGTTTTTAATGGCGAGCGCCATTTGGCCCTGGCTGCAACGGCCCTTGCCGGACAGCTTTCGACGCAAGACAGTGTGTGTATGGCAGGGCGCCACGCTTCTTATCGCCCTTGCGCCGTTTACAGGGAGCGCTTTTGCCAGCCTCATTCTTGCCGTGGCAGTGAGTCTACTGATTTATTCATTCGGCGCAGACACCTGGTGGCTGTTCCGTCAACGTACAGTCAAACCGGGCTTCGGCGCCGAGCCCGGGCTTTACCCAACGAGTCGGCGCCCCGGCAACTCCGGCCTCTAGCTGGCCGGATAACGATTCAAGGAGAAGAATATGAACAAACCGTCCATTCTGCTCAACTACGGCCGCCCGGCCTGTGTCGCTGCGTTGATACTGGCGCTGACGCCGCTGCACCTGTCGGCTGAACCGCGTAAATTCAACATCGACGATGAGCACTTCAGCATCGCTTTCGAGATCGACCATTTGGGTTACGCCAATGTGATCGGCTTGTTCCTTGAAGCCGAGGGCGCCTTTGAATACGACGCCGAAGCTCGCACGGTGCCCTCCGGCAAGGTGACCGTTAAAAGTGAGAGCGTATTCACCAATCACGAGAAACGCGATGATCACGTGCGAAACGACGATTTCCTCGACGCAGACAAGTACCCCGAAGTGGAGTTTACAGTCACCGATTTTGCAACCACCGGTGAAAATACAGGGGAGCTAACCGGCGATCTCACCTTGCTGGGCAAGACCCGGCCGGTCACCCTGGATGTAACCCTGAACAAGGCTGCCGTTTACCCCTTCGGGCATGAAGAGTACACCCTCGGCATCTCCGCCAGCACGACCATCAAACGCAGCGAGTGGGGCATGACTTATGCCCTGGACCCTCTGATGGTCGGCGACGAGGTCAACCTCAGTTTCGAGTTTGAGGCTATTCGACAATAGCAAAGCCGTGAAATCCTCAGCCAGAAAACCGCTCAGCCCGGCCTCAACACCGGGCTTATTTTCACGCTCATACTTCGCTTCCTACCTATGTTATCATTCGATGCAACCAGCGAAGCCTTCTTCGCCGGATCGCACCCCCCCCAATACCATAGGACCTGGCCTGACCATGCCGCTTACCGATGCCCGAAAATCCGATCTTCTGCTGGTGGTAGTCACCCTCCTGGCGGCCATTAGCTGGATGTTTTCCCGGGAGGCGGTAATGATGATGCCGCCATTGTTATTCATGGCCATGCGGTTTCTGCTGGCCGGCGCTTTGCTCGCGCTTGCCGCGCACCGACATCTGCGACGGCTGACCTGGGACCACCTGAAACGCAGTGTGCGGGTCGGGCTGGTCTTCGGTTCGGCCATGAGTTGCTGGGTTATGGGTCTGTTTAATGCCACCCACGTCGGAGAGGGTGCGTTTATCATCAGCCTGGGCGTGGTGTTTGTACCCATTATCGCGCGTCTCGTTTTCCGCGAAGCACAGCCGCTCAGTACCTGGCTGGCCATTCCCGTTGCGATCGCCGGCCTTGGGCTGCTTTCATTACAGCATGGTTTTCGGCTGGAGGTCGGGCAACTGTACTTCGGCACCGCCGCAGTCATTTTTGCCTTCTTCTTTCTTCTTAACAGCCGCGCGGCCAACACCCGTTCCGAGACCAACCGGAGCGGCGACACCGTGTACCGGGAACGGGTGCCCGCCCTGCTGTTGACCGCTCTCAGCCTTCTGACCGTAGGGGTCCTGACAGCAGTGCTTTCTCTGCTGCTGGAACCGGCCTGGTCTCTGACCCTGCGTGATTTTCCGCCTATCCTGGTGGTGTGGGTGGTTGCCGCCGGCCTGGTCGGAACCGCAGCGCGGTTTTACGTGCAAACCTATGCCCAAAGCCTGTCCGCGCAGAGCCACGGTGTGGTCATTCTGGTTCTTGAACCAATGTGGGTCGCTCTCTTCGCCGCCTTGTGGTTCGGAGAAACCATGAGCCTGTCCCAACTTGGCGGCTGCGCGCTGATTTTCGCAGCCTTGCTGATCAATCGCTGGACCCTTCTCAGCAGAGCGATAAAGAGCTGGCGCCGCCAATCCGCATGAGGGATCCTGAATATACCGACCGGTCGAAAGGTCGTGCCATAAAGTGGTTGACCGGCAGCCCCAGGATCAGTATATTTCCTCCCGTCGAGTAATAGGACCATAGCTCAGTTGGTTAGAGCGCTGCCTTGACATGGCAGAGGTCGGCAGTTCAAATCTGCCTGGTCCTACCAGAATTCTTACAAAATTAGCCACTTAGAGCGGAAGCTAAGCGGTTTTTTTGTGTCTGTAACTTAGGCCAGCCGAATCTCATCAATATGTGACCAGACTGATAACACGGTTTCGGAGAGATTGCCTGTTTGCCCAGATGTTACGGCGCGATAAATAGGACATCCTCCAGAAAACCGACATCCTCCTTATTATTCTCGAATTAGTGCAGTGAAGATTACGTTCCGATAAGGTCCATTGCGAGAATAATAAACTTGATAAGGATGTCACATGCTAAAACAATCACTTCTCCCTATTCTGTTTCTCTTTGCAACATCAACATCTGTTGCATCTGAGAACCAAACAGCAAATAACTATTCCTACCTTGAGCTAAGACTATAAAAGGTCCCTTTTATAGTCATAGATTTTGTACTTGATTGCTGAGCGTTGAACAAGGCGAATAGTGGCGTTTTTGGATGGCTGGTTTTGGCGTCCAAAAAACCACCATTTTCCGGAAAAACCGGTGTTGATCAAAACGACACTGCGCGATAAAATTTACTAAGTTGACATTAGTAAAGCGAGGTTTTCATGCCAAGACTGTCTTCAAAGCGGCAAATCACCATCCCCAAAGATCTGTGCGACCGGGCCGACTACCACGAAGGCGACAGCTTCAGGATTGTCGAGCACAACGGTCACATCACCCTGATTCACCAGCGCGAGAACGCCAGTGCCGGACTGTTGAAGGGCTTGACCATTACTCCAGGGATTACCGAGAGCGAATCCCGGGACAGCGCTATCGCGTCTGAACAATGATCGCCATCGACACCAACGTATTGCTGCGCCGTCTGATCGAGGACGATGCGCAGCAAGCACAGAAGGTCGCGGATTTGTTCAGGGCAAATGATGGTGTCCTGGTAACCGATGTGGTGCTGGTCGAAACTCTGTGGGTGCTCAAGGGCAAGGGCTACAAACTGGACAAGAAAACGCTCTGCAGCATTGTCTGGGCCCTGCTTGAAGAGCCCAACATTCAGTTTGAGTCCGAGGATGCAGTCTGGGGCGCCCTACGGGACTATATGCAGCACGCCGGTGTGCATTACCCAGACGCCCTGATCGCGCACAAAAGCCAGGCCCTGGGCGCGAGCACGCTGTACAGTTTCGACGTGAAAGCTCAGCGCTTGAAGAACGTTACTGCTCCCTAACCAGGGGCTTGCTCGGTCTAGAGTATCCGGAGTTTTTGATCGAGCTGTCTCCGTATTCACTAGTGTCCCGGCTGGTTAATTCGTTAATACTTTTACTGCATGTGGCTCACTTATAAAGTTGTTTCGTTTTAACCGCGCAAGTTCTCGCGGCGGCTTGGCATCGAAGATACGATCAAAAATCGCCAGTGCTTCATTCGCCGATAGAATTCCAAGCCGAACAAGTGGCCAATGTGCTACCTCTTCACGCCTTACCGTGCCAGGACCGCGAGATGCGTGGCAGTTGACGATAATGGGGGCTGTAGTATGCCCGAGGGCTGATAACACTGAGGCTCGATGTTGGCCATTCAAAATATTGAAGCGTACCTGCCCTTCACGGATGAGACAGCTTCCAAGAATATGTTGTTGATCATAGGGGATTTTTGTCGACACTTCCGGACGATAACCGGTTTTCTTTATGCTCTTGAAAATCGAGACAAGATGCTGGAAACGAGCCTCGCCAAACCAGTCCGGCTTAGGCCCACAAGAACGCGCAGGCGCGCAACCGGCATTCACGAGTGCGCGATAATCCGACCTATTCTTCCATTTTTCCTGCTTCATATAGTCTACCGTACCAGAGGGAGACCACGGTAATATGTTGTGGTTGGGGGGCGTCTGCAGCAGTAAGGGATGACAATATTTATTTAACTCGAGATCGAAATATTCCGCCAGGTTTTTTGGGGTCCAACTTTGCCAATATTTCTGCAGGTAAGACCCCTCATAGGTTATACACTGACCTGCCTCATATTCCATAAGTGTGCGCACGTAGGGGTGCAAGGAATCGTTTGAATATGAGAGTCCACTGGCTCCGAACCATCGGCAATCCTCCAAATCCACGCTTATAATACATGGTTTGCCATTGTGCTCGTAGCAAGCCCCCTGCGGACCTAATCCTGTTCCTTGCAGGTCTTGAAGCGGGTACAGACCACGTTTCCATAGACCGGAAGCTTTAGAAATAATCCTTTTTTTTATTTTTAACATATTCGCCCCTGAAAATTTTGCCTTCACATCAATATGTTGGCCATATACACTCAATTATTTATAATTTTTAATAACAGGTTTACCTTAGTTTATTTTAACTAACCAGGAAAGTTCTGAATAATCTCTCAGCGGACATGGAGAACCGCTGAACCACAACAGGGCTGGCTCGGAAGCATAACAATTGAAAGCAGACGAGATCGCGGGGACAGTGTCAGGTTCCCTTACAGGTGAGGCGCTGGCTGAAATTTTGCAAGGATCGGGCGCCAGACGTTATGCGAGTATTGCCAAGGGTGGCTCAAAAATTGCTGTGTATTCGAACCAACCCTAAAAAATCGTAGAAAAGGATTTTTATGAAAAAGCTCTTTCTGATTTTGGCACTTTGTACATGCACAACCGCGAACGCGGCGTTAATCACATACTCCTACGATCACACCATCTCCAATCGATATGAAATGCACGATGCTTTGGGGCTATTCACCGTGGACGACCAACGTGAAGGGCTTGTATCTGTCCTGTTTGCTAGTCAGCCCGCAACGTTCAGCTGGGAGGGCTATGCACCGCTGATGTATGACGAAGTAGTTGCGACTGAGAGTCAGCTATATGAAAACGGATTTGAATCGTTTACTGCAAATAATGTGACCTTTGACTTGTGGTTAGATCTTTTCTGGCTCGATGCGGGGGAAAATATATTCCACCATCTGGACAAAGCCGCTCCTTACGAGGGAGCCCTGCTTGCAGTGGATGGCAATCCCTACTGGCTAGGAGGCAGCTTAAATAAAGTCCGAACGGTAGAAGTTCCTGAACCCTCAGCCCTAGCCTTACTCAGTCTTGGCCTGCTTGGTTTCGCATTGAAGAG
>JAGXLV010000115.1 GCA_018334495.1 Oleiphilaceae bacterium
TGCTTTGCAGGAATAGCAGGGGTGTTGAATTTTTTAAAGATGAGCAACGGGGAGTCTGTCGGCGCCACGAAAGCTGAAGCTTCCGCTACGTTAGGTGCATTTATGGTGGCAGCGGCCCGTCTGACTCCAGATGGGCGGCTAGCTGCCTTCGGCGACCAGATACTCCCAGACTTCGATCGCCGCTGCCAGGTCTTCGAGGGAAGCGCCCACGGATTTGAAGACGGTGATGGCGTCAGGTCCGGATCGTCCCGGACGCTCGTCACGAAGCAACTCGGCCAATTGGGCGCGGATGTCCGGTTCTGCAAAAGCTTTTTCGTCGATGGCCTGAAGAATATCGCCCGCTTCTCCCATGGCACCGGCATAGGTGTCCACAAAGACTTCGGCAACGCGAAAGCAGTCGGCATCGGTTTCCCGCATGCTGGGGCGGAAAGCGCCCACCAGATCCAAATGGGTGCCGGCCTTCAGCAACCGACCGTGGATCAGGGGCTCGGTGGAAAGGGTTGCGCAGCTGATGATATCCGCTTGGGCAACCGCAGCATCAAGATCAGAGACGGCGGTGACATCGAAACGGTCTGAAAACTGGTGGGCGAGTGCCTCGGCTTTGGCCGGATTGCGGCCCCAGATACGCACCTGTTTGATGGGGCGGACTGCAGCGTGGGCTTCGATTAACATGGGGGCCAGTTTACCGGTGCCGACCAGGAGCAGTGAACTGGCATCGGGCCGTGAGAGCTCACGGGAAGCCAAAGCAGAAGCCGCGGCCGTGCGCCGGCGGGTCAGTTCGCTGCCATCCAGGCAGGCCAGCGGCCGGCCGTGGTCGCCTTCACAGAGAATATACAGGCCGGAAATCGCCGGCAGTCCGGCGTTGGCATTCTGAGGAAACACGTTAACCATTTTCATGCCGATGTAGCCGTTTTGCTCCCAGGCCGGCATCAGCAGCATGGTGGCTTCGCCGTCAGGCCTGTGCATGGCATGGTGATGCCTTGGGGGCGATTCCACACCCTGCCGGAAGGTCCTGTCGAGGCGGTCAACCAGTGCCGGCCAGGGCAGGGCCCGCGCTACCTCCGCGGCGGAAACAATACGCATAACGACCTCCAAAATGTGATGTCCGGGCCATTCTCGTTCAGGGCTTTTTCATCACCCGGGCCAGTTCGCCGATGATGCCGCGCCGGAAGACCAGCACGCAGATCACGAAGATGGTTCCAAGGATGACCTGAACCCATGAGCCGTAGGAGCTTAGCTCGTGGCTTAGCGCACCCACGGTCAGGGCGCCGACGACCGGGCCGAAGACCGTGCCGAGGCCGCCCACCAGCGTCATCAGTATGATTTCACCGGACGTCTGCCAATGGGCGTTGGTGAGGGAAGCAAACTGGAACACCACCGCTTTTGTGGCTCCGGCCAGGCCCGCCAATGTGGCGGAAATCACGAAAGCCAGCAGCTTGAACCGGTCCACGTCGTAACCCAGTGACAGGGCTCGCGCCTCATTCTCACGAATGGCCTGGAGCACTTCGCCGAAGGGCGAATGGATGGTTCGCTGGATGATCCCGAACCCCACGAGGAAAATTCCGAACACGAAGTAATACATGCTCAGTGAGCTGTCCAGGTCGATAAAGCCCAGAAGCTGCCCCCTTGGGATTCCCTGGAGCCCGTTTTCACCGCCGGTAAAGGGCATTTGCAGGGCCATGAAATAAATAATCTGCGCCAGTGCCAGCGTCACCATGGCGAAATAAATGCCCTGGCGCCGTATGGCCAGATAACCGAACGCAAAGCCCAGAATCAGCGCGAAGCCGGTTCCGGTCAGGATGCCGATCAGCGGCGGGAATCCCCAGGCCTTGATGGAATAGCCCGCGATGTAGGCTGCACCGCCGAAAAAGGCGGCATGGCCAAAGGACAGCAGCCCGGCGTAGCCCAGCAGCAGATTGAAGGCGCAGGCAAACAAGGCAAAGCACAGCAGGTCCATTACGAACACCGGGTAGGCATAGAATGGCGCAGTCAGGCCCGCGACGAGCATTACGGCAAACAGTATGCGGTTCATCATGGTCGGATCACTTTTCTTTGCCAAACAGGCCGGCGGGGCGGAACAGCAGCACCAGCACCATCAGGAAAAATATGACAGTGCTGGCCGCCGGTGGGTAAATTACCTTGGTCAGACCTTCGACAAGCCCCAGCGCGAGGCCGGACAGTATGGCGCCCATAATCGAGCCCATGCCTCCGATGACCACCACGGCAAACACCACGATAATCAGGTCCGCCCCCATCAGGGGACTCACGGAATAGATGGGCGCGGCCAGAACGCCGGCAAGGCCGGCAAGGGCGGCGCCGAAGCCGAACGTCAGCGTGACCATCAAAGGCACATTCAAGCCGAAGGTCTGGGTCAGTTGCGGGTTTTCGACGCCGGCGCGCAGCCGTGAGCCAAGCTTGGTGTGTTCAATCACGTACCAGGTGCCGAAGCAGACCACCAGAGAAAAAACGATGGCGAACAGCCGGTAAGTGGGGAAATACATGAATCCGAGGTTCACGACGCCGGAAAGGGATTCCGGTTGGCCCGGGTAGGGTGTGCCGGACACATTGAAAAAGTTGGCAAACAGGCCCTGGAGAATCAGGGTGATGCCAAAGGTCAGTAGCAGACCGTAAATGTGATCGAGTTGATAAAGGCGCTTGAGCATTGTTCGTTCGATTAATATGCCGAGTCCGCCCACAACCAGCGGAACCACAATGAGCGAAGCCCAGAAACCTATTTGAAGATTGATGCCAAACCACTGATCCAGATAGGAATAACCGATAAGCGCAACAAAGGCGCCCAGCATATACATCGCCCCGTGGGCGAAGTTGATGATATTGAGCAGGCCGAAGATAACCGCCAGACCAAGACTGAGCATGGCGTAAAAGACGCCTACGTTAAGCCCGAGCAATGCTTGCGACATGATGACCTGAATAGACACGTCATGTACTCCCGCGAAACTTGAGGAACACTGCCACCGGGGTTACCGGCGGCAGTGGCTATGGGTTGGAATCAGGACTCACTAACCAGCGAGCAGGCGCTTTCGGAAACCGGAATGTAAGCCGTATCCGCAGGGATCCTGGAGACCACCTCAAGCAGGTCCCACTCACTTTCGGACTCGCTTGGTTTTTTCACTTCCACCAGGTACATGTCGTGGAACATGGAGCCGTTGGCTGCGATATGGCCGTCCTTGACAAAGAAGTCGTTGAGCGTCATTTCACCCAGCTGCTTGCGCACGGCATCCGAGTTGTCGGTGCCGACAGCTTTTACCGCTTCCAGGTAATGGGTGACAGCGGAATAAACGCCGGCGTGAACCATGGTGGGCATGGCATTGTGGCGCTCATAGAAACGGTTGGACCATTGCAGCGCATCATCATCCTGGTTCCACACAAAGGCCGTGGTGAATTGCAGGCCCTGGGCGATTTCCAGTCCCATGCTGTGTACGTCCGTGATGAACACCAGCATGCCGGCAAGTTTCTGGCCACTCTGAACGATACGGAACTGCTGGGCCTGTTTGATCGCGTTTACCGTATCCTGACCGGCGTTGGCCAGACCGATAACATCTGCGCCAGACGCCTGGGCCTGAAGCAGATAGGAGGAGAAATCGTTGGTGCTCAAAGGCGCGTTAACGTTGCCAACCACTTCGCCGCCGAGGCTTTCCACCACCGCACCGGTGTTATCACGCAGGGAATGACCGAAGGCATAATCAGCGGTGATGAAGAACCACTTCTCGCCACCATTCTTGACCATGGCCGTGGCTGTACCCACCGGCAGGGCGTGAGTGTCGTAGACGTAGTGGATGCCGTAAGGGCTGCACTGTTCCTCTGTCAGGGCGGTGGTGCCGGCGCCGGTATTCATGGTGATGATTTTCTTGTCCTTGGCCAGGCCCTGTACAGCCAGGGCCACCGACGAGTTGTCCAGGGCGGTCAGCATATCGACCTGTTTGTCATCGATCCATTCCCGCGCGGTACTGGCGCCAATGTCGGGCTTGTTCTGATGGTCGGCGGAAATAATCTCGATGGGGCGGTCCAGAACCGTCCCTCCGAAATCCTCGATGGCCATTTCAGCGGCAATCACGGCGCCCGGACCTTCCAGCGACTTGTATACGCCGGACATATCGCTCAGCACGCCAATCTTCACTTTGTCGTCCGAAAGTTCGGCAGTTGCGGTCAGCGGCAACGCGACGCTGGCCAGGCCGACGGCCCCCACAATTCCCTTCATCACTTTATTGAGCATGGTTATTTTTCCCTGTTGTTATTCGGATTGGGACAAGTCAGATTCGGCCGGCCCCGGGACAGTCAGACACTGAGGTGCCTGTTTAACTGTTCTTGCTTTTCGGCGAGTTCGGCGGCCTCGATCTGCAGAACCACGCGGCCGTGTTCTATCACATAATGGCGGTCCGCCAGAGGCGCCGCGAAATGGAAGTTCTGTTCGACCAGGACAATGGTGTAGCCTTTTTCGCGCAATTTCCGGATCACGCTGTCCAGCGATTTCAGGATGACGGGCGCGAGCCCCTCGGTTATTTCATCGAGCAGCAGCAAGGTCGCGCCGGTACGCAAAATCCGCGCAATGGCGAGCATTTGTTGTTCACCGCCTGAAAGTTTGGAGCCCTGGCTAAAACGGCGTTCTGCAAGGTTGGGGAACATCTCATAGATGTCATCGGTGGACATGCCGCCTTCGGCAATGGTCGGCGGCAATTCCAGGTTCTCTTCCACGTTGAGAGACGCAAAGATGCCGCGCTCCTCCGGGCAATAACCCAGTTTTCCCACATGGGCGATCCGGTGCGTGGCCATGTTGATGACTTCAACGCCGCGGACCTTGATAGACCCGGTACGGCGCCCGACAACACCCAGGATGGCCTTTAGCGTGGTGGTTCGTCCGGAGCCGTTCCGGCCCAGCAGGGTGATGACCTCGCCTTCGTGAACAGTCAGTTCCATGCCATGAAGGATATGGGACTCGCCGTACCAGGCATGAAGGTTTTCGATTTGCAGTAATGCCTTGCCCTGGTTATTCGGCATGGGTTGTCCCCATGTAGGCTTCCATAACGGCGGGATTCTTCGACACTGACTCGTAATCGCCCTCGGCCAGTATCTCGCCACGGTTGAGCACCGTGATCGTATCGGCAAGGTTGGAGACAACATTCAGATTATGTTCGACCATCACAATGGTGCGTCCGTCCAGCACTTTTCGGATCAGATCCGTTACTGTGCCGACGTCCTCCGCGCTCATGCCCTGCGTGGGTTCATCCAACAGCATCAGTCTGGGTTCAAGGGCGATGGTGGTGGCAATTTCCAGGGCCCGTTTTTGGCCATAGGCCAGTTCAACGGCTTCGGCGTCTCCAAATCGGCCCAGCCCTACCTGTTCCAGCAAGGCCTGAGCGCGTTCGTCCAGCTGGTCAAGAATGCGGGCAGGGCGCCAGAAATGATACGAAACCCCCAGTTTGCGCTGCAGGGCGATGCGAACATTTTCCCGGGCTTTGAGATGAGGAAATACGGATGAAATCTGAAACGACCGAATAATGCCGTTCTGGGCAATGTCGGCTGGTTTTCGGCGGGTAATATCGACGTCGTCGTACAGCATAACGCCGGATGTGGGCGTAAGAAATTTGGTCAGCAGGTTGAAGAAAGTCGTCTTTCCGGCGCCATTGGGGCCGATCAGGGCATGGATGCTGCCGTGCCTGACCTTGAGGTTGACATCCTTGATGGCGGTAAAGCCCTTGAAGTCTTTGGTCAGCCCCCGGGTTTCCAGAATAACAGGACTGTCATGACGTTTGTCACTCACAGAAAGGCCCCCAGAATCGTTATGCCAGGAGCGCAAAAAACACGACCCGGGCTTTTATTTTTATTGTCTGAATCTTCTTATTTTTGATTCAGTTTGCGATATAAAATATGCAAGCTATGTATCGAGTAGGCACTTTCGCGAGCCAGACTGTCAAGCGCGTTCTTTTACGACTTTAGGATGATTCGGCGAACGGGATTTTAAGGCAGG
>JAGXLV010000116.1 GCA_018334495.1 Oleiphilaceae bacterium
CCGCCCTGGGCGTCCTGATGCCGGCGGCCAGCGTTTTGAGGGCTTGTTTCCAACCTTCATCCAGACGGCCCTTGCCGTGGCTTCGACCCAGGGCGCCGGCCAGATTCCGGGTCAGACCGAATTCCTCGAGCCGCTCGGTCAGACGCTGCTGACTGGCCACCGGCGCCGGCGCGGCCCGTTCCGGATCGGCTGTCGGCCGACGTTCCTGAACCAGATCCCGGAGGGAGCTTATTTCCGCCCGCATGTCGGCCAGGGCCTGGTCCGGATTCGCCGGCGCCGGCACTGCCGGCTCGGAGGCCATGGCAATATTGCCAAAATCGGCACCCTGATCGGCACGTTTTTGCCGGACATTCTTGATCCTGTCACGGGAGCGGCCCAGTTCGTCCTCCAGGTGACGATGCTGGTCGGCCTGCAACTCGGCGAGGCGGGAGCCGTTGGTGGCCTCAACCGCCGAGTCGCCCAGGCGCTGACGTGCCAGATTTTCGTCGTAGTCCAGGGCGGTGACAATTTCGACACCATCATCCACCCGGCGATTGGACAGGATCACCGCATCCGGCCCCATCTGCTCCCGGACTCGCTTCAGTGCTTCCGCCATGGAGGGCGCAAAAAACCGTTTTACTTTCATAACGTCTCATCCTCCGCCGGTCGACAGTCAAAGAACCGTCAACCCCTGGTGACGTTGCCGGGTTACTGCCCCACCGACGCCACGATCGTAATTTGCTTGTTTTCCGGCACTTCCTGATAGGAAAGCACGTGCAGGCGCTCCACCCCGTAACTCGCGAACCTGGCCATCACTGGCCGCAAGGCCGCTGATACCAGCAGGATGGCAGGCTTGCCGAGCATTTCCTGGCGCTGGGCCGTGTCCTGCAGTGAGCGCTGTAACTTTTCCACCATGGACGGCTCCAGCACCAGGCCTATGTCTTCCTGACCGCCGGATTGTTGACTCTGCTGTAAGGACTTTAGCAACAATTGTTCCAACTCAGGGTCCAGAGTGATCACCGGGATTTCTGAATCGTTACCGCAAATACTCTGGATGATCATCCGGCGCAGCGCCTGACGGGCGGCACTGGTCAAAACCTTGGGGTCCTGGCTCTTGGGATGGATATTCACCATGGCTTCGGCCACGGAGCGCATATCCCGGATTGGCACTTCTTCCTGAAGCAGACTTTGCAGGACCCTCAACAGGACACTGATCGACACGGTGGCGGGCACAAGCTCCTCCGCCAGCTTGGGCGAGGTTTTCTCCAGCTGGTCCAGCCACTTCTGCACTTCCTCGTGGCCCAGCAGTTCGTGGGAGTGCTTCTGTAGCACCTGGTTGAGATGAGTGGCAACTACGGTGCTGGCGTCGACCACGGTGTAACCCAGGGTCTGGGCCTGGTCTTTCTTGTCCGGCTCAATCCAGCTGGCGTCCAGGCCAAACGCCGGATCCTTGCCTTCAATACCTTCAATCTTGCCGAAAACCTGACCGGGATCGATTGCCAGTTCCCGGTCCGGATGGATCTCCGCCTCGGCGATCGTCACCCCCATCAGGGTAATGCGATAGACATTGGGCATCAGGTCCAGGTTGTCGCGGATGTGCACGGAGGGCATCAGAAAGCCCAGATCCTGGGACAGCTTTTTGCGTACACCCTTGATCCGGGTCAACAGTTGCCCGCCCTGGGACTTGTCCACCAGGGGAATTAACCGGTAGCCCACCTCCAGACCGACAATGTCCACGGTGGCGACATCATCCCAGCCCAGCTCACGGGTCTCGCCCGGCGCCGGCAAGCCCTGCTGAGAGCCTCCGCCGGCCTGATTGTCAGAAGACGGGGTCGCCGGCCGGTTACTCGGGGCGCCCGCGCGGGCGGGGAAAACCGTGTCATCGTCTTCCACCGCCTGTTGCTGGCGTTTCCAGATCAAGTAAGCGGCGGCGCCGGACAGAGAGCCCAGCCCCAGAAACGCAACGTGTGGCATACCGGGAATAAGGCCCAGAATGATGAGAATGGCGGCGGCAATGCCCAGCGCTTTGGGCGCTGTGAACATCTGCTCGAGAATCTGGCCGCCCATGTCCTGGCTGGAGGTCACCCGGGTTACCATGATCGCGGCCGACGTGGATAACAGCAGCGACGGAATCTGCGCCACCAGCCCGTCACCGATGGTCAGCAGCGAATAGCTGCGCATGGCTCCGGTAAAATCCAGATTATGCTGCAACATGCCGATGGCCACACCGCCAACGATGTTAATGGCGAGAATCAAAAGACTGGCGACAGCGTCGCCTTTGACGAATTTGCTGGCACCGTCCATGGAACCGTAGAAGTCCGCTTCCTGGGCGATTTCCATACGCCGGTGCTTGGCGTCATCCTGGTTGATAATGCCCGCGTTCAGGTCCGCGTCTATGGCCATCTGCTTGCCGGGCATGGCATCCAGGGTAAAGCGGGCGCTGACTTCGGAGACCCGGCCGGCGCCTTTTGTCACCACCAGGAAGTTAATGATCATCAGGATGGCGAACACCACGAGGCCGACAGCGTAGTTACCGCCGATCAGAACCTCCCCGAAAGACTCGATCACCTTACCGGCGGCATCACCACCCTCATGGCCATTGAGCAGAACAATCCGGGTGGAGGCCACGTTGAGCGCCAGGCGCAGCAGAGTGGCCACCAGCAGCACGGTTGGAAAGGCGGCGAACTCCATGGGCCGCAAGGCATAAACACAGACAAGCAGAATGACAATGGACAGAGTGATATTGAAGGTGAAGAGCACGTCGAGCAGGAATGCCGGCACCGGCAGGATCATCATGCCCAGCAACGCCATCAACAGGACAGGAATACCCAGACTGCCATTCGTCAGGGACTTGAGGTTGTTCAGGGCCAGGGCTCTATCCATTACTGCGGGCTCTCCGGGTATCGCCGTCATTCAGTCGTTTTTTTGACACAAAAGCGTTTCGCAGAGGTTTATCGCAAGATCCATACCAGAGTGCCGAAAAATTCCTGCCGGGGCTCCTGACGGCCGGAGGGAGTTGGGGTATCCTGTGGCCCGTTAACAGGTTTGATTAAGTCCCGGCCAGTCAAGGTAAAAGGTGAACCATGCCAGTCCACGAAGTAAAACACCCCCTGATCCGACACAAACTCGGCCTGATGCGCCGGGCCGACATCAGTACCAAGAATTTCCGGGAGCTGGCCCAGGAAGTCGCGTCCTTGCTGACTTACGAAGCCACCCAGGACTTCCTGCTCGAGGAAAAAACCATCGAAGGCTGGGCCGGACCGGTCACCATCGAGCAGATCACGGGCAAGAAAGTCACCATCGTGCCCATCCTGCGGGCGGGCCTGGGCATGCTGGATGGCGTGCTCAGGCTGATTCCCGGCGCCCGGGTCAGCGTGGTGGGTCAGGTTCGTAACGAGGAAACACTGGAGGCAAGCACCTACCTGGAGAAACTGGTGGGTGAGCTGGACCAGCGCCTCGCGGTCATTGTCGACCCCATGCTGGCCACCGGCGGCTCCCTGATTTCCACGATCGATCTTCTGAAAAAAGCCGGCAGCACCGAAATACGGGCCCTGGTCCTGGTCGCCGCCCCTGAAGGCATTGCCCGGGTCCGCGCGGCCCATCCGGACGTGTCCATTTACACGGCTTCCATTGACGAGCGTCTGGATCACAACGGCTACATCCTGCCCGGGCTGGGCGATGCCGGCGACAAGATTTTCGGCACCAAACAGAAGGACATCTGATATGCAGGACCCCATTCCCGAGCGCGCCTGGCGGCAGGCCCTGGCTGGCTCGCAAATGCTTCTGGTGGCCTTCGGCGCGCTGGTGTTGATGCCGCTGATCACCGGGCTCGACCCCAACGTCGCGCTTTTCACCGCCGGTGTCGGCACCCTGATTTTTCATATCGTCACGGGCGGCCAGATTCCGATTTTCCTGGCCTCATCCTTTGCCTTTATTGCTCCCATCATCGCCGCCAAAACCAGGTTCGGCCTTGAGGAAACCCTGGGCGGCCTGCTTGCCGCCGGCTTGCTCTACATGGTCCTCAGCGCCGCAGTGCGCCTCAAGGGCACAGGCTTCATCAATCGGTTATTGCCGCCGGTGGTGATCGGCCCGGTCATCATGGTCATCGGTCTGAGCCTGGCGCCGGTGGCGGTCAACATGGCCTCGGGCAAAACCGGCGATGGCAGCGCCCAGCTGGTGCCCTACGACATCGCGATAACCATCGCCATGATTTCCCTGGCGGTGACTATTGCCCTCGCCGTGTGGACCAGGGGCCTGTTCCGGTTCCTGCCAATCCTGTTCGGGGTTATCCTGGGCTATGGCCTGTCCGCGTTCATGGGCATTGTCGACACCTCCGGCATTGCAGAGGCGCCCTGGTTTGCGGTCCCGAATTTCGTCGCCCCGGCTTTCAGCTGGTCAGCCATTCTGTTCATGCTGCCGGTTGCCATCGCGCCCGCCATCGAACACATTGGTGATGTGCTGGCCATTGGCAGCGTCACCGGCAAAGACTACCTGAAAAAACCCGGCCTTCACCGCACCCTGCTGGGCGACGGTCTGGCCACCAGCACCGCCGCCCTGCTCGGCGGGCCGCCCAACACCACCTATTCGGAAGTCACCGGCGCGGTCATGCTGACCCGCAACTTCAACCCCCGGGTAATGCTCTGGGCGGCCGGCATTGCCATCGTGCTGGCCTTTGTCGGCAAGTTCGGCGCGGCCCTGCAGTCCATCCCCACGCCAGTCATGGGCGGCATTCTGTGCCTGCTGTTCGGGTCCATCGCCGTTGTGGGCCTGAGCACACTGATCCGGCATCAGGTGGACTTGTCGGAAAGACGCAACCTGGTGATTGCCGGCGTCACCCTGGTATTCGGGATTGGCGGCATGGCCATTGGCCAAATAGAAGGCATCGCCCTGGCCGGGCTGGTGGCGATTGCGCTGAATCTGGTGCTACCGGGCAGCAAGGCGGCCTGGGGCGAGGCGCCTTTGGAGGAGTCCTTTTAACAAGGCGAACTGCCGGGGCGCTCGGGTGGCTCCTTTCGCGACTGAAGTCGCTCCTACGTTTGCGCCTTCCGGTAGGAGCGGTTTCAACCGCGATCGGGGCCCGCGTGAGGGTTTTCGCGACTGAAGTCGCTCCTACGTTTGCGCCTTCCGGTAGGAGCGGTTTCAACCGCGATCAGGACCCGCGCGGGGCTTTTCGCGACTGAAGTCGCTCCTACGTTTGCGCCCTCCGGTAGGAGCGGTTTCAACCGCGATCGAGGCCCGCGTGAGGGTTTTCGCGACTGAAGTCGCTCCTACGTTTGCGCCTTCCGGTAGGAGCGGTTTCAACCGCGATCAGGACCCGGGTGGGGCTTTTCGCGACTGAAGTCGCTCCTACGTTTGCGCCTTCCGGCAGGAGCGGTTTCAACCGCGATCAGGGTCCGGGGGCTAGACATCGCGGCGCAAATCGCTCGGTATTGGGAATTTCGGCATGCCCGGGCGCTCGCCCTGGCCCTGGCGGAAACGTCGTAACTGAAACAGGTAAGCCAGTACCTGGGCGATGGCCATGTAAAGGCCGTCGGGAATTTCACCGCCGACTTTGGTGTTGTGGTAAACGGCTCTGGTCAAGGGCGGCGTCCGCAGGATATCAACCTTGTTCGCCCGGGCGATTTCCATGATCTTGAAGGCGGTTTCATCGCCACCTTTGGCCACGACCACCGGCGCTGACATGGAGTTCTGATCGTATTTGAGGGCCACGGCGTAGTGAGTGGGATTGGTGATCACCACATCGGCGCCGGGCACATCCTCCATCATCCGGCGCTGAGCCATTTCGCGCTGAAGCTGGCGAATCCGGCCCTTGACCTCTGGCTTGCCTTCACTGTCCTTGAACTCGTCCTTGACCTCCTGTTTGGTCATTCGCAGTTTTTTCTGATGAGAGAATATCTGAAAAGGCACATCGATGGCGGCAATGATGATGGTGGCGCAGGCCAACAGGAAGAAACTCCAGGCCAGCGTCCAGACCACGGTTTTA
>JAGXLV010000117.1:0-2627 GCA_018334495.1 Oleiphilaceae bacterium
GCCTCCAGTTCGCTCAGGTAATCTGCATTCCGTGACAGCATGGCCACCTGATAACCCTCACGACAGAAACGCCGGACCAGGGCAAGACCATTACCGGGGCCGATTCCGATCACTGCACAAACGTTTGCCATGGGATGTTCTCCTGAATGAGGATGTCCGGTTGCCTATAGGTCAGTCTTCAGTATGGCAGGCTCGGCATCATCAGCCCAAGCACAACCGGGGACTAGTGGCCCGGGGCAATGCCAAATGCGACGAAAGCGATAAAAGGATTCTTCAATGACACAAGCTCAGACCGGTAGCACCGCCCCTTTAAAAATTGCCATTGCCGGCGGCTCCATCGCCGGTCTATGCGCCGGCATCGCTCTGCGAGGCGTGGGCTGCGATGTGGATATTTTTGAGGTCAACGCGAATTCCATGCACGGGCGTGGCGCGGGCATTGTGGTTCAGGACGACCTTATCAACCTGATGAAAGCTCATGGCACGCCACCCTTGCCCATCACTACCTGCAGTCATCGACTCTTCCTTGAACCGGACGATGCCTTTAACGCCACAGACAACCTGGACCCCTACAATATTCCCGGCAAACTCGCGCCCATGCCGCAGCGATTCACGTCCTGGGAGGCTATCTACCAGACCCTTCGCGCCGGCTTCCCGGACGAGCATTACCACTCGGGCTGCCGGGTAACGGGGTTCCGGCAAGACAATGACGGCGTCACTCTGACCCTGAACGAAGGCAGCGAGGTGCGCAGCGACCTGCTGGTGGCTGCGGACGGCCTGCGCTCACCGCTTCGCCAGCAACTGCTGCCCGAAGTTGAACCCCAGTACGCCGGCTACCTGGCCTGGCGTGGCACATTGGATGAAAGCCGGGCGTCAGCGAGACTGCTGGCAGCCTTCCGTAACCGCTTTGCGTTCTGCAGCGCCCGGTCCGGCGGGCATATTCTGAATTATCTGATTCCCGGTCCCGGCGCTGTCACGGAACCCGGGGATCGCCAACTTAACTGGGTCTGGTATGTGAAAGTGCCAGCCGGCCCGGAGCTTGAGCACCTGCTTACCGACCGTGATGGCCGCAAACGGGACCTGTCCGTGCCCGCCGGTAAGGTTCCGGACCAGACCAGAAACCATCTTTACGAGCGGGCCCGCCGGGAGCTGCATCCGTTATTTGCTGAACTGGTCCAAGCCACGGAGCAGCCTTTTCTCCAGTCCATTGTGGATGTGGTCGTGCCGCAAATGGTGTTTGACCGTGTCTGCCTGATTGGCGACGCCGCGTTCGGCATCCGCCCCCATACGGCCGCTGCGGCGGCAAAAGGCGCCGCCGATGCAGCAGCCCTGGCCAGGCAACTTCAAGCCATGGGCTACGAACCGGGAGCCGCACTTGAACGCTGGCAAACCCATCAGCTGGAGATCGGGCGGCAGCTCCACCGCCAGGGGGTTGACCTGGGCCGGCGCATTACCGGGGATTGAGCCGGCCATTGCTCCGGGACCTTCTCTTCAATGCTGTATAAAAAAACAGTATCAGGTGATACACTTCAATCTGAACGATCAGTCTTACCGGCCCTTGAATGCAGGTCGGTGAACCAACGGAGATTCAATGCATGGCTGTACAAGCACTTTATTACTCGGAGAGGGACGGGCTGGAAATGGCGCTCAAGAATGCCGACAAAATGCTGTTTTCATCCAAGGCCCAGGCCGATGCCCGGGACCGTATTCTGGAGCTTTCCGAAGAGGTGAGCCTGTTCCTGCAAAAGCGGGTCGAGGGACTTTCAGAAGAACTGGCGGAGAAATGCGCGCTAGCAATTGCGGAGGAGAAAGACCTGTTCGCCAAAGCCCTCAAGAAACCCGAAGTTCTTAACCAGCCTGTTGAAAACTCCGCTGACTGATAACCCAATGGCCGACAGACCTGCCGCTCGTGAAGCGCTCCGCGAAGCTGTCCAAAAGCGTCAGGTTTCGCGGTGCACTTTTACCGCCGCTTCTATCCGCGCCAGAGCCTCAGCAAGCACCGACCTGGGCGCGCCTATGTTCATACGCATGTGACCACAACCGCCCTCACCGAATTGCGTTCCCGGATTCATTCCGATTCGGGCCTCGCGAATAAAAAAGGCTTTCAGTTCGCTGTCCGACAGGCCCAGCCGGGTGCAGTCCAGCCATAGCAGGTAGGTCCCCTCCGGTTGGATAAAACTTATCTCGGGAATCCGCTCTGCCAGAAAGCCTGCCACAAAATCCCGATTATCCTGCAGATAGACCAGGAGCTCGTCCAGCCAGGCTTCGCCGTGGCGATAGGCGGCTTCGAAACCGGTCACGCTGAAGGGATTGGCCTGAATCATGTGCATGCGTTCAAAGACAGTCTTCAGTGCCGCCCGGTGACCTGGATCAGGGGCCACCAGGGCAGACAGGCCCAGGCCCGGAATGTTGAACGTCTTGCTGGGCGCCACCGTGGTAATCACCTGGTCGCTCTCGCCGGCGAGGTTTGCAAGCACTGTATGTGATGATTGATCGGGAAACACCAGGTCGCAGTGGATTTCGTCGGAAATCACCACCAGCCTGTAACGCCGCGCAATGGCGAGTACCCCCGCCAGTTCGTCGCGGCGCCAGACCCGGCCAACCGGATTATGGGGCGAGCACAGGAACAA
>JAGXLV010000117.1:3345-5927 GCA_018334495.1 Oleiphilaceae bacterium
GGCGGGAAGGTCTTGGCGGTGACGTCGGGATAGTCTTCTTTCATTTTGCTCCAGTTCTGACCGCTCACGTGCATGCTCTGGGCATACATGTCGTAAGCCGCTGTGCGCATGGCCACCCGGAGGATTTCCTGCAGGTCTTCCGGCAACTCGCTCCACACTTTGTCATTGATCAGGAATTGCAGCTCCGCCGCCGGCTCCTGCCAACCGGAATAGTAGTATTTGGCGATCTGATGAAAGCCCATCGACAGGTCCAGTGCCGGCCCCACCCACTCCAGAGCGTCGATGGTGCCACGCTCCAATGCCGTATAAAGCTCGCCGGGGGGTATGTTGGTTACCGCAACGCCAATCTCGGACATGACTTCGCCGGCAAAGCCCGGGGTTCGCATTTTGAGGCCCTGAAGATCGTCCAGGGAATTGATCTCCTTACGGAACCAGCCGCCCATCTGATTGCCCGTGTTACCGCCGGGGAAGGACAGCATTCCATGCGGCTTGTAGACCTTTTGCATCAGTTCCATGCCGCCGCCGTAGTAAAACCAGGCGTACTGCTCGGACGCAATCATGCCGAACGGAACCGTGGTGAAGTACATGGCGTTAGGAATCTTGCCCTTGTAGTAGTAGGAGGCGGTATGACCCATGTCGTACTGGCCGGCCTTCACCATATCAAAGATGCCGAAGGGGGCTTTGTGCTTGTTGGAGGAATCAACGCTGATTTCCAGGCGGCCGTCGGACATTTTCTCGGCCATGGCGGCCATACTGCGGGAGGTTTCACCCAGAATCGGGTAATTGGGCCCCCAGGTTTCGGCCATCCGTAGCTTGTAAACCTCCTCGGCCTGGATCGGAAAACAGATAGTAAGCAGTGTAAAAAGCGCAAAGATCAAACGAAGTTTCATGGTTATCCTGTCTGGCATTCGGTCAACAAAAGGTTTTCAATGTCAAAAACATGACGATCATTATCACCCAATAAGCGCAACGCGTCTGCCAGTTTAAGGAGATATTCGTCATTGCGACCGCTGGGTCCGGAGCAACGGGCGATTTGCGCCGCGATTTCGGGAAGAGGCGCCGAGCCCAGAAATGCCGGGTTATCAGGCGCAGCGATATAGATCAGACCCTGGACTTGCTCGGTTTCTTTGAAACTCATGGTCGTCATGAATCGCAAATAACCGTTCTTCTCGCGGTGATCCAGATGGGCGAAGACATCAGGCAACACCTTATAGGCCATGCCTTTGCAAGACGCCCCCTCATCTTCAATCAGAGTCACGACTCGTCCCGGGGACGCCCGGGTTCCGCGATGGTCGTCCGAACCCTGCCAGAACCGGCGGGACCAGCCCTGGATACTGGCTTCGCGACGTTCAACAAAGGGAAAATCGGCTTTCCAGATCAGGGAGCCGTAACCAAAAAGCCAGACCGGTTCGTCTTTATCAAGCGGGTGACGCTGCCGATTGAGTGCAATCGTGTTGGTTGTCATGTTCTCCAGAGTGTCTGCCGGTGGCGGGACATGTCATACCCCAGAGATCCTACTCAAAAGCGGACTCAATCACATCCCGATAATTGCGAATTCGCGTAACGTAGTGCACAGGCTCAAAACCACGCGCATAACCATAACGAAGATTCGGATAATAGCGATCATCGGCCAGCAGCGGCAAGACCTCGCTCATGTCGGCCCAGGAATCCGGATTTTTGCCCAGCTTGCGTGCCAGGCCACGGGCATCCAGCAAGTGCCCTCTGCCTACGTTATAACTGGCCAGTGCCAAGAAGGTGCGATCGGGCTCCGGGATTGTGTCTGGTAGGCGTCTATGGCGATCGGCCAGATACCGCGAACCACCGTCTATGGCCTGAACCGGGTCGAGTCGGTTCTGCACCCCCAGGGACTTGGCTGTCCTGAGCGTAAGCATCATGATTCCGCGCACACCGGTAGGGCTTCTGGCCGCGGGGTCCCAGTGGGACTCCTGGTAGGACAGGGCCGCAAGCAGATCCGCCGGCATACCAGTGCGCTCTTCTGCCGCCAGGAACTCATCCTTGTATATGGGCAAGCGGTCGTCGATGCGCCGGTTCAGCGCCCTGACATCAACAAAGTCGAATTCGCCGATATAGGCATAGTGCCGCTCTTCCATGGCACCAATGGCAGCGTCACCCTCTCCGCCATTCATCCAGCTGCGAGCGTTTTGCGCCAGTGCGTCAGCGCCTTTGGGCAGATACCAGCCCAGATTCTGGCCTTTAGTGAGATTCAGCCCCACCACCAGATCGTGCATATAACGCCGGTTAACCTGAAAAATGTTCGAGTCCGCAACCGTGCAGTCAAGCTTTTTCTGGGCCACCCGGCCCAACAGGATCTCGGTGCTTTGGTCAGGGTCCTCGGTGAAAGTCAGCCCCTCATGCTCCTCACCGAGAGTGGCCAGGGTCTCGGCATAACTGGAATTGGCGGTAACGCGAATATCCACCTCTGCCAACTGCGCTGCTGTGCGCGGTAAAGGGCGCAACTCCCGATGACAGATCACCTGCTGGGTAATCTCGGTGTGGGCCGGGCCGCGCTCGAATAGTTCGTCCCGCGAAGGCAAGTGGGTCAAGCCCGAGGCCGCGATATG
>JAGXLV010000118.1 GCA_018334495.1 Oleiphilaceae bacterium
TGGCCAGGATCTGGGCGGTCTGCATCCGGTTACCCGGACCCTTCAGCGCATTGAGCGGTTTTTTGCCAGTGCCGGCTATACCGTTGAAGAGGGCCCTGAGATCGAAGACGATTACCATAACTTCGAGGCGCTGAACATTCCGGGTCATCACCCGGCCAGAGCCATGCACGACACCTTCTATTTTAATCCCGGCACCTTGCTTCGCACGCATACTTCGCCGGTGCAGATTCGCACCATGGAAAGCTCCGAGCCGCCTTTCCGGATGATTTGTCCGGGCCGCGTGTACCGCTGCGATTCCGACATGACACACACGCCCATGTTTCATCAGGTTGAGGGTCTTCTGGTTGAGAAAAACGTCAGTTTTGCCGATCTGAAAAGCACGGTTGAGGCTTTTCTGAGGGTGTTTTTCGAGCGCGATCTGGAAGTACGGTTCCGGCCTTCCTACTTTCCGTTCACGGAGCCATCAGCGGAAGTGGATATCGAATGGGGACGGGAAGCCGATGGCAGCATCAAGTGGCTCGAAGTCATGGGCTGTGGCATGGTCCACCCCAAGGTCTTCGAGCACTGCGGTGTCGATCCGGAAGTCTACCGCGGCTTTGCGTTTGGCCTGGGGGTCGAACGCCTGGCCATGCTGCGTTACGGCGTGAATGACCTGCGCATGTTTTTTGATAACGATCTGCGCTTCTTGCGTCAGTTCCGCTAAACGAAATCGGATTCCAGGGGCCGGCAGGCCTCTCGGGCCTACCGCATCAGAACAAGGCATACATCATGAAATTTAGTGAGCAATGGCTGCGTGAGTGGGTTAACCCCGCCAGTGACACTCAGGAGCTGGTGCATCAGATCACCATGGCCGGCCTGGAAGTGGACGGTTATGAGGCGGTGGCCGGTCATTTCTCCGGCGTTATCGTTGGGCAGGTGACCGAGATTGGTCCTCACCCTGATGCCGATAAGCTCAAGGTCTGCCAGGTTGCCGGTGGTCCCGAGCCGGTCCAGGTGATTTGCGGCGCACCCAATGTCGTGGCTGGCATGAAAGTGCCTTTCGCCACCGTCGGCGCCGTGTTGCCGGGGGATTTCAAGATAAAAAAGGCCAAACTGCGCGGTCAGGCTTCCAACGGCATGTTGTGTTCTGAATCCGAACTGGACCTGTCTGACAGTCACGAGGGCCTGATGGTTTTGCCCGAGGATGCGCCGACAGGGCAGGACCTCCGGCAATACCTGGGACTGAACGACGTCACCATAGATGTGGATCTGACGCCCAACCGGCCCGATTGCCTGTCGATCAAAGGCATTGCACGGGAAGTGGCTGTGTTGAACCAGACACGGGCCGAGGGTCCGTCCTGTGACCCTGTCAGGGCCACTCATTCCGACCTCGTTGATGTGTCGGTCAAGGCGCGGGAAGCCTGCCCCCGTTATCTGGGCCGAATCCTTCGCGGCGTGGATCTGAGTGCGGAAACACCCTTGTGGATGCAGGAGAAGCTTCGCCGCTCCGGTATCCGTTCCATTGATGCGGCGGTCGATGTGACCAATTACGTGATGCTGGAACTGGGCCAGCCAATGCATGCCTTTGACCGCAACGAGATTCAGGGCGGCATTGTGGTGCGCATGGCAACGGCCGGGGAAAAACTGGTACTGCTCGACGGCCAGGAAGTGGAACTGACCGACACCACGCTGGTCATCGCCGACCACGAAAAACCCATAGCCATCGCCGGCGTGATGGGGGGTGAGCATTCGGGTGTCAGCCCGAGGACCCGCGACCTGATTCTGGAGTCGGCCTATTTTGACCCCATCGCCCTGGCTGGCAAGGCGCGCCATTACGGTCTGCATACCGATGCCTCACATCGCTTTGAGCGCGGAGTCGATCCCGAACTCGCCCGTGAGGCCATGGAACGTGCCACCGCGCTGCTGATGGCTATTGTGGGTGGTGAGCCGGGTAATATCGTTGATGTAAGCAGCGAGGAGCATTTGCCGGCGGATGCCATTGTGGATTTGCGCGAGCGGCGAGTAGCCGATGTGCTGGGCGTCACCATTGATCGCACCACCATCGAGGAAATACTTGGCCGGCTGGGCATGAGGGTGGAGGAACTCCTCAAGGAAGGCTGGCGTATCCGGGTGCCGAGTTTCCGGCCGGACATCACCATTGAAGTCGATCTGATTGAAGAAGTGGGCCGCATATACGGCTACAACAACCTGCCGGTTACCCAGGCGGTTGGGTCGCTTGAGCTTCGCGCCGAGTCCGAAGCAAGACGCCCGGTGTCCGCAGTGCAAAGCTATTTTGTGTCCTGCGGCTATCAGGAAGCCATCACCTACAGCTTCGTGGACCCGAAGACACAGGCCCTGGTCGATCCGGAACGAGCCGGCATCGAATTGGCCAACCCCATCTCAGCCGACCTGTCGGTCATGCGCACCAGCCTTTGGCCCGGCTTGCTGAAAACCCTGGCCTATAACCAGAATCGACAGCAGCGCCGAGTGCGCCTTTTCGAGACCGGCTTGAGGTTCGTGCAGTCCGGCAATGACATTGATCAGCAACCCATGCTGGCGGGCGTGGTGACAGGCCCCCAGCTGCCGGAAAACTGGGCGAACGGCCGGCGGGAAGCGGACTTTTTTGACCTCAAGGGTGAGCTGGAATCCCTGTTTGACCTTTTGGGCGTGAGCGTTGAATTCGCTGCGGCTCAGCATCCGGCCCTGCATCCCGGTCAGTCGGCGCAGTTGTCTCTGGACGGCGAGAGTATCGGCTGGGTGGGTGCCTTGCATCCGAATGTGCAGAAAAAACTGGGTCTGGATGGCGTGATCCTTCTCTTTGAGCTATTCTTGAATCCTGTCCTGACCGGATATGTACCTAATTTCAAAGAATTTTCAAAATTCCCTGAAGTTCGACGGGATTTGGCTATCATTATTGGAAGCGACATCGCGTTTGCCGATGTTGAGCGTACAGTCAGACAACACGCCGGGGAGCGGCTCACCGCGCTTCGAGCATTTGATGTGTATGAAGGCAAAAATCTTGGCGAAGGTAACAGAAGCCTTGCTTTAAGCCTGTTCTGGCAACATCCTGAACACACGCTTAATGAAGACGAAGTGCATGGGCTCTTCAACAGCGTAATTGAGGCGTTGCAACAAGAGCTGGGAGCGACATTAAGGAGTTAATAGATGGCGGCTTTGACAAAAGCGGAAATGGCCGAGCGTTTGTACGAAGAGCTTGGGCTCAACAAACGCGAAGCCAAGGAAATGGTAGAGGCTTTTTTCGACGAAATCAGAGACGCCCTGAGTCATAATGAACAGGTCAAACTGTCTGGTTTTGGTAATTTCGACCTTCGGGACAAAAAACAGCGCCCTGGCCGGAACCCCAAAACCGGTGAAGAAATACCCATCAGCGCTCGGCGAGTTGTGACATTCCGTCCAGGTCAAAAACTGAAACAAAAAGTTGAAGACTATGCTGGAACCCAGTCATAACAACGAGCTCCCTGTTATTCCAGGTAAACGTTATTTCACCATTGGTGAGGTAGCCGAGCTGTGTGCCGTCAAGGCGCACGTACTCCGGTACTGGGAACAGGAGTTCCCGCAGTTGTCGCCGGTGAAACGTCGGGGAAACCGCCGTTATTATCAGCGCGCCGACGTGCTTACCATCCGTCAGATTCGCAGCCTGCTGTACGAAGAGGGTTATACCATTGGTGGCGCCAAGCAGAAGCTGGACAGCCACGAAGTCAAAGACGACACCTCCCAGTACAAACAACTGATCCGGCAGATGATTACTGAGTTGGAAGAGGTGCTGGGCGTCCTCAACAATTCGACTCATTAGGATCAAAAGAACAGCCCGGATCTGTTTTTTCAGTGTTTATTTTTGCGGAAGCCTGGTGTAGACTGCGCTCCGCTAAGTCGTTGAGAGTACTCTTTTCGACGTAAAGCAAATCGGGGCGTGGCGCAGCTTGGTAGCGCACTTGCATGGGGTGCAAGGGGTCGAAGGTTCAAATCCTTCCGTCCCGACCAATAATTGTCAATAAAGGCTGCATCTTCGGGTGTGGCCTTTTTTGTTCCCGGCCGGTTCCTATTGGTTACCCCAACCCAATATCGCTGCTCATTTCCGTTTCTGCTGTTTCTGCGTCCGCCTCATAATGAATAACAGATCGGATGATTTACCCGCCAGATCCTTGCGCAGCCGTCGCATTACGCTATCGTATTAGGATGCGTCGCTAACGGGCGTCATGTTTTGCGGTTCCCAGTTTTAACGCGAAGGGTTTGACAGAGGTACACAAGACGGACAATCGATTCTTTGATCTTTAGTGATCAAAACAATAGACTAACAAACTTGTAATCTAATAAGTGATTGAAAAAGGCTGGAGAGGCGGGTTCTGTATCGCCTGGAGCAGTTCGCCATTTTCGAAAACTAAACTGATGGAGATACCCCAGTGGGTAAGGCACTAAAAGACGAATATCAAACCGACTATGTTGTGGGACAGGACAACATTGAAAAGTTCGGTTTCGACATGCACAACGTCGTTTTCCCAATAACGGCGTTACTGATCATCGTGTTCGTGGTAGGAACACTGATTTTCCCTACAGCATCAGGGGAACTTCTCAATAACGCCAAAAATGGCGCTATTGCCATTTTCGACTGGGGCTTCCTCCTCAGCGCCAACTTGTTTGTGCTTTTCTGTCTGGCACTGATTGTGATGCCCGTCAGCAAAATCCGGATAGGTGGACAGGATGCCAAGCCGGAGTTCTCCCGGTTCTCCTGGTTTGCGATGCTGTTTGCCGCTGGCATGGGCATCGGCCTGATGTTCTGGGCCGTGGCAGAGCCGGTGGCTTATCTTACCGACTGGTACGGCACACCCCTGGGCGTTGAACCGAATACTCAGGAAGCCGCCAAGATGGCTATGGGTGCAACCATGTACCACTGGGGTCTGCACCCCTGGGCCATCTACGCCATTGTGGGTCTTTCCCTTGCGTTCTTCACCTATAACAAGGGCTTTCCGCTAACCATCCGTTCGGCTTTCTTTCCGATCCTGGGCGACAGGGTCTGGGGCTGGCCGGGTCACATCATCGACATCGTAGCGGTTCTGGCAACCATTTTCGGTCTTGCCACATCGCTTGGTTTCGGTGCTCAGCAGGCCGCGGCTGGCCTGGCCTACCTGTTTCCCGGTGCGATTGAGGGCGGTCTCAACGTTCAGGTCGGCATCATTGCGGGCGTGACCGCCATTGCCACCATCTCCGTCATCCGTGGTATTGAAGGTGGCGTGAAGCTGTTGAGTAACATCAACATGATCATTGCGGCTATTCTGCTGGTGTTCGTGTTCTTTGCGGGCGCAACCCTGGGAATCATTGAGCAGATGTGGACCACAACCGCAGCTTATGTCGGCAATATGATACCGCTGAGCAATCCGTTTGGCCGTGAAGACCAGACCTGGTTCCACGGCTGGACCGTCTTCTACTGGGCCTGGTGGATTTCCTGGTCACCCTTCGTTGGCATGTTCATCGCACGGGTGTCCAAGGGCCGTACGGTTCGTGAGTTTGTTATCGCGGTTCTGCTGGTTCCCACCGTGATCACCATTGTCTGGATGAGCACCTTTGGCGGCAGCGCCCTGGCTCAGATCGATGCCGGTGTTGGCGCGCTGGCGACAGATGGTCTGACGGATGTCGCTTTGGCCATGTTCCAGATGCTTGAAAACATTCCCTTGAGCGCGATTACCTCCTTCCTGGGCATTGTGCTGGTGCTGGTGTTCTTCATAACCTCCTCGGACTCGGGGTCACTGGTTATTGACAGCATCACCTCCGGCGGCAAGATCGACGCCCCCAAAACCCAGCGTATTTTCTGGGCGGTGACTGAAGGCGTGATTGCCGGTGTATTGCTGTT
>JAGXLV010000119.1 GCA_018334495.1 Oleiphilaceae bacterium
CGTTTTCATCGTAATATTCGAAGACTCCTTCGTAGTACTCGTACTTGTCCAACTGGCCATCATTATTGACGTCCCAGTCATCGTACAATTGGCTGTCGTAGTTTGTCTCAGCAAACTCTTCAGACGTCAGGTAGCCATCGCCATCCTTATCGAACTCTGAGTATGTGCCCCAGTCCGAGATGCGGCCGTGGTACTCGTCCTGCGTGACTTTGCCGTCGCCATTGCTGTCCATGGAGTCGAACGAGATGTCTTGCGCGCAGAGCGAAGTGGACATCAGACTTGCCGCAATGACGAGAAATAGTGTGTTACGCATCCTTGCCTCCTGAGCCCGGCGCTGCCGGGAGAACCCCCTCTGTTTCCGAACGGCCGCTCTCGATTAGTGTGACAGTGCACTGACGCCATTGTCACCGTGGTAATTTAAAATAGTGGCAGACTTATGGCCGATTTGAGCTGTCGGGCTGGGCAGATCGTTTGAAAAGCCGTCATTTATGGATGGGCATACCGAGCGTTGCGCATCAGGTACTGTCGGCTTTTGCGTTCGCCTGGTGGAAAAGGGAAGCACTGCGTAGCAGTTTTTGCAGGTCCTTGTGCGGGTGGGTCCAACCGCCTGCCAGGGCCTGGGCGACAGTCACCTGGTTAAGCATCAGCGCCAGGCGGGTGGACAAGTGCTGGTGCTCAAGCGACTGAACGTCCTGCAGGGCGGTAAAGACTTCGAAAAAGCCGACGTCGCCCTCGGCATAACGTTGCCGTAGATGGTGGAAAACCCGACGCGTCATGTAGAGTCGATCGGACTGGCTGCTGAGCAGGGCCTGGTTGTGACGCTCGGTTGTCAGCGCGTTCTCCACCTCCTGAAAGGCGGTCAAAACCTCCTGGCGGAAATGCGCTTGGGCCTGTTCTGTCTCACCCAGGTTCACCTCCAGGTAATCGTCGAATTTGTCCAACGCCGGAGCGGAAAGTTGCGAAACGAGATCGACGAGTAACCCCTGCACCAGTTCGGTCGGCGCGAACGCGGCCTTTGCAAGAATTGAATAAAGGTTGATCGCCGGCATGCCGGAGCCGATGGTCCCGACAGTGCCAGGATCGGTGGAACGGATGCCAAGGAATGCAGCCTGGATGTCAGGCCGGCTTTGGAGCCACTGAGACGGCAGCTCGTCTTCAGAGAGAGATGGCAGCGGATGCAATCTGGAGGCGGTGGCAGGCAGCTCGAATTGCGAGACCGGCTTGCCGACCAGTACGGCCAACTGATGCGTGTGTCGCTGTTGCTGTGCCTCTGCCTCTATCCGGCGCGATTCCGCTGAGGCAACCCAAAGCCTTTGTCGCAGGACCTCGTCGGGGGCGGCCAGCCCCTCCGCTCGCGCGGACTCGACCAATTCCAGAATTTCCCGGCTGGTGGCGGCCTGGCGCTCCAGCAGATTTAACTCCGCCCTGCTCTTGCTCAGGGAGAAATAGGTATTTGCAACGTTGGCGCTCAGATTGATGGCAGCGGTACTTAGTTTAATCAGATTAGCGAAGTGCTCGGAGCTGGCCGCCAGTGGCATTGAGGGCAGCTTTTCCCAGAGGTCAAGCTGGTAGGACATGGCGATACTCGCAGATAACGGAAGGAGCCCGCTTCCTTCGTAGGCCCAAAGGGTGGTGCCGTCATTGCCCTTCTGGGCCGGCAATCCCAGCTTATCCTGCAACGCCAGCATGGCAGACCGTTCGACCCGGGTTTTGACCGATTTCAGGGAAAAGTTGTCCGCCAGTGCCTGCTCGGTGAGCTTATTCAGCGTTACGTCGTCGAAGTTTTCCCACCAGGCATTGATGATTGGCACAGCGGGGGCTGAGGATACGTCGCTTGGCAGGATGTTGCTTGGTTCGCGGGCGATCTCCGGCCCAGCACAGCCCAATGACAGCATGACAGCCAAAAGGGCACTCAGAATGCGAAGCGATTTCAGCATAAGATGGCAAGCACAGGAAAAGTCAAAAACTGTTAAATTGTGAGAAGAGTATTGCGGACAAGTTAATGAACTGCACGGGTCATTTGGTCACGAAATGTTTCCTGTTCGGCTTTGACAGAAGAGGGTGACGTTCATTTTCGTCGTGTACGACGGATTGAGGGTTTCGTGTGGAAACCCCTGACCCGACCCGTTATCCTAGAATCTACTTTAAGTTTATGTCAGAAGCAATTGTATGATAGACCTACGAGCCGTTGGCCTGATTGGCGAGCTCTTCTAAAGCTTTCATGGCCTCATCGATCCGATCGCTGGGTACGAACATGTGGTCGTGATAAAAGCCGGCTATGACATTCGTGGTAATGCCCCGCTCGGCAAGCAAGCTGGTGACAACGGATGTCAGCCCCAGAGCTTCAAGGCTGGAGTGCCCTTCGAGCGTGATGCGGCGGAAAACTCTGTGATAGTCCAGATTTTCAGCCTTGGCCTGTTGCAGAGGAATGACCAGGGTGAGACCTTCCAGTTCGGCAATGCTGACAATCGGTTTAAGCTCTTCCAGCTCACCATACCTGGCGTGAGGCACTGTGCAGTAGACATAGGAATTCGAGTCAAGTTTTGGTGAGAGCTGCTTGATCAAGTCCTGGAGAAATTGTGCGTGGTTCATATTTGACTGTCCTTTGACCGAATATCGTGGAATCTCTTCGGGAGTTTTCAATTTAACCTCCAGAAGGATAACCAATTGCGGATGATCCCGTCACGAAAAAGGCATCGGTGGTCCCGACGTGACACTACTTTGAGCGCCGATTCGCCAGGTTCTGGTGCAATTGCCGAAGGGTCGGCTAATTTTGGTGCTTAAGGATTAGGTGGGCTCTTGGCCTGCTTTGGGGGCTTTTCCCCTGCCAGTCTTCGGCTCGCCGTTTTTATTCTCGAATACCTTGCCGGATTGAAGAGATTTGAGTGCCTGGGACCTGAATTCCCGGTGATACAGAACGTAAACAACCACGGTTGAGGAAAGGATCAGCACTATCGGATGGATAAACCAGCCGACCACCGCGAGGGCGTAGTAAAACGAGCGAAGCCCGAGATTGAAGGCATCGCCGGCCTGGCTACAGATCGACGCCGAGTGCGCGGCAAGAGCTTCCCGGGATCGCGGGCTCACAGTCTTCGACTCGGGTGAAGGCGAGCTTCCCACCAGAACCGACACAAAATTATAGAGCCGTACCGACCAGGTGAATTTAAAAAATGCGTAGATAAACAGTACCAGTAGCACCCCGAGCTTCAGCTCCCATACCCAGCGACTCGACGTACTGCTGTATGGCAGTACGTCGAACACCTCAATCACTTGCTGGGTGTACCCCAACGCGGTCAGTATACCGGCCAGAATAAGAAGGCAACTGGACGCAAAGAAAGCGCCGTTACGTTCGAGGTTGCCGATGATGGAGGCATCGGACATCTTGTTCTCACGCTGGATCATAACGCGCATCCAGTCCTGGCGGTACAGATCCAGTATGCTGGACAGACAGGGCGTGTTCCTGGCTTTAATCCGAGAATAGTGGGTGTAGCCAATCCAGCATGCGAAGAACCAGGCCAAAGCGATAAAGTCGAGATACTGCAATATCATTACGAGTATTTTCCAGTAATAAGTCTATCTCAGAGAGGGCTGAGCGCCCTCGCCCACCTCAGCGTTCGATTGTCACGCCCCGGGCTGATTTATCCCCAACTGGTTATTGACGGCATCGCGAATTTCCCGGTAACGCTCGGGCTGGTTGGTTAATGTGTTCAGATCGTCTTCGGGAAAAATCTCCTTCTTCTTTTTCCTGGCTGCTTCGCTCGAAAAAACGGACGGTAACAAATGCTCCAGACAGCGCAACATAACCTCAGGCGAAACCGACGCCCCGGGGGATGCCCCCAGCAAAGTGCCGTAGGTTTTGTCTCTGGATACAAGGATTTCCGTGCCCATCTGCAGGTCGCCGTCCTTGATGATTTGCACCCGCTGGCCGGCTTGAACCGGTTTCCAGTCAAATTTCTTGCTCAGGCCCGGAGCAAAGTCGTCAAGTTCGTCGAGCATGCTTTTTTCGCCTTTGAAGGTTTCCGAGACCAGATATTTGACCAGCGGAAAATGCTCCATGGCGACATTCAACAAGGAGGGAATATCGTGCAGACGAATGGAACTGACGTAATCGAAAAATCCGCGATCCCTCTCAAGCCTGGGCTTGAATGAAGCAAAAGGGCCAAACAGCAAATAATGCTTACCGTTCACCACCCGCAAATCCAGGTGCGGCACGGACATGGGGGGCGCGCCAACTTTTGCTTTGCCATAGGTCTTGGCCCGGTATTGTCCGGCCTGCTCTTCGCTGATCGGGGTCTGTAAGAATCGGCCGCCGACAGGAAAGCCGGCGAATCGATTGCGAAACGGCAAGTGGCTTTTTTTCAGAAGCGGAAATGCGCCGCCACCGGCGCCCACAAAAAGCACATCCGCCTTGTGTTGAACCGGAGTCCCTTTGCTGACCGCCTCAACAATCCAGCGGCCGGTCGGGCTCTTATGGACGCGTTTAACATGGGTGCCATACTCAATCCTGACACCCAGGTCATTCACTGCATGGGCCGCCATCTGCTCCGTCAAGGCGCCAAAGTTAACGTCCGTGCCTGTCTCAACCACGGTCGCCGCCATTTTTTGCGAGCGGGGGCGCTCCTCCATGACATAGGGAATCCAGCTCTTTATTTCATCGAAGTCTTCCGAGTAACGCATGTGCTCGAAGAAGTGATGCGCCGACATCTCCCGGAATCGAATGCGCAGTTCTTCAATGGCCGATTCGGAGACAATGGTGCAGTGCTTGGTCTGGTTGATAAAAGTCTTGGGGTCCTTGATGGCGCCCGTTTCGATCAAGTGAGCCCAGAACTGCTTGGCAACGTTGAACTGGGCATGGATCTTCAGGGCTTTTTCAACAGAAATGACCTCTTCATCCACTGGCGTATAGTTCAGCTCACAGTTGGCTTCATGGCCGGTACCGGCATTCCAGAATGCTGAGGAGTTGCCTGCCCCGGGACCGTCCAGCCTCTCCAGAATAGTGATCTCCAAATCGGGGTCCATCTCTTTTGCCAAAGTGGCAAGAGTGGTGCCCATAATCCCTGCGCCGATGATGATTAGGTTCATAAAGAGGTTTACCCGCCAAGCTGGATTTAGTCAGTAAATTTTTCTGGTTAGAAGATACCATGGGTCCGGTATGCCCTGAAATCCTCATGTCAGCTTCCGTGGTCAGCATGCAGAGCCCGGTTTCCCGGGCTCTGCATGATTATGCGCCCAACTGATTGCCTACCGGCAGACGCCGGATACGTTTTCCCGTGGCGGCATAGATGGCGTTGCACAGGGCCGGTGCCACCGGTGGCAGACCGGGCTCCCCAGCGCCACCCATGGCATCATCGGGGTTGTCGATCAGGTGTACCCGGACCACTTTGGGCACGTCAGGCATTCGTGGAATCAGGTAATTGTCGAAATTACCCTGCTGGGCAACGCCACTCTTGAAGGTCACTTCGCTTTGTAGGGCTATACCAATTCCCATCACACAGGAACCCTCCATTTGTGACCGGATTCGCTCGGGGTTGGCCTGGGGGCCACATTCAAAGGCAATATCGGCCCGGTGAATGGTCAGTTCGCCGTCGTCATCCACTTCCACGTCAAAGACAATGGCCGTGTAAGAGACGAAGCTGTGGTGAAACGCCAGTCCCAGACCATGCCCTTTGCCGGTCTCGCGTCCCCAGCCGGCTTCTTCGGTGGCACGCTCGATTACCCTGCGCATCCGGGCCACGTTGATCGGGTGCAGGTCCGGATCTTCGCCGTAGTTCCAGCCATCGCCAAGGGT
>JAGXLV010000120.1 GCA_018334495.1 Oleiphilaceae bacterium
GTTGAAAAAGGAGGTCCCATGTGTCGAATGCTCGGTTTTGTTGCCACCCATCCAACCCGGCTTGATTGTGCGCTGGTTGACGCGCCCCACTCACTCCTGGCACAGAGCCGCGAGGATCTGGAAGGCTTTTCCCACGCCGACGGCTGGGGCATTGCCCAGTGGGGTGAAGACGGCGTCTCGGTCATCCGGCACCTGGCGGCGGCCCATGAGGGTGAGGACTATCTGAATTTCGCCCGCTCGGTGCGCGCCCCGAAGCTTATCGCCCACGTCCGCCAGGCCACCGCGGGCGATGTCTGTTTCGAGAACACCCACCCGTTTGTCAGCGGCCCCTGGGTTTTTGTACACAACGGTACAATCCGCCATTTCCAAGAGGGAGTGAGGGATCGGATGTGGCTGGAAATCGCGCCTGACCGACGGCGGCAGATACAGGGCAACACCGATAGCGAGGCACTTTTCCAGCTGTTATTGAGCCGGCTGGATAAGCATCCGGACCAGCCCGCCCTTGATGTCATCGCCGGCGTGATCCGGGATATTGTTGATTGGTGTGCCGAAAGCGGGCCCTGCGAGAACCTCGGCCTCACCATGATGCTCAGCGACGGCGACCGGTTTTACGGCGCCCGTTGGCAGCAAAGCCTGTGGATGCTCCAGCGTGACGGCCGGCGCGATACCGAACTCTGTGACCAGCCGCCCGATGGCGAGACGGACGGCTATCACGCGCTGCTTATAGCGTCTGAACCGCTGACTGACGAGGACTGGCAAGCGGTGCCTGAATGCTGCGTGTTCGAGATTGAACCACACCCGGAAGATCCATCCATGAAGCTCCGTTTCCGGATGGTCACCAGCGAATAATCGTGCGGGAAGTCCGAGCCTGATGGCATCTCCGGCAAAAACCCGGGCCAGCACCACCCTTATGCTCCGACACACCTCGACGTGCCTGTTAGCGGGCTTTCTGCTACCTTTTGTTATATCTCGGCAGCACTTCGGTGTTACGGTTTTTCTGATTCACTGGCCCCTGGTAAGACACCTTGATGGAATTCTGGCTCTTTGCTCCTTTTCGCTTCCCCTTGAACATATACTCCGAGCGCTTTGCCGCCAATCCGGCGGCTTTTGCCAACCTCATGGCACCACTTGCCGGGCGGCTGCCGGAAACTTTACGTCCCTTTCTAGTGATGCCCCATGGCGAGACCGGCGAGGACTCAGGGCCGCGTTTTGAGACTATGGAACAGCACGGCAGCGGTCTGCGTTCGCTGCAGCTTTTCCAACTGCGCTCCTCTGCACCCGGCGATTTGGTCGACCAAAATCTCATCCGGGGAGCACAACAAGCGGATGACCTGCTGGCAAAAGAGCTTCGCGGGCGCATGACGCCGGTAGCCGGTGATTGGCGCATCGTGGTCTGTGACAACTCCGTCGCCGAGCTCTGGCTGAAAGTAACCGTCAGCGAACCAGACCCGGCATTGCTGGCGCGCTTTGACCGATGGTCCAACAGCCTGGTTGAGGTAGCGTTAAAAGGAATTCTTCAGTCCGTGCTTTACCCGATACTGGACGCCCTGCATCAGTTAGGCGAGTCCGATCAGACAGCACTGGTGCGTTCTCGGGAAGACTTTGAAGCGATTTTTGACCTGCGCGAGAATCTCGACAATTCCGACAAGACTCGTTTTCGAGCCAGCTACTCACCGTTATTGTGGGTAGGGCGAGTCTGCTTACTGGCACAGGAGGCTCCGGGTTGGCACGAACCCCTTTGTCATTGGGCGCCGGCACTAAACTGGAACGACGGCATCGAAGACGCCGAAGGGGCGAAAATCTACTTGGCGTGGGGCAACAGCGTGGTGATCAAAGGCGCGGGAGACACCGCGCCATCAGGACTGGTGGATGCTTTTCTCCGGGCCCAGTATTACTTCGCCGCCATGGATGTTCTCAACCGTAACCTGATGCAGCTTTATGCCTTTCTTGGCGATAGTGGCGAACGGCCGAGACAGCGTTGGCTGCAACGACTCAATGCCCGGGTGGGACGCAGCGTTGTGGCAGTTGACCTGCTCGCCATGGAGTACAGCGACACCCGCCAGGAAGTCCAGGGCCGTGAACGGCGCTACCTGGAAAAATTACTGACAGCCTGGGGGCTGGACGAACTCCTGGGAGCCACACGCCGCAAACTGACATTGGCGCGGGAACGCCTTGAACGGCTCAATCGTATGCGCAGTCTGGTCGGACAACGCCGAGTCGAACTCTTGTTGATTTTTGTTGGCAGCGTGGCATTGCTGGAGCTGGGGCTTACATTAGCAAGTCTGGCCGGCCCTTTAAAAGAAAGCCACCTGCTTGGTTGGCTAAACAGGGTCTCCCAGGACTGGGTCCTGGGCGTGTCCATGATACTGGTGGCCAGCATATGCCTGGTCGCGGGCGGCTGGGTGAGAAGACGTTGAGGGGAGACAGGATGCGCGCGACAACATTGATAACTCTGGCCAGGGCGCAACGAGTACCGGAAGCCTGGCAACCGGACGACACGCCGGCGCTGGCCGGGCACTTATCATTGAGCAAACTGATTCACAGCGAGACCCCGCCGGCAATCTACGGCGCCAACCGCCTGGTGGGTCATCTGGACGGCACCGAGCTGGAGGCGGAAGACATCGCCCGTTTCCAGCTTCATCTCATAGAGTCCCACCGTATCGGTGGACCGCCCTGGATGAGCGACTGGCAGGTACGCTGCGTCACCTACGCCAAGCTGGCGGCACTGAACAGCGGCGGCAGTACCATCAGCCGCCCCCTTTACAAGCAAATTTTGCGCTGCGCCACTGCTGATGATTTCGCGCCGTCGCTGCCGGTCAACGCCTCCTATTCGGCAGGAGATGTGATCCCCGCCGCCCACTGGGCTCATGGCGTGATCAACCATGAAAATTACCTGCAGCAGCAGTCCCTGGACATCAAAGAGGGCTTGAGCCTCATCAATGGCACTTTCGTGCATCTTGGGCAGGCTCTCTCCCTCCTGCCCCGGGTCGAGCGATTGGTGGCCAACAGCCTGGGCTTGTCACGGCTGTTCGCGGACATCACCGGTTGCGGTCCGTTAGCATCGCACTGGCGGGCCGTGGATCCAACCGATGGCCCCTTGGCCGCATGCTGGCGCTTCCTGGGACACAGCCAAACGCCTGACGGCGACCGCCAGGAGTCGGTTTCCGTGCGCGCCGCACCCCAGTTGGCAGATGCCCTGATCAGTGCCCTGCGCCAATTTGCCGGAGAATTGGATACTCACATCAATCGCCCCGCCGACAATCCTTTGATATCAGATCATCCCCTGGCCGCCATCTCACAGGCGAGCTTCCTGGCACCACGATTGACCGTCGCCACCGCGGGGCTGATCGAGACCCTGATGCTGACCGGCTGGGGCAATGTCCAGCGCGCCCAGTATCTTTTATCGGGGTATGTGCCTGGTATTCCCGCCCAGGCTGTGGAGCCTGACCGACCCCTGGGCCTGATCCAGGTTCCCAAGCGAATGATGGCCGAACTTGAGACCCTGCGACTGAATACGGGCCGCCGCGCCTTCGCGTCGGGAGGCGCCACCTCCGAGGGAATCGAGGATTTATGGAGCCACGGCATGGCAGCAAACCGGCAACTGGAAACAGCTCTTGAGGCTGCGGAGTCCATCATGGCACTGGAATTCGCTCTGTTGGCTTGGTGCGAGGAGCGCTTTACTCAGACCGCAAACGTGCCGCCAGCGCTAAAGGCAATAGTCGGGGGAACAGAATTTCAGACCATGGCAATCAAGGCTTTGGCTGTACTGCAGACCGCACCTTTTACCCAGGCGAGCCGTTTAACCCGGCAACTGGCCCTGGAGTAGAACCCGGGAGTTTTTGAGAACTCAGACCAGGGCAGAAAATACCAGGCCGAAAGTAACCGCCGTCAGGATCAACCCAATCAGGGCCAGAAGCCCATCCTTGGCCATCAGGGAAAGCCCGAACAAGGTGAGCGCCAGGCCCGCACCGTTCGCAGTAAAAGGCACAACCTCCATCGGCGGCATGACCAGGGCAATTAAAATGCACACCAGGGCTATGACATGGACACCGGGCCCTCGTGTAAAGCTCACAAGGCGCGGTTTCAGGAAGCGGTCCATGAAACGGGCCGGACGACGACTCCATTTTACGGCTTTTTCGAGTTTGTCATGGGGAACGGATCTCTTCAGGATGGTGTTCGGCAACCAGAAGTAGTCGCGCCCGACCAACAGTTGGCCTGCAACTATCAAGACCAGCAGCGCCATCAATGTCGGAACGCCGGGAATATCGCCAATCACTGGCATAAGGGTGATGAGGCCCGGCACCAGCAGCAGCGGACCAAACGATCGTCGTCCCACTTTCGACACTATGTCTTCCATGGTCGTGTGCGTGCCACCAAAGCGCTCAGCCTCCTCGAGGCGATCCAGCATTTGGTCAAGATTGGCGGGCTGTTGCGGCTCACACATCGCTGAGTCCTTTTTACTCTGAGGTGCATGCCAAAACCTGATTAGCCCATTCTCTCAAAACTGATCAAAAAATGATCCCTCCGGTCCTTTTTTAAGCGGGGCGGACGGCATAACGGGAAAAGCGGGCGTTGACCCAGAGAGACAGAGCGATTATCGCGCCGCCCAACAGCAGTCGCATAAGGTCGGCATCCCGGTTCCAGATCAGCAGGTTCACCAGCAACCCCGCCGGCACCAGAGCATTGTTCATCACAGCCAGGGTGCCGGCATCCACAAGGCAGGCCCCGCGATTCCAGAGGAACAGGCCGAAACCGGACGCGGCAATGCCCAACCAGACCAGGGTGCCCCACTGTACGGCCGTGGTAGGCAGGCGCGAGCTATCGCCGAACGCGAGAAAAGACGGCAGCGCGATTATCAGGGCGCCGGCGTAGAAGTAACCGAAAAAACGGTGCAGAGGGATCGCTGTGGGGTAATAGCTGATCAAGTGTTTATAGCCGACCTGCCCGGCGGCAAAAGTCAGGTTGGCCACCTGCAGTAACAGAAAACCCGTCAGGTAATCCGCACTCAGGCCATCATAACGAATGATGCCGGCACCAGCTGTCGCCATGGCGGCAGCCATTAACGCAACCGCAGAGAAACGGCGCTTGAACAGATCATCAATCAGGGTAATGTAAAGCGGGGTAAATATGGTGAAAAGAAGCACTTCCGGCACCGAAAGGTACGCGAAGGCGCGGTACAGGCAGAGGTAAGTAACACCAAACTGCAGAGCGCCAACAAGGGTAACGCCGAGTTTTAGCTCGGTGCGTACGCCGCGCCACCGGGTCAGCGGCAAAAAAGCCACACCGGCCAGGACGACGCGACTCAAAACGGCAAAGTCACTATCCACCTGCCCGGCGAGGAACTCACCAATAAGGCTGAACGAAAAAGCCCACAAAAGAGTAACGAAAACCAGAAATCCCATGACCCACTCCGCAGAAAACAGGGTGCAGAGTATACGTCAAAACACCTCCGGTTTTGGCCTGACTCTTAATCAGGCAGACAATCCCGGCCAAACGGGATACTAGCCATCCGATCGGAACTGTTCCTGCTCCACGCGCATGTACTCAACCAGTGCGGCTAATTCCTCGGAGTCCCATTCGAGCGGCACCGCTGCCATTGGCGCGACCATGCATATCTGGACCATTTCATCCAGATGCACCTCATCCATACCGAAATCCTGCTTGCCCATTGCGACAAAGTGAGGATAGTCATTGGTAAAGGTTTCAGCGTAACCGGCCCC
>JAGXLV010000043.1 GCA_018334495.1 Oleiphilaceae bacterium
GGACTGAGATCGAGCCAGGGACGGGCACTCGTCATAGCCATCGTAGTAGACTTCCTGACAACAATTATTTCCTATTCCGGATACTATGAAGGCTTGAAGTCGGCGAATCAGCCAGACTTTAACTTGGAGAGCACAATGAGCAACAAAGCCGTAAAGGTTACATCAACGTCTGCCATGATTGCGGACCAGACTGCTGCTTTTTTAAAGTCCGGCGGGGCTGTTGAGTATGTGGGCAAGGGTAAAAGTGGTCAATTCGCTTCTTCAGGTTCAAAGCAGGTGACTCTGAAAGCTCGCTGAAAATCACAAAAGATTTATTGTGCTCGACTCTTCAACGGCCTTCATTATTGGAGTAAACATTGAGTGCCAATCAAGAAGCGTGATTTCTATGGCCGCTAAAGATTTCATTCTTCAGCGCATTTGTGTTTACGCAGGAGAAGGGTTTGATCCGGCTGTCGATAAACAAGTCACGGAGGTTTTGCGGTCAAAGTTCACTATTCACTTGCCGCAAAGATCATCACTGAACGCCTCTCTGGCATTAGCGACCAGCGACCATGAGATTATACGTCTTATATTGCAGTATCGGACAATGAAATAGTGGCCGCGAGTTCACTGAAGTCAACCACAAAACGCGCGACCCCCGTTGATTGTCGGAAGGTTCCAGGGCCCGAGCGCCCCTGTTTCAGGACTTAAACGGCTTTCTTCAAAAATTAAGTGTAAGCGGCCCGCCAGGGGGGCTCCTCGTCAGATTACCTCCTGTCCTCGATAAATCACCTTGGTTGGTCTGGGGCTGGGTGTCTGCGCGGCTGGTCGCGCTTCTACCACTACTTCCTGGTCACGATACATGCGCTTTGGCGATTTTTCGCGCGCCGGCATCAGCAGCTCTGGAACTCTATCTGTGATCGCGGACCAAGTTCGTGGCAGGTGCTTTGACCGAGACTGGCCGGAGAAATGCGCCAGCCTTTCGGGCAGGCGAGTTTCCGTCAGATGCAGCTTGACGCCGAATTCAGAGTGAACCTGGCGACGGCATTCTCGAACGAGTTTTAACACGTGAGGGTCGAAGAGCCAGTTCTCTCAAGATATTTGCGATGTCATAGCGAAGCCCTTTGTAGAATTGATGTCACCACACCTTGTCTCAGGTTGCCTGGGAGTTTGCGCGCAGGGTGTGCTGCCAGGATTATGTAAGCGATAAGCATGCCGATATTAGAGGGGTTCAAGTTCAAAGGCGGAAAGGAGGATAATCGGGGCGTGAGGCTACACGAAGACAGCTGCCCGCATCGAAACAACAAGCTGAAGCCCCGCATTGGGGCAGTGAAGATTCTCCCTGTGCTGAGTCGGGGCGAATACACTCTGCTGACGGTGAGCCTGGGCCACAAACTGGCGGCAGCCAGCTACGAGGGGTCCGCCTGTCCGTTCTCTTCGCGGGACTCTGTCTCTGCCTGCAATTTCTCAAACGCTTTCCGGTTAAATTCCCCGGCTGATGCGATGGCGTCCTGCCTCAAAATCAACTCCAAGTTCTCGTCGGACTCCTCGTACAATGTCGTCATCGCAACTTGAAGTGTTTTTTCGTCACGGTAACCGCTCATCACGGGAACCAAGGAGCAGGTCTCATTCGACTTCAGCGCTTGAAAAACTTAGGGTTGCGCGCAACAAACGCATCGATCCAGCGCTCCAGGAAGGAGCGCTCATCGGCATTCTTGAGATACCGCCAGCCCAGTATTGAAACCACCAGGGCACCCAGGGCGTCGACGATCAGGTCCCACATGGTATCGGTCAGACCGGATGGGTCGCGCAGCATGGGTTTTTGCATGTTCATGCCGAATACGGAATCCATAAAGAATTCGAAAATTTCCCACAATGCGCCCACGCCTAGAGCAAACATGAAGGCAAAAAAGGCCACAAAACCGGGGTTCAGGTGTACGTGAATTTTCTCGGTCTCGTTCATTGTGTACACAAGCAAAAAACCGAGAATGCCCAGCAAGAAGCCGGAGAAGGTATGCAATGCTATGTCCCACCACCAGAATCGGGTGTAATAATCGTGAATCTCGCCCAGGAAAAGGGAAGCGAACACAAACCCGATAGCGGCAAGTTGCAGCTCTGGTGGGATGTGAAGCCGCAACCGATGTTCGAACAGCACCGGAATAAACGTAATGGCGATGATCATGGTCGTGAGGAACGCGGTAAACCATTGTTGGCCCCACACCGCGAATATGGCTTCGGCAAGCAGAATAAGCTGTAAAGTGATGGTGATTCTTTGATGGGTAATTCGGATGCGCATAGTCTTGAGCGTACAGGAATCAGTGGCGTTTCCCTACCATACCAGGATTTATCCGTGTCGCCGGCCTGGCGTCCCGGGACAGGCACCCGGGGCTGATGGAAAACCGGGGCAGATGCATTTTCGCGGCTTCTCAGGTGGCCCAGTGCTAATGTGAGTCACTATCAACGCTCCCTGTACTTCGGTTAATATCGCCTACCAGCGCACAGAATGGAGTTTATGTTTCAAGCGCAAGGAGACGCCGATGTCAAGGCAGGCCAGGGTGATGGTGCCCGGCTTTCCTCCCCTGGAGTCAATGCCCCCGCCGGCTATAATGGCGTACCATTAACCGTCGCAGAGAACCCTATGCCAATCGAAAAAAATCAGGTGGTCTTGTTTCACTACAGCGTCAGTGATGAACAGGGCAATGTCGTTGAAAGCTCCCGCGGCGGCGAGCCGAACGCCTGCCTGCATGGCCACGGCGGCATTATCCGGGGCCTGGAAGAAGCCCTGGAAGGTCGTGAGGCCGGCGAAAGCTTCAGTGTCACCGTTACTCCGGAAAAAGCCTACGGTCCGCGCAAGGCCGACGCCGTGCAGCGCGTTCCGATCAAGCATCTGATGGGTGCCAAACGCTGGAAGCCGGGCATGATCGCCCAGGTGAAAACCGAGCAGGGCCCGCGCCATGTGCTCGTCGCGAAGGTCGGTCACAAGTTTGCCGATGTCGACACCAACCATCCGATGGCCGGTAAAACTCTGACCTTTGATCTCGATATCATTGAAGTACGCGCCGCCGATCCGGAGGAGATAGCGCACGGCCACGCCCATGGGCCGGGTGGCCATCATTGAACGATTGAGCGCTGAACAATGAATGCGCCTTTCAAGCTGCGGCCTTACCAGCAGGAAGCGGTTGATGCCACGTTGAGGCATTTTCGCAAATCTGATGAGTCTGCCGTTATTGTGCTGCCAACCGGTGCGGGTAAAAGCCTGGTCATTGCCGAGTTGGCCCGTCTTGCCCGGCGCAAGATTCTGGTGCTGACCCATGTAAAAGAGCTCGTGGAGCAGAATCACGCCAAATACGAGAGTTATGGCTTAATGGGCGGCGTCTTCTCGGCCGGGCTGAAACGTAGGGAAAGCCGGCATCAGGTCACTTTCGCCAGTGTGCAGTCTGTATCGGCGAATCTGGATCAGTTCCGGGATGAATACTCGTTGGTCATCATTGATGAGTGCCATCGGGTCAGCGGCGATGAGGCCAGTCAGTACCAAAGGATCATCGAGCTGCTACGGCAACAGAATGACGCCCTCAAAGTGCTTGGGCTGACCGCTACACCCTATCGTCTGGCCATGGGCTGGATCTACCGGTATCACTACCGGGGCTTTGTCCGTAGCTGTCGTGACGAGCGGGATAAACCCTTTCAGCATTGCATTTATGAACTGCCGTTGAGCTATATGATCAATCGGGGGTATCTCACCAGGCCGGAGCTGGTTAACGCGGCAGTGGCGCAATACGATTTCTCCGCGCTGAGTCAGGATCGCTTTGGGGAGTACGCCGAGAAGGACGTCAACCGGCTGCTGAGCAAACACAAACGTGTGACCCGTGCCATCATCGAGCAGGTGATGGAGCTGGCCGCCGAGCGCCAGGGCGTGATGATCTTTGCGGCCACGGTGGATCATGCGCGGGAAGTCACCGGCTATCTGCCGGAACCCGAAACCGCCCTCGTGACTGGCGCTACCGATCTGAATGAACGGGCGTTGCTGATTCAGCGCTTCAAACAGCGGCAGTTGAAATATCTGGTCAATGTAGCCGTGCTCACCACGGGCTTTGATGCGCCCCACGTGGACTTTATCGCCATTCTTCGTCCTACCCAGTCAGTCAGCCTGTATCAACAGATTGTAGGCCGCGGTCTTCGGCTGGACGAAGGGAAACAGGATTGTCTGGTGATTGATTACGCGGGCAATCATGTAAATCTGCATCACCCGGAGGTCGGGGAGCCGAGACCGGACTCTGACAGTGAGCCGGTGCAGGTATTCTGCCCCGGCTGTGGTTTCGCCAATATTTTCTGGGGCCAAACCGACAGTGACGGCGGTGTGATCGAGCACTACGGGCGCCGTTGTCAGGGGCTGCTGGAGCCTGCCGACGGGGGTGAACCCACCGTGCAGAACGGGCGCCCGCAGCAGTGCGATTATCGTTTCCGGTTCAAGGAGTGCCCACACTGCGGTGGCGAGAATGATATTGCGGCCCGCCATTGTCAGCAGTGTCAAAATGCCATCATCGACCCGGATGATCAGTTAAGAGATGCGCTGAAACTCAAGGATGCCATGGTGATCCGTTGCGCCGGGATCACGTTGAGTGTTCATAACAGCAAAAACGAGAGCAAACTGAGGGTCACCTATCATAGTGAAGATGGGGAGGAACTCAGCGAGTCGTTTGATTTCAGCAAGCCGCCACAGCGCAGCGTCTTTAACAAACTGTTCGGACGTCGTTTAGCGAATAGCCAGGCCCCGAAAGCGTTCCGCAGGGCTGATGAGGTGCTTGAGAGTCAGGCCTTGCTGCCGGCACCGGATTTCGTCATTGCCCGTAAGCAGAAGCACTATTGGCAGGTGCAGGAACGGATTTTCGATTACCGGGGCCACTATCGTAGGGCGAATGAAGCGTAGGGCCGTTGAAGGTGGTTGTGCAAAACCGGAGAGGGCTTTCGCTAGGTCTTGACACAGACAAACAGGGCATTGCCGGACTGCCCGTCCCAGGGCTCTATTTTGCTGTAATCATGCTCGAATATATGAACCTCGAAATAGGGTTCCAGCAGCTTTGCAAGCTCGTCCAAACCCAGCGCCACCATGGGATGCTCTTCCTTCCAGATTTCGCTGACATTTTGCGTGGTTTTTTTGATGCACAGCTTGAGTGATTGTTGCTCACCATGGCCACGGTAGTGCCAGCCCGAACTGAATTTGAAGACACCGTCCTGATGCTCTGCGGTACGGGTTACAAACAGGTGGTTGTTGATCTTGTTCTTGTCCACCGCATTGAAGCAGAAAACACCATTGGCCTGCAGGGCATCGTGGACACTGGTAATGCAGGATTTCAGGCGGTCGATATCACGGCTGTAGTGAATGGAATACAGAAAGCAGGTGATCAGATCGAAAGGCTGGTCAAACGCAAAACGGCCAATGTCTCCCAGGGTGAACCCGGCTTCAGGGCAGCGCTCTTTCGCTTTATCCAGCATAGGCTGGTTGATGTCCAGGCCCTGGCTTTGGTAGCCAAAGTCGAGGAACTGCCGAATGTGGGGGCCGGTTCCACAGGCCAGGTCCAGGTGGCTGTGACCGCCGTTTCCGAACAGCTGGTTAAGCCTGCGCACGCCGTTGCTTTGTTCTGGGTAGTCGATGTCGGCACACATCAGGTCGTAATAACCGGAAAGGTCGGTGTAGAGCTTGATGGGCGGTTGCATGACGGCTCACTGGGCGGGCGGGGTAGGCGGTTGGCCGGCAGTATAACAATCAAGTTCGCCGGTGTTCACCATTATGAATTACCCGGGGCACTCGGGGGCTCGGGGCAATGAGTCATCGCACTGGCATCGCTTTAATGAATCAAAACAATCCTAAGGGTATGCTCTTAGTTACAGTTCTGTTTATTTTGAGGTCAGTATCTTATGTCTGAACACGCCCTGAAAGCTCTCGCTGACATGGTGAATGATGCCCACGCCCGACTACAGGCTACCCATCAGCGCATTAATCCGGTGGTGGAGGTGCGTCGTGGTATGAGGGATTCGGGTATACCGGCCGATGTGATGACCATCGACTGCCTTCGCACCCGCCGGCGTATCACGCTGATTCTGCACGATCAGCAGCCTGGCGTTTTGCTGTATCAGTTCATCACCATTGAGCAGGAAGTGGGCGATGACTTTCAGAGTATGCCTTTGTCCGATCTTGATACACAGGCTCTGTTTCAGTGGATGGAGGCGTACTTCGGGGCGGAGTGAGTTTCCTCGAGTGTTTCAGATGAAAGGCGCAGCACGGAAATCGGAATCGTGGGGGCAGACATCCCAGTGACAAGCAATGGCTTGAATCGAGAGGTTTGCCTGTTTCACCAATAAGTCATCGGTTTCAGCCAGACGGGCCACTGGTAAAACAAACCGCTTCGCTCTATGTTTAGGCAACAGCGCATTTAAAGGGCCATCATCATGGAATCGACGCAGGCACAATCTCGCCTTATCCCCCAGGAAGCTTTTGACTGGTACGACGATTACGCCCATGGCCTGATCGATCGCAGGACCTTCATGGCCCGTCTTGCCGGCCTTGCGTCATTGGGCCTCAGTATGAGTGTATTGACCGGCGCATTGTTGCCTGATTACGCCCAGGCGGAGCAAGTCTCTTTTAACGATCCGGACATCAAGGCTAGTTACGAGAAGTTTTCCTCGCCGCAAGGGCACGGGGAGTGCCAGGGGTATCTGGTGGTGCCGACCAACGTCGAAAACAAAGCGCCCGCTGTACTGGTGATTCACGAAAATCGCGGTCTGAACCCTTACATCAAGGATGTTGCACGACGTCTGGCCAAGGCAGGCTATTTGGCGTTTGCGCCGGATGCCCTATACCCCTTGGGCGGCTATCCCGGCAATGATGATGAAGGCAGAAGCATGCAGGCCGGCATGGACAAAGCCAAACTTGAGAACGACTTCATTGCGGCGGCGGAGTTCGTCAAAAATCACGAATCAAGCACCGGCAAGCTTGGCGCTGTGGGTTTCTGTTTCGGCGGTTACATCGCCAACATGCTCGCGGCATCCATTCCCGAGCAACTTGATGCCGCTGTCCCCTTCTATGGCTCACCGCCCGCCGACGAATTGCAAGACAAGGTGGAAGGCCCGCTGATGATTCATTTTGCCGGCCTCGACGAGCGCATTAACGATACCTGGCCAGAATATGAAAAGGCATTGAAGGCCAATAATGCCGAATACGTTGCTTACATTTACGAAGGCGTCAACCATGGCTTCCACAACGACTCCACCGGCCGCTACGCAGAAGAAGAAGCAGAACTGGCCTGGTCCCGGACTCTGGAATTCTTCGATAAACACCTGAGATAAACACCCGGAGTGTGTGGACGCGCTTTCCAAATATTTCGTGGGCCAGGAAAAGGCATTCGTTATTGGCAGAGAACAATTGTGATCAGTCGTGGCGGCAGGTATCCCAATCAGTTGTTCGCCGGCTCACAGGCATGCCTTAACATCGTCACCGAGCGCCAATTCGCCCCCTTCAACCACCCTTGTTGTGATGCCGCCATGTCCGCGCATGGCGTTGTACCCGCCCGCCCCAAGGGCGGTCTCCATTTTGCTGCAGGGGTGGCACAGGCCCGTGTATTCCAGCACCACACCCCCTATCCGGAAGGTTTTGCCTTTCAATGCCAGTAGATTCAGGCCGGAGACTACCATGTTGCGCCGGAAAACCTCGGGGCCAATAGCCCCACGCTGCAGGCAGGACGCAATGGCATGCAGGTGCTCTTTCTGAATCAGGGTTACCTGCCGTTTGCTGGTCTCGCGGCCCTTGAAGCGATCGCCCTCCAAACCCTTGCCCGGTGTGGCTGTCACGCTATCGAGTGCCTCCATGGCCTCGCCACGGGCCGGTCGAATACCAATCCACTCCACCCGGCCGCATTGGGGGAGGGTGTCGAGCAAGGTTTGCATTGGAGTTGCTTCAGGCATAGGCCGCCGCCCGTACACAACTGCGGAACAGTTCCGCCGAGAAAAACGGGTGTTCGCCTGGCTGCGCTGCCACAAACAGCTGGCCACCGGAATCACGGATCCCGCCCTCAATCATCAGGTTGTCACTCATTTCAAAATCCTCGATTGTATGGCCCAGTTCGTCCAGATTGGTTGAGCCTGCCCGCTCCCGATAGCGCCGGCTATCCAGGGTGAATCCGAATGCGGGCTTGCCTTGTCCGGTCATATAGCCCACTTCGTACACGGTGCCAGAGTCAGCGCTGATGCCGCGGAACGGGGTCAGGTTGGCGATAATGGCATCGCAGCGGTCCATCAGTTCGCGGTTGGCCCGGTAGATCTGGTGCCCAAAATCGGGTTTTTCCTCGTCATCTGAAAACGTCAACTCGGTGTCCAGCGGGTCCACACCCTCCAAACCGTATTCCCGGAGCAGGCGCTTTTTCTCGGCTACGATGGCCTGGTGTTCCGCGGCCGGAAAGAACACTTCCGGTCCGGCCAGGTAGATTCGTTTGGGCTGTATCATGGGCGGCTCAGTCACTCAGGGTCAATCGCATCTCCCAGCAGTCGATTGCCAGACAGCTGTAGGGCATGGGGTTACTCATCTGCAGGGATTGGCCGCATTATTCCAGAAGACGGAGGTTTATCCGAGGGAGAATTTCATTGAAGCAGCAAAACGAGTTGATCGGGACAGGCAGTGCGCCTTTCTTTCCGCATCATTGCGGACTCTGCCGCAGTGTCAGAACTCCGTCTCGCTGTGAAAAATCAACCTGACTCAGCACACTCATCCCCAGGAGTACCATGTTCGGGTCCATTCCCGGGTTGATGGTGGCAGAGACGTTGCGAAAACGGATGCCTCCTACGCGGAGCTCGTCGATGGTCGTGCTCCAGACATCCACGGTGCCGGCGGCGGTTTGGGCGCGACCGCGTTGCCCGCGGGGCAGGCCGGCTTGCTGGGCCACTTCCTCGGATACCGCCACCAGGGTGGCACCGGTATCCAGGATAAAGGTAACTTCCCTGCTGTTGATGGTGCCGTTGGCCAGGTAGTGGCCCTGGCGGCTTGCCTGCAGTTCCACTTCCGTGACGCCATTATCGGTCTGACTGACCAGCTGCTGGTTGGGGTTGCGCTGTTGCTCGTCCCAGATACCCAGAAAATGGCTCGACACCAGGATCAGCACGACCCAGAAGGCGCCAAAAATCAGGAGGTATTTGAACTCGGTTTTCGGGGTATTCATTAAGGCTTATCTATCCTTTTTCAGGCCGCCGCTTGCTCCAGCTTGTAAGCCAGTTCCAGCAGCAGTTATTCCTGCCCCACGTGAGTCATTAATAAGTGTACCTTAGTGCGTAACCCCTGTGGTTTCTTTCACCAGAGGAGTAAAGAGGGGGCCAGTATCGCAGGCTGTACCGGTTTTAGCCGGGACACTCGGGAAATTGCTCACCGCGCTCAGTCGCTCTGCTTCAGCCCCATTTCCCAAAAATCGATCTCAAGCCGGGTAGCGTCGCTGAATGTCCGGGTTAGCTGGTCGAACCTGGCGGAGGATACATCAGCCAGTCTCTCATCCAGCCAGCGAATTTCCGCCTGCATGGCTTCCTGGAATTCACCACTTTCGTACATGGCGATCCAGGCATCATAAGGGTTGTTGTCGCCGCGAACCGTTTCCGCTCGGCTGTGTAGCCAATTGGCGATTTCACCGTAACCCACCATGCAGGGTGAGAGCGCAACGTGCAGATCCAGCAGGTCGCCCCGGTTACCGGTGTCCAGTACATAACGCGTGTAGGCGATGGTGGCTCGGGCTTCCGGAAGGACTGTAAGTTCCTGCTCCGAAATACCCCATTCCCTGCAATAGCGGATGTGAAGATCCAGCTCCACGTCAAGGATTGCCTGTAAGCCTTCTTTGGCTTGCCGGAGATCCGACAGGGTCGGGCTTTTGTAGGCGGCCAGGGCAAAGGCGCGGGCGAACTGGATCAGAAACAGGTAATCCTGTTTGAGATAATGCTGAAAAGCCTCCGGCGCGAGCGATGCATCGCCCAGCTGTTTTACAAAGCTATGCTCGATGTAGGCGCGCCATTCTGACTGGCAGCGCTTTTTAAGGTCTTCGAACTGGTAAGGCATTTTGTCTCCGATCGCTAAAAGGTCGGTATCCTGTTCAGTAGCAGGAGTTCGGTGAGGACGCCGGATTGATTTCCCCGGCGACTTCCTCCGGGTCGATGCCGTGGCTGATCAGAACCTCCCGCACAAAGTTCACCTGGGCCAGAATCGCACCGGCCTCCTCGCCGTATTCAAATCGGTTGATCTCCACCGGTTGGGGCATGAATGTGAAGGCGGTTTTCAGGGCGTTGAGGGTATCTTCGTCAGTCATTGCGGTGTTCCTCGCCAGTAATTGTGCTTGGGGATTGTCAGGGCAGTATACGTAAGGCTTTTCGCTGCGTCTTCCACCCGCCAATCCTGATGAGCGGCGACCACTTCGGCCGGTGGCTCCGGTTCCCGTCTCGACCAGCCAGTGCTATCACGCTACCCTTGCTCCACTTGAAGCCAGGTGAGCCGGTACAATTAATTAGGAAGAAAATGTGAGAGGAACGACGCTGGTGAAAGAATCATTGAACTTGCGCCATCTTTACTATTTCTGGGTGATCAGTCAGGAAGGCTCGATTGCGCGGGCGAGTGAGGTGCTGGATCTGGCGCCCCAGACTCTGAGCGGCCAGCTTGCCACCCTGGAACAATCGCTGAGAGGCAGTCTGTTCCGGCGTGAGCGGCGAGCGCTGGCGCTGACGGATCTTGGCCGGCTGGTACTGGGTTATGCCAACGAGATTTTCGCCTTGACCGGTGAGCTGTCCGAGGCTCTGACGCTTGCCCCAAGCGAGCGGCCCCTTTCTCTTGCGACAGGGGTTTCGGCCTCTATCCATAAACTGATTGCCTATCATTTGCTGGAACCGGCACTGGGGCTTAACCGCCGTGTAAGCCTGCAATGTCGCACCGGCCGGACCGAGGAATTGCTGTTCAACCTCAAAAGGAAGGAGCTGGATGTTGTGCTGACTGACAGGATGCCCGGGCTGGAGGCCAACGACGCCTTTACCGTTCACCCGCTTGGTGGCTCCACGATCAGTCTGTTTGCCGCGCCGGCGTTGGCCGACCGGCTGCAACAGGGCTTTCCCAAATCGCTGAATCATGAACCTCTCCTGGCCAATGCCACGGATTCGCCGTACTTCAGCGACCTCATGAACTGGATGTCCCTGCGGGGCGTGCGCATGAATCTGGTGGCGCAGGTTGATGACAGCGCGTTGATAAAAGTTTTCGGGCGCGAGGGCCTGGGGGTATTCACTGCTCCCACCGTGATTGCCGAAGAGGTTTGTCGCCAGTATGAGGTGGTGCACATGGCGGCGGTTTCCGAGGTCACCGAGCAACTGTACGCGGTGACTCGAAGCCGGAATCCCACTCACGAGGGCGTCCGCGCGATCTGTGAGGCGGCTCCCACGTTCATTCAGGCTCAAAATACATCGAAAAATACGAAGTATCCGGAAGAATAAAGCTTATTTTATCGATCAGGCCGGTGAGGGATGATGGTGTTGTGTCAGACGATAACCCTTAAGGAGAGCGCCATGAAAACGATCCACAAATTCCGTATCGAGTCCGGCAAAGCGCCCACGACCCTGACGCTTTGTGAGGGTTACCGGGTGGTTCGGTGCGAGTACATCCTGTCTGAAAAAGCCGTTTATATCTGGGTGGAACAGCCGCTCAATGTGTCCACGCCCACTGTAGAGCAGCGCTTCAGGGTCGCCATGTCCGGTGAGCCGGTGCCGGATGACTTCAGTTACGCGGGAACGGCGCTCGACCCCTTTGGCCCCGAGGCCTATCATCTGTTCGAATTACCGGCAATTGCGCCCGCCACAGCGCCCGTTGGGCTCGGGCGCAGGATGACTGGCTCGCTTACCTCCGCTGTTGCCTAGAATCTGCCTGGCCCCTTCGGGGGCCTCTTCCCTCATTGTGTCAGTGGAGAGTCTTGTAAGACGGGGCGTGGTCCTTTAGAGCAAACGCCATTGTTGACCAGGTCAGATAATTCGCGAAAAAGCCTGCCTGTCGCGATGTGTCCATGAGCACCTCGACGCATTCTTCGACGTCACAGTCGCCATCAAAAGAGGCGCTGCGTTCTGCGTCCAGCAAATGCTCCATCGCCCGAAAAATGATCCTTTCTGAGCCAGCGCGATCAGCAAGGTCGAACAACACTCGCGAAACCAGGATGGCTGACAGGGTCAATTCGATGGGCATACAGAATTCCTCGCGTGAGCCGTGAAGGCGAGCCAGGTCGAATGCACTACCCGAAAAAGATAGAACACCCTGCCAATGGTTCTCCTCACTGCATGCACAAGCGCGTTTCATCCATGACAGCCACAGGTCTTTTCGTTCTTCCAGTGGAAGGTTTGCGAATTGCCGACGGTGGTTGGGGCACAAAAAATCCATCTTTTTCTCCTCATGTACTTGTACGGATGATAATAATTCTCATTAATTAAAATTGCAAGCGAACATGGGAGGCTGCCACCACATCAGGCAACGAGGCTGGTCCTTGAGCCGAATAACTGTGATGATCGGCCCATGTGCATCTGGCAGAGGAAAGGCTGCACACGCCTGGGCCGGACGGGCATCATTGAAAGATTAGAGGGAGTGTAAGCATGCAAATCGGCGTCATTGCAGACACCCATAGCAAAATGCGCCCCCAAGCCCTGGAGGTATTGAAAGGCTCGGATTTGATCCTTCACGCCGGTGACGTGGGGCGGGACGAGGTTCTGGAAGCGCTGGAGGCGCTCGCGCCCGTGGTTGCGATTCGCGGCAATATCGACAAAACCGGCCGTGCTGCGAGTCTTCCGGATGTTCAGGCTTTGGAATTTCTCGGCCAGGCTTTCTACATGCTCCACGACGTCAAAACCCTCGACATCGATCCGCAAGGCCGTTACCGCGTGGTGATCGCCGGCCATTCCCACAAACCCCGTAACGAGTGGGTCGGCGACGTGCTTTACTTCAATCCTGGTGGCGCCGGGCCCCGGCGCTTTACTCTGCCGGTCACGGTAGGGCGGCTGGTGGTGAACGAAGACTGTGTGGCCGGTGAAATCCTCGAACTGCCGGTGTGATTACTGTGGCGACCGCACGTTCTCATGTCGCATTATCCCGTGAAGCGGGTATTCCGTCCGATTCTTACGGTCGAATAGACTGCGTTGTGGAAATTGTGGTTCGATTACCCTGAACCCCGTCATTGTCGGATTGATCGGGACAGGCAGTGCGCCGTCTCGGGTTTTTTTACTCCCAACAAAATTTTCCTGTTTCCGCTACCATGGAGTCTGAAGCTGGTCAATAAGCCAACAGTAAATCTGGAGAATATGATGAGTAAAAAACCCGTGAAAGCAACGTTAACTACGGCCACGATCGAGGAGCAGGTAGCAGCCTTTCTGAAGTCTGGCGGAGCCGTTGAGTATGTGGATAAAGGTAAAAGCGGACAATTCGCGTCTCCAGGTTCAAAGCAGATTAACCCGAAAGCTGGCTGAAAGGTTCGGGGCTCGGTCGCCCGCAAGATTTCCAGGATTCCCGGGACGGGCACGCGTCAGAGCACTGGACGGCGGCGCCGGCGCTGTCCTGCTGGTCTTACTCGTTTTTTCCGCTTTTGTTGTGGCCGGTGACTGTGAGATGGACGACACCGAGCAGGCTTTGCTGACCCGGGTCAATGAAGCTCGCAGCCAGCCCCGGCAATGCGGCGACGAGAGCTTCGACGCCGCACAAGCGCTGTCCTGGAACTGCAAGCTGGAAGATGCCGCCAGGGCCCATTCAAAAGATATGGCAGAGCTGGAATTCTTCAGTCACACCGGGCCCGGCGGTGTTCAAATCGGCGAGCGGGTGAAGGGCAGAAATTACAGCTGGTCGGCAGTGGGCGAAAATATCGCGGCGGGCCAGAACTCTGTCGATAAGGTCGTTGATGGGTGGCTCTCAAGCCCGGGACACTGTGCCAATATAATGCGTGCCGAATTCACCGAAATGGGCGCGGCGAGGGTTGAGGCGCCGGGCTCGCAATATTCGCCTTTCTGGACCCAGGTCTTTGCCCGACCGCGTTAGGGCCAAGAGGAGGTGGGGCAGAAAAGGAGCGACTGGTCGGGAATAGACGGGGGAGGTGGGGACAGGTATCCGGTTAGCGATACCGAATTTTCCATGGTGTTGTAATAGAGCGAGGAGGACCCGCTCAGAAGCGCAATGCTGGGCGCCACCAGCCAGGCCCGCAGCGCACCGCGTGGGACTGTTGCGCTGGCAATGACACGGTTGCACATAGAATAGTTTCCGATTGCAGAGTAGGGCAGGTCCGGAAAGTGCGGCATGGCGGCCGGGCGCTGGCAAGCACGGTTTTCGACGCCGGTCAGGAAGCTCTGGGGGGCTGTATGCCGGGTTCAATCAGAAAAGATTATCGGGACAGCCGGCGTGTCGTGAGTGAAAGTGCAGGTTTTGCGATACAGAGTTATTTGCTACTATCCACGCGGACTGGTTTTAACTCTACACCAGACGTGTCAGCGGGAGAGATCGTATCGCATAAAAGTGTGATCGGCGCCGAAGGAGCAACTGCCCCGGAAACTCTCAGGCCAAAGGACCGCTAGCACGAAGACTTTCCGGAGAGCTGCCGACCACCGTGTCAGTTGGCACACCGAAGGAGCAAGCGGCTGATTTCGTTGAAATAGCGCGTGAATCTCTCAGGTCCAGTGACGGAAGGGGTACTTTCTGCATCCTGTGTAGGAAGGAAACCCTGGAAGCCCTGGAGAGTGTTATGAAGAGCATTGCAGTTATTGGCGGCGGTATTACCGGCATTACTACCGCTTATGCCCTGGCCAAGCGTGGCCTGGATGTCACCGTTTACGAAAAGCATCGTTATGCGGCGATGGAAACGTCCTTTGCCAATGGCGGTCAGCTGTCGGCCTCCAATGCCGAGGTCTGGAATAACTGGCAGACCGTGATCAAGGGCATGAAGTGGATATTTCGTAGTGATGCCCCGTTACTGATCAACCCGAAGCCTTCCGGGCACAAGCTGAGTTGGTTTGCCGAGTTTATTGCCGCCATTCCCCAATACGAGAAAAACACCACCGAAACGGCCCGTCTCGCAATTGCAGCCCGCGACCACCTCTTTGCCTGGGCGCAAGAGGAAGGTATCGATTTCGACCTCAAGAAGCAGGGTATCCTGCATATCTACCGCGACAAAGCCGGCTTCGACCACGCTGCCAGGGTCTCGAAACTCCTGGCCGCCGGAGGTCTCGAACGCCGGCCGGTTACTCCCGATGAAATGCGCGCAATCGAGCCCACACTGGCAGGCAACTATTATGCTGGCTTTTTTACGGAAAGCGACTCAACCGGCGATATCCACAAATTCACCAGCGGCCTGGCAGAAGCCATGCAGCGCCGTGGCGTCAAGACCCGCTATGGTCACACGGTGACCGAACTCAGTGCGGATGAATCCAGTGCCTGGGTCACGGCCTACGATGGCGAGCAGCAGCTCCGCGACACCTATGACGGCGTGGTAATCTGTGCTGGCGTGGGCAGCCGGTCTCTGGCTGCAAAACTGGGCGACCGCGTTAACATCTATCCCGTCAAGGGCTACTCGATTACGGTCGAGCTGGACGATGAGGCTTCCCGGAAAGCGGCTCCGACAGTCAGCCTGCTGGACGATGCCACCAAGATCGTGACCAGTCGCCTCGGGGATGATCGTTTTCGTGTCGCCGGCACTGCGGAGTTCAGCGGGTACAATCGCGATATCCGGGACGACCGCATTCGTCCTCTTACACGCTGGGTAGAGCAGTGTTTCCCAGGGGTCTGCACCCGGCAGGTGGTGCCCTGGGCGGGATTGCGCCCCATGCTGCCCAACATGATGCCGCGGGTCGGGCCCGGTCGATTGTCTACGGTGTTCTACAACACCGGTCATGGTCATCTGGGCTGGACACTTTCAGCGATTACCGCGGAAATGCTGGCCGATGCCATTGAGGCTGCCTCGGGGCCGTACAGGTAAGTGCAACGCGCAAGGAGCCAATAGGCTGTCGGTGAGCGCGCGGTCCATTTTTAAGAGTGTGACTGTGCTATGCCTGCAGCGCGCCGTAAAGCGATTCCTGGCGAGTCCCTGGAGGAAGCGCGTTTTCTGGCTAGCGTCGAGGTGGAGGAACTGATGTTCACGATCGATATCTATGACCCGGAAAAGCGCTGCCGTGCCCTCGATATTTTGGCGGCTTCCTGTGCCTAAACATATGTATTACCCAAAATATCCGAAAGCGCCGAGATCCAAATCAAGTTTTTCACCCAAGCTGGCGTTGCTTTGCCGATAGGTTGCCAGAATTTTCTGAGTGAGGTCGGGAGTCAGTCGGATGGAGCCCGGCGGGTGGCCTGCTCTTAAAAACATCCGTGACAGAGTTTCGCTCAAGTGTTGGGGGGAGGCATTGGTTTTCGGCTTTCTTAAAGCCCATTCACTTGAGCCCTGGGAGCGGACATTGGTCTTTTTTGAGGCTGCGCGAAGCCCTATTGAAGAAATCAGTTCGCGTACCTGTGAGTCGCCAGGGCTAATGAAATCGCACATCAGGTTCAGGAATTTTACCGGCTCCGCCTTTAACAACTCGTAGGGCAGAAGCAGGGCATTTGCTGCGCCAATAGCGCGACATATTTCTTCATATAAAAAATCATAGTCCAGGATCAGGCCGTCGGCATAATATCCTCTGCTCTGACGTAAATAATAGTCGATGCGTTCTTCGAACTGGTTTTGTGACGCACCGGCAATCCGGTCTGATCTTTGCGCATACTTTGAGGCGAGCCATTGATCCTGTCGTCGGAATACCACCATTATCCTGATCTGGCCGAATCCCCGTTTTCTGGCTTCCGTCGTCATGGATTTCAAATGGGCCCCCAAAAGCACGGGGTCCATACGTTCCTGCTCCCAGTGAGAGCCTCTGTACCCGCCATACTCCAGAAGGCGAGGCCCCGCTGATTGATCCGAGATCAGTAGGTTTTTCTCTGACGACCATCGGCCTTCGGGTATTCCGAGAAGGTCCGAAAACAGAGCGGGGGCTTCCGATTGCCAAACCAGTGGTGATCGGCGAAACGCTCTGGCCAATATACCCTGCATTGCTCCGCCCTCCAGAATGCCTTTACCGTGAGGCTGGTTGCGGAACTCGATGTCCGGGTATTGGGGGAAAACTTCCTCCTGGAACCAGGTAGTGGCAGTTTTGGACATGCCCAAGTGAAGGAAAAGAGTTGGTTTCATGATCGGCATCAGTCCCTGAAGCAGAAAGTTCGCTGGTTGTTCCTACGTTGGAAGGTTTTATGAATCGTTTTACACTCTAATTGACTCTGATCGACTCCGGGGGCGCTGTAAACAGTGAGAGATGGACGAGGGGCGCTATTCAACTCAAGGATGACAATGGGGCTGCTCAAGATTTCCTTAAAAGGCCAATCACATGGGACACAGGGCGTAACCAACGGCTTACAGCGATTATTTTTCGCTGCTTCGCGCTTTTAAGTCAGCGCCTGACGTTGCTTGGTCAATTCCAACAGACAAGTGTGCAACAATAAATAAGTGTGTTTCCTGGCCGGTTGTGGCGCTCTGACGCAGAGGCAACGCATATAACCAGAGAGGCAAGATTATGCCGGCAAAATCCAAAGCCCAACACGACCCTGACTCCTGATGTTCGAGCGCAAGGTTATCAGCGGAATCGGTCCCGTGCCCCGTGACTAAAAAGGATTAACGTGATTGATTTTATAGGGCCTGTAGCCGCCTGGTGTGCCGCAATTATTGAAGCTATCGGTGTCGCCATCATCACATTGGTTGCGCTCTACGCCTTGTTTAACGCCGGCGCCAGGCTGCTGAAAAAGGAAGAGAAGGGTTCAGTGTTCCAGGAACTCCGGCAGTTGCTCGGCCATGGTATTCTGCTTGGGCTTGAATTTCTCATGGCAGCGGACATTATTTATACAGTGGCCGTAGAGTTGACCCTTGAGACAATCGGGGTTCTGTCCATTGTTGTACTTATTCGCACGTTCCTGAGTTTTACTCTGGAAGTAGAGATGTACGGTCGATGGCCCTGGCAGGACAGGAAAGGCTGAACCGGAAAAAGCAAGCGCCGGCCCTCAGGTGCGCCGCCAGGTAAGAATGACCCCCCCTCCCCAAGCATTATAAGACATTGAATCAGGATGCAGCCCGTGCCCGCCGAATAGCCGCGGCCGGGCTTGATTGCCAGGTGGACCAGGAGTAGAGGGCCAGGGCGGTCCAGATAACCACAAAGCTGGCCAACTGGGTCGCGCTCATGGGTTCGTTAAACACCCACAGGGCAATCAGAAACTGCAGGGTAGGGTTGATGTACATCAGAAACCCCAGAGTGGCGAGCCGCAATCGGCGCGCCGCCCCGGCAAACGCCAATAATGGCAGGGCGGTGACAATGCCGCTGGCCATCAGCAGCACGGTGGCGCGGCTATCGACGATGAAATGAGAAACTCCCAAGGAACTGAGCCAGGCTAGTACAAGAAGTCCCAGCGGCAGCAGAAGCAGGGTTTCCACAAACAGCCCGGACAGGCCATCCAGCTCTATTTGCTTGCGGAAGAGGCCGTAGGTGCCGAAACTGATCGCGAGCATCAAGCTGATCCAGGGCACACTGCCCACCAACACTAGCTGGATGAGAATGCCCACGCCGGCCAGTACTACCGCCGCCGCCTGCAGGCGCACCATGCGCTCTCCCAGCACCATCATACCCAGGGCCACGTTGACCAGCGGCGTCAGGAAATAGCCCAGACTGGCCTGAAGTACCCGATGGGTCTCAACCGCGTAGATGTAGAGTCCCCAGTTGATGCCGATGAGAACCGCGCAGGCGAGCACCCGGCCCAGTTTTTTCGGGTGAGCCAGTGCCTTGCGGATGACCGGCCAGCGCCGCATCAGAGTAATGACCACGGCCAGGAAAACGCTGGACCAGACGATGCGGTGGATCAGTACTTCGTAGGCGGGGACGCCTTCGAATAACGCGAAGAAGAGTGGAAAGCATCCCCACATGGAGTAGGCGCCAATACCAAAGAGGGCGCCTTTGCTGGCTTCCGGTGAGGTGGTGCTCATGGTTGTACCGCTCGCTGACAAAAGCTCAATCTAGCACAGTCGGGGTGGAATGCACCGATACAGTGCTCAGGCAACCGGACCGGATTTTCAGAGAAACGACTGTCCCCCAGAGAACTGACTTGGGGCGGCAGTGGGTAAAAAGCTAAAGCATTACACGTGACAATGCGGTGAGAAAAAATTTGTCGATCAGGTATGTGCATTAAACCGCTTTATTTTCGGGTTCAGTCACCGTGTTCACGGTGTATTTAAAGTTTAAGTAAATAATATAATATATACATATTAAAATAATACATGTTTGTTATAGCTACATTAAATTTCTTCAGCGGTTTGTAACCGTTCTGCACTATGGTCCCCTCGCGCTCCTGAGAAAATTACTTTCAGGCTGCATTATATTAGTCACAATCTGAAACATATAAATTTACTATTTTCAGTTACCTATGCGGTTAAAATTTTTTAAGGCTGTAAATTTTTCTTATTCAGCATTATCGAAAATAAACCAAGTTAATTAATATTAATAAATAAGACTTATCTTTTTTTGATGATGACACTCCAACTCCCCGTTTTCGTTTTAGTTATCAATAAAAAATCCTTTTCAAAGATGTAACCTTTATACATTTTACGATTTCGTTAATTTTCCTATAATGATCGCGCAATTGATGACAGTACGTCAGAAAACATTAACGAAAATTTCATAAATAAGGCATTGATGCCGTGGCAACACCAGTGAATAACACCCGTGAATAAGCCAGTGAATAGCACTTCTATAGAGTCGGCGATTGCCGAATGGGCCGCTATCCTGGGTGAATCCGGAATTGTTGCGGCTGATGCAGCAGATTTTCGCGCCTCCACGATAGGGACGAGCCGCTCTGTTCCGGCGGTGCTCCGCCCGGACAAGCAGGAGCAGGTCCCAGCGGTTTTGCAAATCGCTCAGCGCTGGCATGTGGCCATCTATCCCGTGAGTACCGGCAATAACTGGGGGTATGGCAGTGCCAACCCGGTGGAACACAATTGCGTCATTCTCGACCTTAGCCGGCTTAACCGCATTTCCGATTTCGATCCTGAAATGGGCGTGGTCACGATTGAGCCCGGTGTAACCCAGGGTGCTCTGAGGCAATTCCTCGATAACCATGAAGGCGATTACCTTGTCCCGGTCACTGGGGCGGGACCCACTTGCAGTGTGCTTGGTAATGCCCTTGAGCGGGGCTACGGCATCACGCCGATTACCGACCATTTTGCTGCGGTGACAAAGATAGAGGCGGTCTTGCCCGACGGCACGCTTTACCGCACGCAGCTCAGTGAACTTGGGTGCGAGGAAGTCGACGGCCTTTTCAAATGGGGCCTCGGCCCTTATCTCGACGGGCTTTTCAGTCAGGGCAATTTCGGCGTGGTTGTGAGTATCACCATCGCTCTTGCGCCTGTTCCCGAAACCGTGACTGCCTTTTTCTTTTCCACAAAAGACGACGCCAAACTTGAAGCGCTGGTGCCGACCGTCAGGGCTGTGTTGCGAGCGCTCGGAGGTTCGGTTGTGGCCATTAACCTGCTCAACAGCCAACGCATGCTCTCGATGATGACGCCTTTCCCGCAAGAGCAGGCCGTTGACGGTGTTCTGCCGGCCCACGAGGTTGAAGGTCTCGCCAACCGCTATGGCGTTCCGGCATGGAGTGGGGTCGGCGCGATTTACGGCTCCAGGGAAGTGGCCCGGGCAGTGAGGCGCACACTCCGACGGCTTCTCGGTCCTGTAACCGACCGTCTCATCTTTATCAATCGGCGAAAAGTTCGTGCGGCAAGAACCATCGCCCGTGTGCTGCCGAGCCGGCTGGCGACGCGGATAACAAGCATGGCCAACACGCTCTCGGGGGCGCTGGAAATCATGCATGGCAGGCCAAATGATGTCGCCCTGGCGCTGGCCTATTGGCGCTCAGGCACTTTACCTGCCCCCGGGCAACCGAAAAACCCCGCAAGGGATGGCTGTGGGCTCATATGGTTTGCGCCCCTGGTTCCGATCCGGGGCAAAGACGTTCGACGTTATATCAAAATGATTGAACGGATTTGCCCGCTATATGGCATCAATCCGCTGATCACCTTGACCACGGTCAACGACCGCTGCTTCGACTCCACTGTTCCTCTGCTTTTTGATCGCAGGGATGCAGATGCGACAGCGCGGGCCAAAGACTGTTATCGCGCGCTGTGCGAAGCGGGCCAAAAAGAAGGTTTCCTGCCCTACCGCCTCAACATCGACGCGATGGACATACTCAATGCCGGTGACTCTGCTTTCTCAAAATTTGCCGGCCAATTAAAAGCCGCAGTCGACCCTAATTCCATCCTGGCGCCCGGACGTTACGTGCCCAGGACTAAGCAATCCGAGGTCTTATGAATTGTAACCTCGATACTCAGCGCGCCGTCAGTTTTGGTTACGACGGCGTTTTTCTTCCAGCGGTTATCGAAACAACAGTTCCCTGAACGGGACAGAAGGAGAACTTAAATGCCGGTTCAACATGAAATAAGAAAGACAAAAACCGAAGAAACACACGAAAACGTCAGTACCATTTTCAATTCAGTATTCAGTGTGCAATTGGCGACATCCCCCGAGGTCATTAACGAAGTCTTCGAGGTTCGGTATCAGGTCTATTGCATCGACCGACCTTTTGAAGACTCCAGTTGCTTTGCCGACAAACGCGAGCACGATGCCTACGACCCGCGGTCTGTGCATGCCCTGATCCGACATCGGTTAACAGGGGACAGCGTCGCCGCCGTTCGCTTGGTTATGGCGGGCGATCATCCGGAAAAGAGCGACTTTCCCATGGAGCATCACTGTGTGCCCCAGATGAATCAGAATGCACAGAACGCAATGGCAGAAGCGCCCCGCGAGAAGATCGCTGAAATTTCCCGAATGGCTGTCAGCCGGGAATTTCGTCGACGCCTCAATGAATACACATCAGTCTCCGGCATCAGTGACAGCGCTTATTATAGCGATTCGGAAAATGGCAAGCGCGCCATGCCCTATATCAGCCTGGGGCTGTTTGCCGCTATTCTCCAGATGTCGGTCAAGCACGGCATAACCCATTGGATGGCGGTCATGGAGCCCGCGCAGGTGCGACTGTTAAAACGATTTGGTGTGGAATTCGACCATGTGGGGCCGGTGTTGGAGTACCACGGCCGCCGCCGTCCCGCTTTCACCGAAGCGGCATCATTGATTGAAGGTATAAGAAAGCGTCGTCCGGATGTCTGGGCGCTGATTACTGATTCCGGGCGGTACTTGCCGGCACAACCGAATGCCGCGCACAAAATAAACGAGTTGGAGGTCGCCTGACGCCACGCTTGAGCGTTTGCGCATTACCCTCACTGCCTTCGGCGTGAGGGAAAGCTCAGGCTCTCAAACTGACAAGCCCCCGCCTTAGGCGAGGGCTTTCTTTATTAGCGCTGTCAGAACGTTATAGTTGTTAAAATGTCATGACTTCGCTGAACTTCTCCGGCGTGAAAGACCAAGCCCCGCGAGGCCCAGGCCCAGTAGTGCCAGGGTGCCTGGCTCAGGTACCGATGCAGCGGAGACGCGGAACCGGGTATCGAAGTTGCTGACTGCACCCTCCTCAGTTATAAGACCGACGCAGCCAGGTGATGCACCTGTTTCTGCACAGACATCGTCCTCCAGGCCTGTCAGGCCAGCCAGTTGAAGGAACACGGTGTAGGTATAGTCATCGCGGGTGAATGATTGCGCAGCGAACTCGAAGCCGCCGTTAGTTTCCATGCCACCAAGAGCTGCGATGTTTTCAATGGTAAAAATGTCGTCGCAAGGGCGGGTTCCCGTGACACAGTCTGCGTTGTTCAGGGTTTCCTCGAAGAAGTTAACAAACGTAAGAGGCGGCAGCGATTGGCTGTCGTCGCTCGGTGGGTCGACGGGGGTCAACATCAACTCGGAGGTCAGATTGAAGCTTTCCAGGGCAGCCCCTTCGATGGGCTGCTGGTTGTTTGCATGAGTGAATGTGCCACCGTCTACGAAATCACCATTTGTGAAAAGGCCACCTGAAGCAGACGCATTAGTGATCGAGATAGATGACTGCGGGTCGTTGAGGCCCCATGACAGTGTACGGTTGTCAGCGGACTTTGAAAGAGTGGGTATTTCGCCAGCGGTTTCGGTCTCTGCGGAAAACTCGCTGTTGACCTCGTAACTCCATTCTTCAATCAGCGCAGCGCTGGCAGTTTGCGCCCCCAGCGCAAACGGCACGATCAGAGACGATA
>JAGXLV010000044.1 GCA_018334495.1 Oleiphilaceae bacterium
ATAGCGCGAAAGCGCAGCTGGACGATCCGGCCGTTGAACTCTGGGGACCTTTACCCGCGGTCATGGCCCGACGCGCCGACCGGCATCGGGCGCAACTGGTGCTGGTCTCCAAAAGCCGCAGCCGGCTCAATCAGATTCTGGCCGATCTCTGCCAGACTCTGGACAGCCGCCGGCAACCGAGCCAGCTTCGATGGCAAGTCGATGTCGACCCCCTGGAAACCGGATAAAACCAGGCCGGCGGCTTTGTCATTGAGTCCCCCTGCCCTTTCCGCGATAATGACGCACCTTTTCGAGTGGGGCGTAACCGCTCCCAAATACTCTGATACACCGAGCCATCTGACAAGCATGAAAGAAACTGTTACCCAACTCCTTGACTCCGCGCTGACGTCACTAGTCAACGAAGGCACCCTGCCTGACGATGCGTCCTTTACTCCCAATGTTGGACCTACCAAAGACAAGGCTCATGGCGACTATGCGACCAACATTGCCCTGGTGGCAGCCAAACGCGCAGGTTGCTCGCCCCGCCATCTGGCCCAGGCGTTGATCGACCACCTGCCCCCTAACAAGGCTGTTGACCGTGTCGAGATTGCAGGGCCGGGATTCATCAACTTTTTCATGAGTACCGCCAGCGCCTTCGGCGTCGTCGAGGAAATTCTGAAGAAGGGTCATGATTTCGGACGCAATAACAATGGCCAGGGTGAACCCGTTCAGGTCGAGTTTGTCTCGGCGAACCCGACCGGCCCTCTCCATGTGGGCCACGGCCGCGGCGCCGCTATCGGCGATTGCCTGTGCCGGTTGCTGGAAGCTAACGGCTACCAGGTCACCCGGGAGTTCTATTACAACGACGCCGGCGGCCAGATCACAAAACTTGCGCTTTCGGCACAGGCACGCGTACAAGGCCTGAGACCGGATGATGAACACTGGCCGGCCGACGGTTACCGGGGCGAATACATCAATGACCTGGCGCAGGCTTACCTTGCCGGGGAAACCGTGGTTGCCGATGACAGAACGGTGACCGGCAAGGCCGATGCCGATGACCTGAACGCGATTCAGGAGTTCGCCGTTGCCTACCTGCGCCGGGAACAGGATCTGGACCTGAAAGCCTTTGGTGTCGAGTTCGATGTCTATTTCCTGGAGTCGTCGCTGTATGAGCACGGCAAGGTCGAGGATACCGTCAGGCGTCTCACCGACAACGGCTTCACCTACGAGCAGGATGGCGCCACCTGGCTGAAGACTACCGCGTTTGGCGACGACAAGGACCGGGTGATGCGCAAGCAGGACGGCGGCTACACCTATTTTCTGCCGGATGTGGCCTATCATCTGGACAAGTGGCAACGCGGTTTCACCACCGTTATTAATGAGCAGGGCGCCGACCATCATTCCACCGTGACCCGCGTCCGGGCCGGTTTGCAGGCACTCAAGGCGGGCATTCCTGAAGGCTGGCCGGAATATGTCCTGCATCAAATGGTCATGGTGACCCGCTCCGGCCAGGAAGTGAAAATTTCCAAAAGGGCTGGCAGCTACGTGACGGTGCGAGACCTGATCGATGAAGTGGGGCGTGACGCCACCCGCTTCTTCCTGGCCGCCCGCCGAGTCGATTCGCAACTGACGTTTGATATTGACCTGGCCCGGTCCCAGACCAACGAAAACCCGGTGTATTACATCCAGTATGCCCATGCCCGTATTTGCAGCGTACTGGGCAAACTGGCCGATCTTGGTGTCGAACGGAACCTCAACGAATGCGGCGGCGATCTGTCGTTACTGACGCTCGACGAAGAAAAGGACATTGCCAACCAGTTGGCCCAGTACCCTGAACTGATCGCCAATGCGGCTGGACTGCGAGAGCCGCACCACCTGACCCATTACTTAAGGGATCTGGCAGCGCAATTTCATAGCCATTACAACTCTCACAAAGTCCTGATCGAGGACACGGCCCTCCGCGATGCCAGAGTAAGCCTGTACCTGGCGGTGCGTCAGGTCATTGCAAATGGCCTCGGCATACTGGCCGTCAATGCACCCAAAGCAATGTAGAGTCGATTCGCAACATGCCACAGGATTACGCCAGAAAAAACCGGGCCTCTTCACCGTCGCCCCGGGGCGGTCAGCCCAAAATGCCGGCTCAGAAAACATCCCGGCGCAAGGCCCCGACCCCGCCTCGAACCACGGCGCCAGCGCGGCGCCAGTCGGGCGGCCTGTCAGTGAAGTGGATCGCCTCGCTGGCGGCTGTGGGCGGATTCATCGGGTTTATTGTCTACCTGAACTCCCTGCCCGTCTCGGAAACACCCACCAATCAGGCCGGCTCCCAGGAACAGGAAAAGCCGGCGGCCAAGGCACCGGAAGAGCCCGAAGGTTTCCGTTTTTACGACATACTGCCTGACTCCGAAGTCGTAGCGCCCGAAGTCAACGAATACGCGCCCGGCCCCATGGACCAGGAAGCTGCTTACCTTGTCCAGACCGGTTCCTTCCGAAGCGGGAAAGACGCCGAACGACAGCGGGCTGAGATTGCCTTTCAGGGCCTGAGAGCGAAGGTCGACAAAGTCGGCCTGGACACGGGCTCGACCTGGCACCGCGTCAATGTCGGACCCTTCACCAATCGCAGCGAGATGAACGCCGCCATCGACAAGCTGGTCTCCATCAACATCCAACCGCTGGTGCGACGCGTACCAAGAGACAAGGATCAGTGACTTTCACGCCACAACGGCCGCCCCTTGAAATGCCGGGGCGTGCCGCCATATCCGTTGCATCTTTTAATTTCCGGCTTTGGAGTAAGCATGACCACGATTCTTTCGGTAAGGCGCGGCACTGAAGTAGCCATGGGTGGCGATGGCCAGGTCTCGCTCGGCAACACCGTGATGAAAGGCAATGCCCGGAAGGTCCGGCGCCTTTATGGCAACAAAGTGATTGCCGGCTTCGCCGGTGGTACCGCCGATGCTTTCACCCTGTTTGAGCGTTTTGAAGGCCAATTGGAAAAACACCAGGGCAACCTCACCAAAGCCGCGGTGGAGTTGGCCAAAGAATGGCGCACTGACCGCGCTCTGCGCCGGCTTGAGGCGCTTTTGGCGGTGGCTGATAAAAACGCCTCGCTGATCATCACCGGCAATGGCGATGTCATAGAGCCGGAACAGGGCCTGATCGCCATCGGCTCCGGCGGGCCCTTTGCTCAGGCCGCCTCTCGTGCCCTGCTGGAAAACACCGAGCTGAGCGCGGCCGAGATCGTCGAAAAAGGCCTGGATATCGCCGGTGACATCTGCATCTACACCAATCACAACCGTACTCTCGAAGTGCTGTCTGACACTGACTGACCCGGAGCTATCATGTCTGCAATGACTCCCCGTGAAATTGTCCACGAACTGAACAAGCACATCGTCGGACAAGCCGAAGCCAAGCGCGCTGTGGCCATTGCCCTGCGCAACCGCTGGCGCCGCATGCAACTGGACAGCAGCCTGAGGGATGAGATCACCCCGAAGAACATCCTGATGATCGGGCCCACCGGTGTGGGCAAAACCGAAATCGCCCGGCGCCTGGCCAAACTGGCCGACGCACCCTTTCTCAAAGTCGAAGCCACCAAGTTTACCGAAGTGGGCTATGTGGGCCGTGACGTGGAATCCATTATCCGCGACCTGGCGGACTCGGCCATCAAACTGCTGCGGGAAAAGGAAATGAAACGCCATGAGCACCGCGCCATGGATGCTGCCGAAGACCGGATTCTCGATGCCCTGCTGCCACCGGCCCGCAACGTCGACGAAAAACCGGCCGAGGATTCCACCACACGGCAACTGTTCCGCAAAAAGCTCAGGGAAGGCGAACTGGACGACAAGGACATCGAGATCGACCTGAAAAACGCCGGCGCCGGGGTAGAAATCATGGCGCCTCCCGGCATGGAGGAGATGACCAACCAGCTTCAGAACATGTTCTCGAACATGTCTTCAGAGCGGAGCAAGACCCGCAAAATGAAGGTGGCAGACGCTCTCAAGCGGGCCCGTGACGAAGAAGCCGCGAAACTGGTCAACGAGGAAGAAATCAAGCAGAAGGCCATTGAGCTTGTTGAGCAGAACGGCATCGTGTTTATTGACGAGATCGACAAGGTGGCAAAACGTGCCGAATCCGGGTCCGGCGGGGATGTGTCCCGGGAAGGCGTCCAGCGCGACCTGCTGCCCCTCATCGAAGGCAGCACCGTCAGCACCAAGCTGGGCATGGTCCGTACCGATCATATTCTGTTTATTGCCTCCGGCGCCTTTCATCTGTCCAAGCCGTCGGATCTGATTCCGGAGCTTCAGGGCCGCCTGCCTATCCGGGTTGAGCTGCAGGCACTCACGACCGAACAGTTCCAGCGCATACTGACGGAGCCTCATGCCTCCCTGGTGCAACAATACGAAGCCCTGATGGGCGCGGAGGGTCTCAAGCTCAGCTTTACCGAGGAAGCCATACAGCGCATCGCCGAAGTCGCCTGGAAGGTCAACGAAACCACCGAGAACATCGGTGCGCGCCGTCTTCACACGGTTCTGGAGCGCTTGCTGGAGACGCTGTCCTTCGACGCCGGTGACAAGGTAACCGAGGAATTCCAGGTGACCGCCGACTATGTCGACGAGAAACTCGGGCATCTTGCCGAAGATGAAGATCTCAGCCGCTACATCCTCTAAAGCCTGTACCGGGCGCCGCTTCGCGGCGCCCGAACTCTTTCCGATTAGCCTTTGGAGTCCCGATGAGCGAATCCGTCCCCCCCTCTGACATTCGTATCCGCAAAAAAAGCCGGCTGCTGCGTCTTGAATACCTTGATGGCACTTGTCATGAGCTGCCGTTTGAACTGCTGCGGGTGTACTCCCCCTCGGCCGAAGTGCGGGGTCATGGCTCCGGCCTGGGCACATTACAGACCGGTAAACGCGACGTGCTGATAAGCGATGCCGCGATGGTCGGCAACTACGCCGTCAAGCTGACCTTCAGTGACGGTCACGACTCGGGCATTTTCAGCTGGAGTTACCTGCGGGAGATGGGCGATCAGCAGGAAAAGTTCTGGCAGGATTATCTGGAGCGACTGGAACGCGAAAATGGCAGCCGGGACCCGCAAGATGTGCGCAGGTTTTAGAGCGCCTTCTGAATCAGGTGTGTGACATTGTTCAGACGGGCACTTAAACGTCGCCCCTTCCGGGCCATTTTGCGGCGCCCGCGCGCGACGTACAGAGGCAACATCTCACCATAAAGACTGGTGCTGATGGTGCGCTGCTCATCCTCCAGGCGATCCCGACGCAGACGTATGCCATATTTCGCCAGTTTCGGCTCAAGCTCGTCGGCCCGATTCAGCAGATCCCGGCGAGTCATCTGGTAGGCGTGCTCACAGACCATGCGGCGGGACTGGAAACTGAACACATTGGAAAAAAACAGCTTGGCATCGTCCCGGGTGGGTTCAAACAGCAGGATATCCTTGTCCGGATAATCCCGGGCGTACTGGACTATGCCGGACTGCATCCTCGAATAAACCATGGTCCTGAACGTCTGTGACAGCAGATTGGGCATGCCGGAGCGAGTCAAAGCCCCGGGCTCCATGGTGCCGTTGCGCACGGCTTTGCTGGCGTCGATAGGCACCTGGGGATTGACCGCTAAAACCAGATCGGCGCCGTCTTCAAAAGCCACTGACGCATGCAGCCCCTTACGCAGGGTCCCGTCGACATAATAACGGCCGTCAATCTCAACCGGCACATAGAGACCGGGGGATGCCGTACTGGCCTGAATCGCCCTGGAGATGGGTACGTGATCGAATCCCGGGGCACCGAAGCAGACGGCGTCGGTACTCTCCACATCAGCGGCAACGATGTAGAGGCTGCGGCGCAGCTGCCGGAAATCGTTGGTACGGCCCAGCATGGTGAAGGAACGTTTGAGGTAATCCTGTAAAGCCTCGTTATCAAACAGGCCCGCAGGCGCAAGCTGAGCCAGAATGGTGAGTGCTTCCAGCAGGCTTTGATCGTAAGGGTTGTTAACGAAACGGCTGACGGCATTGGCCACGAGGCCGGGGATCGCCAGCATCCGGCTGCCAAACTCTTTCAGCGCCGGGCGATAGAAGACTTGCGGATGAAACGGATGCACTTCAGCCTCATTCCGCACGAAGATTCGGCACAACTGCGCGGTGGTAACCTGGTTGGCCAGGTTAGCGGCAACGAAAGAGCCCGCGTTAACGCCGACGTAGACATCAATGTCGTTAAAGTCCAGACCATCCAGGGCTTCGTCCAGCGCACGCATGGCGCCGATTTCATAAATCCCGCCCAAGGGACCGCCGCCGCCCAGGGCGAGACCGATACGCGGCTTTGGCTTGATCTCTGTCTTTTTCGCCGTCATAGGTTGTCCGTTTTCAGTCCTTAAACATCAAGATTTCCTGAAAGAGCCACTACACAATAGCAACCCACTTTAGAGTACACATACTAGACTCTAGCCCAAGATTGGCGAATTTGTCTTGGTTTGCTTCAGGAAGATTTGCTGTAAGTGCTGGTGGAGGCTCTGCCAGGGCGGAGGTAGCGGCCGAAACCGGCGCTGCGTAACGCCAGGTCGACACAGCTCTTGATGACATGGGGCGAATCCAGCAACAGGGTGTCTTCCAGCAACTGATCGGCAAAGGCGCGGCTGACACTGCGCAGCACCGACTTGACCTTGGGCAGGCTGGCCGCGTTCATGGACAGCGCATCGTAGCCCATGGCCATCAGAAGCAGGGCCCCGCCCGGATCGCCTGCCAGCTCGCCACAAATACTGACCGGCTTGCCAACGGCATGGGCGTCGTGAGCGATGCGAACCAGGGCCTGAAGCACAGCGGGATGATAGGAGTGGTAAAGTTGCGCCACCCTTGGATTGTTCCGGTCGACCGCCAGCAGGTACTGGGTCAGGTCGTTGGAGCCCACGGAGAGGAAATCCACCCTCTCGGCCAATTCCCGCACCTGATAGACCGCGGCGGGCACTTCCACCATAACGCCCACTTTGGGCATGCGAATACTGAAGCCCTCCTCACGCACCTCGTGATAGACCCGGTAAATCAGGTGCAGCGACTCTTCCACCTCTGAAATATTGCTGACCATGGGCAGCATGATCTGAAGATTGTTCAGGCCTTCGCTGGCCTTCAGCATGGCCCGGACCTGGACCAGAAAAATCTCCGGATGATCCAGCGTGACCCGGATTCCGCGCCAGCCCAGGAAGGGGTTCTCCTCGGAGATCGGGAAATAACTCAGCGACTTGTCGCCGCCGATATCGAGGGTCCGCATGGTGACCGGACTGGGGGCGAAGGCTTCCAGCTGTTCGCGATAATACCCTCTTTGTTCCTGCTCGGACGGAAAGCGTTCCTTGATCATGAAAGGCACTTCCGTGCGGTACAGACCGATGCCTTCAGCGCCGTGATTCAGGGAACGCACCACATCGGTCATCAGGCCGGTGTTCACCAGCAAGGACACCCGGTGGCCGTCCGTGGTTTCACAGGGCTTGTCCCTCAGTTCCTCAAGGCCACGGAACAGCTCCGCCTCTTCTTCGCAAATCTCCTGGTAATAGGCCCGAAGCTCGTCGGAAGGCGAGGCGAAAATCTTGCCCTCGAAGCCGTCGACAATCACTTCCTTGCCATCAAGTTGATTAATCGGCGTATCGACCATACCCATCACGGTGGGTACGCCCATGGCTCGCGCCAGAATCGCAACATGGGAGTTGCCCGAGCCCCGCACGGACACAAGCCCCACAAGCTGGCCATGGGGCACTTCCCCCAGCATTGCCGGCGTCAGCTCATCGCTGAGCAAGACCGTACGCTCCGGGTAGACTACCGACTCGTGCTCGCCTTCCTGGAGATGCGACAGCAGCCGGCGGCCCAGGTCGCGGATATCAACCGCCCGCTCCCTGAGGTACAGGTCACCCATCAGTTCAAAATGGCGCACGTACTGCTGCACCACCTGGCGCAGCGCCCCCTGCGCCCAGATGCCACCGCGGATGCTATTGACCACTTCACCCGGCAAGGCGTTGTCGTCCAGCATGCGCAGGTAGACGTCGAAGAGCGCAAGTTCCTCCGGGCGCAACTGAGGCGCCAGACGCTCGGCAACCTGCTCTATGTCCTCGCGAACGGCTGTGACGGCGCCGCTGAAAATCTTAAGCTCCTGCTCGATGTTGTCAGTCGGTTTTTCGGGCACGGCATCCAGGTCCGCCGGTGGATACACCACCACGCTCTGACCGATAGCTACCCCGGGTGCGCCGGCAACCCCGTTGAAACTGACATCACCGGTCTCCTGACCGGTCAATGACAGCCCGCTGATAGCCCCGGTGGCCTCACTGTGGGCGATGACTCCGGCTAACTGAGCCGATACGGTCACCATGAACGCTTCTTCGCCTTCATCAAAACAACGGGAACTTTCACGCTGTTGAACCACGAGAACGCCGAGCACGTTACGGTGATGAATGATGGGCACGCCCAGGAAGGAACGGAAGCGTTCTTCGCCGGTTTCGGGAAAATAACGGTAACGCGGGTGGGAGGGCGCATCCTCCAGGTTGATGGGCTCTTCGCGCGAGCCCACCAGGCCGATCAGGCCCTCGGAATGCGCCAGGGTCACCCGGCCGACGGCTTCCTTGTAAAGGCCCTCGGTGGCCATGAGAATATAGCGGTTGGTTTCCGGGTCCAGCAGGTAAACGGAGCAGACTTCGGTCGCCATAGCGGCCCGCACACGGCAGACAATGATGTTGAGTGCCTCGGACAGATCCCGGGCGCTGTTCACTTCCTGAACGATACTTCGCAGCGTGCTCAGCATGGCTGGCTCAATTCGTCGTTATTGGGGAAAACCCTGATCACGCTTGCCCGGGTCTTGCCAGAGCTCTCACGTTGGCCAGAGACTTCATGTCGCCGGTCAGTCCGCCGATGGCGATCAAGCCGGCTACCATTGCTCCATGGTACGAAACAGCCGGGGCGCCAATTCTCGCAGGGCGCGCCGGTAGACCTCTCGCTTAAACGATACCACCTGACCCAGGGGATACCAGTAACTAACCCATTGCCACCCATCAAACTCAGGTGACTCGGTGCCGTCGACGCATACCTGCTCGTCCGGCGAAAGCATCCTCAGCAGGAACCATTTTTGCTTCTGCCCCACACAAATCGGATGCGAATGATGCCGCACCATGCGACGGGGAAGACGGTACCTCAGCCAGCCGCGTGTGCAACTGATGATTTCCACATCGCCCGCGGTTAAGCCAACTTCTTCGGACAGTTCGCGATAAAGCGCATCCTCCGGCGACTCATTGGTTTTAATGCCACCTTGAGGAAATTGCCACGAGTCCTGCCCTATGCGTCTTGCCCAGAGAACGTCTCCCCTGTGGTTGACAAGAATGATTCCGACATTGGGTCTGAAACCGTCTGAATCGATCACGGCACAGTCCTGTATAGAAAGTCGGTTTAAATCCAAGTTGGCTTCATTCTTACAGAAAGGCCACCTCTCGGCAAACGCAGCTGTTATCTTTTCAGCGTGTTAGAATAGTTATTTGAGATCAAGCGCCAGAACCAGACATGAGGAGGCTCCATTGCCGCTCGCTATATTTGATCTAGACAACACGCTGTTGGCCGGCGACAGTGACCACGCCTGGGGCGAATTTCTCGTAGAAGAGGGCATTGTCGACGCCAAAGTCTACCGGGAAGCCAATGACCGCTTCTATCAGGATTACCTGAACGGCGAGCTGGACATGGATCGCTACCTGAACTTCGCCCTGGAGCCCCTGGCGCAGAATGACCCGGTTCAACTCCGGCAATGGCGCCAGAATTTCATCGAGATAAAGATTCAACCGATGATGTTGCCGAAGGCCAGGGCCCTGCTGGACAGCCATCGGGAACAAGGTGACACGCTGCTGATTATTACCGCAACTAACCATTTCGTCACGGAGCCTGTCGCAAGGCTGCTCGGCATTGACCACCTGATTGCGACCAACCCTGAAATAGTCAATGGACGCTACACGGGCGTTGTGGCGGGCACCCCGAGCTTCCGGGAAGGCAAGGTGGTGCGACTGCAGGATTGGCTTGAACAGGAAGGCCAGTCATTAGAGGGCGCCTGGTTTTACAGCGACTCACACAACGACTTACCGCTTTTGAAGAAGGTCGCCCACCCGGTCGCCGTTGATCCCGATGCCACGCTGGGAGACTATGCGGCCAGAGAAGGCTGGAAAATCATTTCATTGCGGGACTGACGGACAAAATCATGACCACCACTTCTCGCCTCTGTGTTGTTCTGGCCCTGACCCTGGTCGCCGCATGCAGTGACCAGACGCCAAATGACCTCACCCGGCAGCCCCATAACAGCGATGAACACACAGAAGCCCTACAGGCCGGCGTCATACAACAGACCGAAACCGCCTGCCAAAGTGCCTCCCATCTCAGAACCGGAGTGACCACTTTTCTTGACCGGCCCACAAGCGACCATCTGGTTGCTGTGCGGACCCAATGGCGTCGCGCTCATCAGGATTATGCCCGCCTATTAACGGCCTACGAACTCGGCCGCATCAAACCGCCGCAGATCCAGAACAACCGGGACCCAATCGATGCCCACCCTCTCCTCCCCGGTTATCTGGATGGGGTTCCGAACTATCCACGCAGCGGGCTGGTCCACTCCGAGGTGCCGCTGACCCCCGCCTCACTACTGGAACAACACCAGTCCACCGACTTTCTTTATGTCACCCAGGGCTTTCATGCCATGGAAACCCTGCTTTGGGGCGCCCTGGCGCAAGGGCTCGAAGAACGCGCCCGCCTTTTCCAGCTGCCAGAGCAGCCCGTCGAAGATCACATTAACGAACACAGCCGCCGTGCCGAACTCTTGCGCCTGATCGCTTTCGCCCTGCCCCGCGACCTGGCCACAATCTGCACCAGGGGCAATCAGTGGGTACTCACGCAGGCACTGGCAAGCGTTCAAAACAACCGTGACGTCGCCATTGTTTCACTGCAGGATACGCTGACAGGACTGATCGACCAGCAACTGGCAATGTTTGAGCGACACCCTGACGGGGAAGACGAAAAGGGTGAGGCCATTTGGCACTCGGGGTTTGCCCGATCGGACTTCGAAGCCATGAAGGCTCAAATCGATGCTTTGCGGCAGGACTGGCTGGGCCTGTGGTTACCAGACCTGACGCCCCCGGGCAACGACGCAGGCAAACAGAACAGCCCTCTGGCCTCACAGTTCGAGACGCTTTCGAATCGACTGCAGACTCATGACAACAATCGTGAAACCCTCAACCGCAAGGACATTGCGGACACGCGGGCCATTCTTGCTGATCTGCACGCCATGCTGACGGAATTGAACAAGACGAAGAACAGGAAGGCGGACCCGACCTCAGAAAAAGCCGGTCAGTGAGCGCACAAAGCAGGATTTGATGTAGTCCGTCTCCGGAATGCCGGGCACAATCGGGTGATCAGGCGCCTGGTGGCCTTGCTCCAACAACTGCACAAAACGATCAATCTTGCGGCCGCTGGCGCGAATGATATCCACCAGAGCGGACTGGGACAGGTGCATGGAACAGGACGCGGACACCAGCAACCCATCGCGTTCCAGCAGGCGCAAGGCCAATTGATTCAGCCGGGCGTAAGCCTGCTCACCCGCCTTCTGGTCGCGCCTGCGAGGTATAAGCGCCGGCGGATCAAGCACCACGATGTCGAATTTCTCCTTTTCATCACAAAGCGCTTTCAGGGCGTCAAAGGCGTCGCCTTCGAGTGTGTCGACGTTCGTAAGCCTGTTAAGGTTCGCGTTGTGATGGACCGCGTCCAACGCCTTCGCGGAACAGTCGACACAAGTCACTTGGGCAGCACCGGCATAAGCCGCCTGAATGCCCCAACCGCCAACATAGCTGAATACGTCAAGCACACGCTTGCCCGGCGCATAAGACTGAAGACGCTGGCGATTCATACGGTGATCGTAGAACCAGCCGGTTTTCTGGCCGCCGGCTAAAGGTACTTCGAACGAAACGCCGTTCTCACGCACCGTCAAAACGTCCGGCTCGGTCCCTGCAAACGTCTCAGTGTAGGTTTCCAGGTTCTCCACCACCCGCATTTTGCCATCGTTTTTAAATACGATAGCGCTCGGGCGCACAAGCTTCTGAACCGCCCGGCCAATGGTTTCTTTCAGGGTTTCCATGCCGGCTGTGGAAATCTGGATCACCACCAGATCGCCGAAGCGATCAATCACCAGCCCTGACAAGCCGTCACTGTCCCCAAAAACCCATCGGTAGAAAGGTTCCGAAAATAAACGCTCGCGCAGAGACAGGGCGATCTCCAAACGCTGGGATAATCGTTGTGGCGTCATGCCATGAGACGGATCGCGACTGATCAGACGGGCGCAAATCAGGGTTTGCGGGTTCACGAAAACGGTGCCGAGCGGTTTGTCGAGGGACGATCGCAATTCGGCCTGGCAACCGGCTTCAAACCCGGTCAGCGGGCTCCGGACGGTATCGACTTCGTTGCTGTAAACCCAAAGATGGCCGGCCCGAAGACGCCGTTCGGCGCCTTTGCGCAGGTAAAGTACTGGAAACTTCATTGAATTCTTCCCGAAAAGCCTGCGCCCGTCCGGCTAGCGAATTAACCAGGCAGGCCAAGGGCCCGATATTGAATCGCGGAGTATACCTTTTACTCTTCCGCGGCGACATGGGCCGCATAGGCATCGGGGTCCATCAGGCCGTCGAGCTCCCCCGGGTCCGACATCTTGACACGGAACAGCCAGCCGTCCCCATAAGGGTCTTCGTTAACCTTTTCCGGTTCATCTTCCAGGAGCTCATTGACCGCCAGCACTTCGCCGCTTACCGGGCTGAAAACATCCGACGCGGACTTTACCGACTCGGCCACACCGGCCTCTTCGCCGCCATTCACGGTCACGCCCACATCCGGCACACCAATGTAGACCACATCCCCCAACTGTTGCTGGGCAAAATCGGTGACGCCAACGGTTGCAATACCGTCATCCAAAACGCGCACCCATTGGTGGGTTTCGAGGTATTTGAGGTCCAGGGGAATGTCGCTCATGTCCTTTTCGTCCTTTAACGTTTTCGGGGGCTCAATAGCCGGTGCTGTTGAGGTCCAGCTCTACTGAAAAATGCTCGGCGCGCACGACGCCCGTGGCGACGTCGCCATTAGGGTATAACTCGAGCCAGCGGAAGCCCGGCGCAAGTGCCTCAACCGAGAATTCATGGGCACCTTTTTCAAACTGAATGCAGGTCGACGGGGTAGCCAGCAATCTGACCCCTTTGCGAACCTGGTCCAGGTGTTGGTGCACATGGCCCCACAGTACAATTTTTACCTGGGGCCAGCGATCAATAATCTGCCAGAAAGCCTCGCAGTTGCGAAGCCCGATGTCCGCCATCCAATCGCAACCGATTGTCACCGGATGATGATGCAGCGTCACCAGGGTTGGCAAATCGGGCTGATCTCGAAGCCTGGCCTCCAGAAACTCAAGCTCAAGCGCAGCGAGTTCGCCATGAACCTTGCCGGGAACGGCGGAATCAAGCCCGATGAGTTGCCAGCCCCCCTGGATGCTGTGTTTTTGATCGGCACCTATTTCGGCGCTGACGTGTGCCAGACTGGCATGGTGATCATGATTGCCCGGCAGCCAGAGTGAGGGGCAGTCAAAGGCCGCCAGACTTTTCGCCAATGCGCGATAGGCAACATCTGAGCCGTCCTGGGCCAGGTCTCCCGTCGCCAGTATCACATCCGGCCCAAACCCCCGGGCTTTAACGGATTCAACAACCGCTTCAAGACTGTCCCGGGTATTCACGCCTAACAGCGTTGCGGCCGGGTCGGCCATAAGATGGGGGTCTGTTAGCTGAAGCACTTTCAGCGGCGACTGGTCGGAATTTGAGGTCATGGGGAGCGATTATAGCCCAGGTTTAGGTCGACAACCATTCAGCCTTCGTCTACTTCATCACCCTGGGGCCAACGGGACATGGACAGGGGCATCTGACCAAAACGCAGACAGAAATCGAGCCAGTCGGCCAGAAACGCGTTGACCTGAATTTTCTCGTCCGGATGATGCATGTAACGGTTAGGGTAGTCGTTCACGGCGGCGATCTGGCGGTCGCGATAGCAGCTGATTACTTCCAGCATGGAGGCATCATGATAAACCCGCACCGTCAGCTGGGGATTGTTCAGCCAGCGGCCGACGTTATGAATCTGCTCCAGTAACAAAGTTTCGGTATATCTGGCTTGTTGCAGAACTTTCATCCGCACCCGCCCGAAATACCGCTCACCCCGGTGCAGCTCGAATTCACAGACGGGATGGCCGTCGGCTTCCAGCTTCCGGAGGCGGCCGAGACGCATGTAATTGCCTTCACAGAGGGCGCCCAGTCGTTTCAGGTCGGGCACGTAGCGACGGGATTTCTTTGTTAATTCAGACACAGTCAGGTCCACTCCTGGCGCAAGCGGGGGCGATTAATCTGCAACCATTGCAGTGCCACAACGCCCGCTGCATTATTAATACGGCCATCACTTATCATTTCAATGGCTTCGTCAGCACCGAAAACATGCGCGCGGATGTCTTCATGCTCGGTTTCCAGGCCAAACAGGCCGCCGGCCTGGTACGTGTCCACCCGACCACAGTATAGATACACCATTTCGGTCGTGCCGCCCGGCGAGACCAGATAATCACAGATGTGCTCAAGGGTCACGAAACCCAGGCCGGCCTCTTCATCGGCTTCACGGTGGGCAACGTCTTCCGGGGTCTCGCCCGGCTCATTCATGCCCGCCACCAGCTCCAGCAACCAGGGGGATTGTTCGCGCCCCAGTGCTCCGGGCCGGAATTGCTCCAGCAGCACCACCTCGTCACGTCGGGGGTCGTATGGGAGCACACAGGTGGAATCACCGCGACTGAAAACCTCCCGGGCGAACGGGGGCGTGGTACCGCCATCAAAACGGGCATGGCGCAGCGTGAGCTTTTCCATCTTGAAAAAACCATCGTACACCGTTTCCCTGCTTTCAATGTCGACATCCTGCCGGGAAAACTGAAATGGCGGCGTGTGCTTTGACATGAGCGCCCTGCTTCTGTGGATGTGAAGCAGAACAATAGCTGGCAGTGGCTGTAAGTTTCAAGCCCCGCCGACTGACTTTAGCGCCAGGCCAGCGGGGCTTTTTACCTACACCTTGTCGTAGAGCTTGCTTCCGGCGGCCCGGAATTGCTCTGACATTTCTTTCATACCCTCGTCCGCGGCGGCCACTTCGTCGATGCCCTTGTTACGGGCGTACTCCCTGACTTCATGAGAGATCTGCATGGAGCAGAATTTGGGCCCGCACATGGAGCAGAAATGCGCCACTTTGGCGGAGTCTTTGGGCAGGGTCTCGTCGTGATAGGCGCGCGCCGTGTCCGGGTCCAGCCCCAGGTTGAACTGGTCTTCCCAACGGAATTCGAAGCGGGCCTTGGACAGGGCGTTATCCCGGATTTGCGCGCCAGGATGGCCCTTGGCCAGATCCGCCGCATGGGCCGCGATCTTGTAGGTTATGATGCCAGTCTTGACGTCATCCTTGTTAGGCAGCCCCAGGTGTTCCTTGGGGGTGACGTAACAGAGCATGGCACAGCCGAACCAGCCGATCATGGCAGCGCCAATGCCCGAAGTGATGTGATCGTAACCGGGAGCGATGTCCGTGGTCAGCGGGCCCAGGGTGTAGAACGGCGCTTCGTCGCAACATTCCAGCTGCTTGTCCATGTTTTCCTTGATCAACTGCATGGGTACGTGGCCGGGACCTTCGATCATGACCTGGACGTCGTGCTTCCACGCGATCTGGGTCAAGTCACCAAGCGTTTCCAGCTCACCGAACTGGGCGGCATCGTTGGCATCGGCAATGGAGCCGGGACGCAGACCGTCACCCAGGCTGAAGGCTACATCGTAAGCCTTCATAATCTCGCAGATGTCTTCGAAATGGGTGTAGAGAAAGCTTTCCACATGGTGGGCGAGACACCATTTCGCCATGATGGAGCCGCCACGGGACACGATGCCGGTCACCCGCTCCGCGGTCATGGGCACGTGATGCAGGCGCACCCCGGCGTGAATGGTGAAATAATCCACGCCCTGCTCGGCCTGCTCGATCAGGGTATCCCGGAAGATTTCCCAGTTCAGGTCCTCTGCCACGCCGCCCACTTTTTCCAGGGCCTGGTAGATGGGCACGGTACCGATGGGCACGGGCGAGTTGCGTATGATCCACTCCCGGGTTTCATGAATATTCTTGCCCGTGGACAAGTCCATGACCGTGTCAGACCCCCAGCGGATACCCCAGGTCAGCTTCTCGACTTCTTCGGAGATCGATGAACTTACCGCCGAATTACCCAGGTTGCCGTTGATCTTGACCAGGAAATTACGGCCAATAATCATCGGCTCGGATTCGGGATGATTGATGTTGTTGGGAATGATCGCCCGCCCGCGCGCCACTTCCTCGCGCACGAATTCGGCAGTAATCTCTTTCGGCAGGGACGCGCCGAAGGATTGGCCGGGATGCTGCTGGTCCGCAAGTCCCTGTTCCCGGGCTTCCTGCAGTTTCATGTTTTCCCGGATCGCCACGAACTCCATTTCGGCAGTAATAATGCCCTGGCGAGCGTAATGCATCTGGCTGACATTTTTGCCAGGCAAGGCGCGACGGGGCTTGCGCTCGTCCATGAAACGCAGGGGGTCGAGCTGGGGGTCGCGCATACGGCGACGGGTAAATTCCGAGGTGTAGTCCGGCAGGCGCTCGGTATCACCACGCTCCTCGATCCAGTTGTCCCGCAACGGCGCCAGACCCTTGCGCAGGTCGATCCGGGCCTCCGGATCACTGTAGGGGCCGGAGGTGTCATAGGTCATGACCGGCGGATTTTTTTCACCACCAAGGTCGGTCGGGGTGTCGCTGAGCGAGATAGCCCGCATGGGCACGCGCAGATCCGGGCGACTGCCCTGAACGTATATTTTTTGGGAATTCGGTAGCGGCTGGATAGCCGCGGTGTCAACGCTGGCAGAATCACTGAGATAGGTCGGAATGGTCGTCATGATGGCTTCCCTGATGGATAAGTTCGGGTCGCGCATGACGGGAAGCCGCTTACCAGGGCCTTTCATTGTCGGTGTCGCACGACAAGCTACCTGGGTCTGGGCCTGGTCTCGAATCCCTACGCCGGTACTAACCGGATCAGGTTCGCGGGTTCTGCAGTGCAATCTCAGCCGGCTCATCACCGGCACCCCGTCAAGACGCGAATCTCGGGCACAATACAACGGTTGGAGCCGAGTCTGAAATCAGTACTCGGCGACCGTCATTTAGGTGCCTATTGCAAGTGTAGAGATTGGGGGGGTTATTGTCCATAATGTGCGCCGTTATCCCGATGATCCGTCCGGCACCCACTTATCCAGGAGCTTTTATGAAATTTCGCATTTTCTCGGGGTTGCTCGCCATGGCGGCAGCTCAACCTGGATTTGCAACCGGGCTGACGGAAGCTTATGAAAAGGCCTTATCCTATGACAGCGATATTGCCTCGGCCAGAGCAACCGCGGACGCCCAGCGTGCCGTCACCGATGTGCGGCGCAGCGGTTTGCTGCCGGTGCTCGATTTGATCGGAAGTGCGGGCTATACCGACACGGAATCACCCCGCACGGATGATTCGTTCACCAGGCTTCGTTACGGCGTGGAGTTAACGCAGCCTCTATTCCGGGCGGATGTCTGGTTTGATTACGAAGCCAGCCAGTTCGACAGCAAATCGGCCTTTGCAGATTACAATCTGGCTCAACAGGAATTGATCCTCGATGTCGCCACTGAATACTTTGGCGTCCTTCGTGCAAAAGACGCGCTGACCACCGCAAGAGCCACTGAACTGGCGATCAAAAGGCAGTACGAGCAGACCCAGGAGCGTTATGACGTTGGGCTGATTGCCATCACCGAGGTGCTCGAAGCACGCGCGAGTTTTGATGACAGCACCAGCCAGCGCATCGGTGCGGAAAACGACCTAGACATTGCCCGCGAACGATTGGGCCGGTTGACAGGAGAGTACGCCGAAGACCTGAACAATCTGCGCCAGGATTTTCCCCTGACCCGGCCCCAGCCGGAAAATCCGGACGCCTGGGCGCAGACAGCGCTTGATCAGAACTGGCAGATTCAATCTTCCATTTTCCAGGTGGATTCCAGCAAACTCACGCTGAAAAGCGCCAAAGCCGACCATTATCCGACGGTTGACCTGAGCGCATCTTATATCGAATCCGATGTCAGCGGCCTTGAGACAGGCGGATTCGCCACGATCGGAAGCGCTGACGGCATCACCACCGATGCTGTCATTCAGTTGTCAGTGCGCATGCCGCTTTACGCGGGTGGAGGCATTCAAGCCGGCGTGAGACAACAGCGATCTCTGGTGGATGTTGCGGAAGAGTCATTGAACACGGTCCGCCGGGACGTACGCGTCAATACCCGCAGCCTTTTTCGTACAGTCAATACCAACATTGAGTCGGCATCGGCCCTGGAGCAGACCATCGTGTCCCGGCGCAGCGCCCTGGACGCCACCCGGGCCGGTTATGATGTCGGCACCCGCAATATTGTTGAAGTCCTGGACGCGGAGCGGAACTACTACATAGCGCTGCGGGATTTTGCCAATGCCCGCTATGATTACGTGGTTAACACCTTGAGCCTGAAGCAGGCCGCCGGTACTTTAAGCCCTCAGGATCTTGTGGACATTAACCGATGGCTGAGTGCAACAGCCCCCGGCATTGAGGCACTGGCCACAGACACTGACGCCCTCGACGAATCCCTCGACGACTAGTCAGTATCCCGGGCTATCTCATACCCGTTCCAGAACGCCGTTCACGACCTTTTGCAAAGCGCCCCGATTGGCCTCGACGACAGCAAGGGCATTAGCGCCCAGGGCCCGGGCCCGCACGGGATCCTCAATCAATTGATTGACCTGGTGGGCCAATGACAATGAATCGTCCACCGGCACAAGCGCATCGCCGTCCGTCAGACGATCAAAAATGACTGCGAAATTGAACACATGGGGACCGGAGAGCAACGGAAGCCCCCAGGCCGCGGGTTCAAGGGGGTTGTGGCCACCACGTTCGATGAGCGAACCGCCGACAAACGCCATGTCGGAAGCACCAAACAACATCATCAGCTCGCCCATGGTATCCGCCATATAAACCTGGCAAGTCAACGCCGACTCACCGGCAGAGCGCCGCGCCAGGCTGAATCCTTCTTTTGCAACCAGGGCCGCGACCGGATCGAAACGCTCCGGATGCCTGGGCACCAGGATCAGAAGCGCGTCAGCATGTTGCGCCAGAACGGCTTGGTGCGCTGCCAGCACTTGCTCATCCTCGCCCACATGGGTGCTGGCAGCAATCCAGACCGGCCGGGACTGACCCAGCACTTCCTGCCGCAAGGCGGCAGCCGCCCTTCTGGTTTCGTCGTTTATCTCAACATCAAACTTAATACTGCCCGTTACCGACACCGCCTCCGCATCTGCGCCATTTCGAACAAATCGTGAAGCGTCTTCCCGGGCCTGGGCCGCGATCCAGGTCAGACTCTGGAAAAGCGGCCGGGCCAGGGACGGCACGCGCTCGTAGCGCCGGCCAGAGCGCTCCGACAAGCGAGCGTTGATCAGAAAAACAGGCACACTGCGTTCGCGGCTGAACGTGATCAGATTGGGCCAGAGTTCGGTTTCCATAATGACCAGGACCCGGGGCCGCACCCGGTCCAGAAAACGACGCACGGCCCCCGGCGTATCGTAGGGTGCAAAGGCATAATGTACCTGGTTCCCGAACAGAGCTTTGGCCCTCTGCGTCCCCGTCAGGGTCATGGCTGTCATCAGGATCGGCATCTCGGGATCGCGGTCGAGAAGCGCTTTCACCAGCGGAGCCGCGGCAATGGTTTCACCGACCGACACGGCGTGCACCCAGATAACCGGCTTCGGCAGGCGCGGCGCGTAACCCAGCCTTTGCCGCCACTGGGCGCGAACCTCAGGCGTTTTTCGACCCTGCCACCAGAGGTGCAAAAGGATAAAAGGCAGCACCAGACGGCAGCAGAATGTGTAAATCGAGTGCAGCATAATAACTCCGTACCAGGCGAGCCACCCATTCTACAGAAACCATGGCAACTTCACTCAACCTGGGCAAACATCCAGTGAAGGAATCCCGCGTTCATTAGAGTAAGCGCTTGCGGACTTATGCCTGAGCCAAAGCGCCTGTTAAACTTTCTGACAACTGTTGAATCTGCCTTTGAAGGCCCGGGAGCATCGTGACAAAACCTAGAAGAGCCCCGCGAGACACTCGCTACTCCCGGTATCTCCACCCACGCTGGTGGCCAACCTGGTTCATTGTCGGGTTCATCTGGCTGATTTCGCGCCTGCCGTTGGCTGCACAATGGCGGCTGGGGGTATGGCTGGGAGAACTTGTTTACCGGTTGGGGCGACATCGCAGGCATATCACCGAAACCAACGTAGGGCTTTGCTTCCCGGAGCTATCTGCCGCAGAGCAACGGCAACTGGCCCACAAGGCCTTCCACTCGAATGGTATTGGCATCCTGGAAATCGGGCTGGCCTGGTTCCGGGACCCGACCGATTTCACGCCCATCACCGAGGTGCATGGGCTTGAGCATGTGAATGCTGCCCTGGCTCAGGGCAAAGGTATTTTATTGCTTGGCGGCCATTACAGCACCCTGGACCTGGGCGGCAGCCTGGTAACCCAGTACATTGAAGCGGACATCATGCAGCGCGACCACAACAACCCGCTGCTGAATGCGGTCATGACCCGGGCCCGCGAACGGCGGTACGGGACCGTTCTGGGCAGCAAGGATTTACGGGGGCTGCTGAAGAGGCTGAAGGCCAATCGCATAATCTGGTATGCGACTGATCAGGATTATGGCCGCAAAAACACCGTTTTCGCTCCCTTTTTCAACACATTGGCCACCAGCGTCACCACCACGGCAAGAATCGCTGAGCGCAGTGGCTGCGCGGTGATCCCATTCAGCCATTTTCGCCGAGAAGGCGAGCTGGGGTATGACATCCATTTTCAGCCCGCCTTGCAGAACTTCCCCTCCGGCGACGATCTGGCCGATGCTGCCAAAGTGAACAGGGCTATCGAGCAGGAAATCCGACGCTACCCGGACCAATACCTCTGGATGCACCGGCGGTTCAAAACGCGCCCCTCCCCGGCAGATCCCGACCTGTACGGCAGGAAGTGAAAAACGACAAAACATCGGCAACCGACTGGCCCCGCCTGTGGACACACTGAAAAAAGGTGCCTTGCCGTTGGCCGGGTATGGTGGTAATTTCCTGCGCAACCCATTAATCAGTGGCCCATCGGAGCAGTATGGCTAAGGCAAAAGCAACACTCATCATTGCCCTTTTCAGGCTCTTTGGAAAGCTGTCGCTGCCCATGGCCCAACGTGTCGGGCGAAGCCTGGGCGCACTGGCCTGGTTGTCCCGGGGGCGTTACCGGAAGGTCACCGACATCAACCTGGGCATCGCGTTTCCGGAAATGACGGATGAGCAGCGGCGGGAACTGGCCCGATCCAGCCTGCGCCACACCGGCCAGACCATGATGGAAATCCCCCTACTCTGGGAACAACCGCCGGAACGCTGCCTTGAGCTGGTCAAAGAGGTCGAAGGCCAGGAACTCCTGGAACGCACAATCCATGAAGGCAAGGGCGTGGTCCTTGTAGCGCCGCACCTGGGGAACTGGGAAATACTCGGCCTCTACTTCTCCCTGCGCTATCAGATGGCCACGCTGTACAGCCCGCCGCGGATACCGGAATTTGAAGAGTATATGATCCGGGTCCGAACCCGGCTCGGCTCGGAACTGGCCCGTGGCGACAGACGCGGGCTGGCACGGCTTATCGGGCTTCTGCGGGAAGGCGGCATCGCCGCGATATTGCCGGACCAGAGCCCGAGCGGCGGCAAGGGTCACGCCTATGCGCCCTTCTTTGGCATGGAAGTGAAAACCATGACCCTGGTCTCCAAACTGGTGCAAAAATCCGGCGCCAGGCCCCTGATGACCTTTGCCCAACGCCTGAAAAACAGCGAAGGCTTTCGTATTGTCATACGCGAGTGCGAACCCGGGCTGGCGGACCCCGACCCGGTGGCGGCCACCACCGCCCTGAACCAATCGGTTGAGAACTGCGTCCGGGAGATACCCGAGCAATACCAGTGGGAATACAAGCGTTTCCGGCGGCGGCCGCCCGGTCAGCCCAATCCTTACCAGCCTGAGCAGATTTGCAAGTAAGTCCCCGAAAACTGACTTCCCCGTAGTAGTGCATAATCTTGTAACAGTCAGATAATCACCGCCCACTGCACCTGTCACGGCAAAGCTGTATAATCCCGATAACGGTAAAATCGCCGCCTTATCATTTTCAGAATTAAGCTTGAGCCATGCCTCCAGAAAACATTGGTGTTGTCATCACCACTTACAATTCGCCACTGTGGCTCAGCAAAGTCCTTGCCGGCTATGAGAGCCAGACCGAAGCGCAGTTTCGGACCATCATCGCCGACGATGGCTCGACAGACGCCACGCAAGCGGTTATTGCGCACTTTCAGGGCCGGGGCGTACTTCAAATCGATCATGTCTGGCATGAAGACAGAGGGTTTCGTAAATGTGAAATCCTCAACAAGGCCATCGAACAGACTGATTGCGACTACCTGATTTTTACGGATGGCGACTGCATACCGGAGCCTGATTTTATCGCCACCCATCAAAGGTTGGCAGAGCCGGGTTATTTCCTGTCTGGCGGTTACATCAAACTGACCATGCCTGTGTCCGAGAGCATTTCTGAAGAAGACGTTCGCAGTGGCGGGATATTTCAAGCTGACTTTCTGATTGCCAAGGGCCAGCCCAAAACCCACAAGCTTTGGAAACTTTCCCGTTCGGCTTTCAAAAAAAAC
>JAGXLV010000121.1 GCA_018334495.1 Oleiphilaceae bacterium
AAAGATGCCGGGTCGGTGGGGTGGGGAGGCCTTTCTGAGACCGTGAGCAGCCATGGATGGCTGCGCCCGAGCCCTACATGGACGTATTCACGGGCGTGTCTCAGAAAGGCCTCCCCACCCCGGCGACGAAACTCCCCAGCAACAGGCCGCGCCAAGAGGACTCGCAACTATTCAGGCCTCCAGAATCATCAACGCCTGCCCGGCATTGATCTGCTGACCCTCTTCGCGGGCAATGGCCAGCACTTTCCCGGATTCGGGCGCAGAAATTTCAATCTCCATTTTCATGGATTCCAGAATCGCCACGACTTGGCCTTCTTCGACCGAATCACCCTCCGCCACAAGCAACTTCCAGAGACTGCCCGCTGTCGGGCTTTCCACCGGCGTGCCCTCCGGCAAACTGTCGTTGTCGTGTTCCGCCAGATCCTGTTGCGAGTCGAAGTTCATCTGGCCACTGGCCACCCAGCGTTCCAGTTCCTCCTCAAAAGCCTGATTACGAGCCTCGGTGAACTCGGTAATGCCAGCCTCGTGCTTTTCCAGAAAGGCCTGATAGTCATTCAGGCTGAAGGTGGTTTCCTCGATTTTCAATGGGTAGCCGCCCTTGGGGAAATCCCGGCGAATCTGTTTGAGCTCGTCGGCTTCCACTTCGTAAAACCGGATCTGGTCGAAAAACCGCAGCAGGTTGGGCTGGGTGAATTCGGCGGTTTCGCGGTAGCGGTTCCACATCTGCAGGGTGCGGCCAACAAACTGGTAGCCGCCGGGGCCTTCCATGCCGTAAACGCACATGTAGGAGCCGCCGATACCGACAGAGTTTTCCGCCGTCCAGGTCCGCGCCGGGTTGTATTTTGTGGTGACCATGCGATGGCGCGGGTCGTAGGGTGTTGCCACCGGCGCGCCCAGGTAGACGTCACCGAGCCCCATCACTACATAGCTGGCTTCGAAGAAGATCCGTTTAACTTCGGCGATGCTCTCCAGGCCGTTGATGCGACGGATGAACTCGATGTTGCTGGGGCACCAGGGCGCATCCTTGCGGACCGACTGCATGTACTTCTCGATGGCCAGCCGGCAGGCTTCGTCGTCCCAGGAAATGGGCAGGTGGACGATGCGCGACGGCACTTGCAGGTCTTTTTGTTGTTGCAGATGGTCTTCCGCGGCTTCCAGCAAATCCAGAAGTTTCTGGCGGGGCAGCCGGGCCGGGTCGAAATGCACCTGCAGCGAGCGAATGCCGGGAGTCAGCTCCAGAATGCCGTCCAGCGCCTGGTCTTCCAGCCAGAGCATTAAGGCATGGGCCCGGAACCGCAACCGCAGGTCCAGTTCCAGCGGGCCGTATTCGATCAGCAGGTAGCGATCCCCCGAGGGCCGGTAGACCACCTGCACTCCAGCCTGTTCCGCGCTCAGGGTTTTCAACACCGGCGAGGCGGAGCGGTGGCTGGTGTACCGGTCATCCATGGGCGCGAGCCTGGCTATCATCTCATCCTGGCCCGACGCCAGCCGGTCGGCCTGTTCCAGACTGACTGGCTGGAAGCGAATCCGGTCACCGGCCTTGAGCTGGCCCAGCTTCCAGAGGTCGGCCTTGATGGTGGTGACCGGGCAGACAAAGCCGCCCAGCGAAGGGCCGTCCGGCCCCAGGATCACCGGCATGTCGCCGGTGAAATCGACGGTGCCGACCGCGTAGGCATTGTCGTGGATGTTGGAGGGGTGCATGCCGGCTTCACCGCCATCCCGGCGCGCCCATTCGGGTTTGGGGCCCACCAGACGAATGCCGGTGCGGCTGGAGTTGTAGTGCACCTGCCAGTCGGTATTGAAGAAAGTCTCTATGTCCTGCTCGGTGAAAAAATCCGGGGCGCCATGGGGCCCATAAACGCAGCGCAGGGTCCAGTGATCCGTGAGTTCAGGCTGAAGGTCTTCAGCTATACGATCACCGGCAGGCTTCCGGGTTTTTGCCCCAGGCGCGAGATGGAGCACATCGCCGGTGCGAACCGCCCGGCCGCCATGGCCGCCGAACTGGCCCAGGGTAAAGGTGCTGCGCGAGCCCAGATAGGGTTCACACTGGATGCCGCCGGCAACGGCAAGGTAGGCACGGGCACCCTGGTCGCGGGCTTTGCCGAGTTTCAGGGTCGCGCCGGCTTTGACCGCAAGGGCGGTATTGCGGGGAACCGGCTCCCCATTGAGTGTGGCGCCCAGGTCCGCGCCAGTCAGGGCGATGAAGGTATCAACGTTGAAACGCAGAGTCGGGCCGTTCAGGGTGAACTCCAGGCCGGCGGCCTCCTGGGAATTGCCCAGAAGGCGATTGCCCAACCGGAAGCTCAGGCTATCGAAAGGCCCGGAGGGGGGCACACCGACGGGCCAGTAGCCGGTACGCCCGGGGTAATCCTGAACCGTGGTCAAAGTGCCTGCCGCCAGGACATCGATGGTGTCCGGCTGATAGCGAAAGTCATTCAAATAGCGCGTTGTCATGCGTCCATCGGCAAAGACCTTGTCCCTCAACACCGCCTGCAGGTAGTCGCAATTGGTTTCAATGCCTTCGATGACGGTGCCTTGAAGGGTTGAGTCCAGAGCGGTCAGGGCCTTGTCCCGGTTCTCGGCATACACCATGATCTTGGCGAGCATGGGATCGTAAAGGGCGGACACGTCCACCCCGGCCTCAATCCAGTGGTCAATGCGCAGCGTCTTGCCATCCGCTTCCGGAAATCGGGCCGTCGTCAGCAGCCCGGCGCAGGGCTGGAAATCCTTGTTGGGGTCTTCCGCATAGAGCCTGGCCTGGATGGCGTGGCCGTTTGGCTTCAGGTCTTTCACCAGGCTCGCCAGATCACTGAGTTCACCCGCAGCCAGACGGCACATCCAGGCCACCAGATCGACGCCGTAGACCTGCTCGGTCACGCCGTGCTCTACCTGCAGGCGGGTATTGACCTCAAGAAAGTAAAATTCGTGGTTGGCCTGATCGACAATGAACTCCACCGTACCGGCGTTGCGGTAGTTCACGGAGGCGGCAAGTTCGCGGGCGGTGGCTTGCAAAGTGGTGCGAACGTCGTCAGAAAGATGGGGCGCCGGGGTCTCTTCCAGCACTTTCTGGTGCCGCCGCTGGGCCGAGCAGTCGCGCTCCCCCAGAGCCACGGCCTGACCTTCGCCGTCGCCAAAGACCTGGACCTCGATGTGCCGGGCCTTTTCGATGTATTTTTCCAGGAAAACATTGTCGTTGGAGAAGTTATTCGCGCTCAAGCGGCGCACGGCGTCCCAGTCTCCACGGAGGGTTTCCGCGTCCGGACAGATTTTCATGCCAATGCCGCCACCGCCGGCGGTGCTTTTGAGCATAACCGGGTAGCCAATGCTGTCAGCCTGGGCCAGAGCATCGTCCAGGGACTCCAGCAGCCCGGTGCCGGGCAGCAGAGGTACATTGGCTTGTTCGGCCAGCCTGCGGGCAGTGTGCTTGAGCCCGAACACCCGCATCTGGTGCGGTGTGGGCCCGATAAATGCGATACCGGCGTCTTCGCAACGTTCCACAAAGTCCGGATTTTCACTAAGGAAACCGTAACCGGGATGCACGGCCTGAACGCCTGCCTGCTCAATGACCTTAAACAGCTTGTCCTGATTCAGATAGGTTTCACTGGCCGAACCTTCGCCAAGGCAATAGGCTTCATCGGCCAGGCGGGCGTGAAGCGAGTCGGCATCGGCCTCGGCATACACGGCGACGCTGGTGACGCCGAGCTCTTTGAGAGTGCGGATGATTCGGGTGGCGATGGCACCGCGATTAGCGATCAATACCTTGCTGAACATAATGATAATCCTGCCAGGGCGGGTCGTCCCACCTTGATGTTCATGCCGTCAGGGTCGTCCCTGAGATGGCCACTTCAATAGGTTTTATACCAACTTACTGGTCCCAGACGAGGATCTCGATGGGTGTCGGGTTGTAGCCGTTACACGGGTTGTTGAGCTGCGGGCAATTGGAAATCAGTACGATGGTGTCCATCTTCGCTGTCAGTTCCACGTACTTGCCCGCGCCGGAAATGCCGTCCTCGAAGGTCAGCCCGCCGTCGGCAGTCACCGGTACGTTCATGAAAAAGTTGATGTTGTGGGTGATGTCGCGCTTGTCGAGACCAAATTCTTCATGGCGATTGATAGCCAGCATCCAGCTGTCACGGCACGAATGCATGCAGCGCTTTTCCAAATCGTAGCGCATGGTGTTGCTCTCACTGGCGCAGGCGCCGCCCAGGGTGTCGTGGCGACCGCAGGTGTCGGCGACGATGTCCAGCAGGGGGTTGCCCCGGTTGGTCATCAGGGTGGTGCCGGCACTCAGGTAGACATTGCCCTGCTCGCGCACCGTATCCATGAAGCTGTAGCGCTCGCCGGGGTCTTTGGCGCTGTAGAACAGGGTGTCGGCGGCCTGGTTGCCCTCCAGGTCCAGAATGCGGACGGTGTTTCCGGCCTTGATGGTATGAATGAAATAATCCCCGGCCCCCACGGTTTCCCGGAAACTGGCGTCGTGAGGCTGGCGTTGGCTTTCAGTAATCATGGCTGTCTCCTCAAGCGTTCCTGACCGGTGTGTGGATGCTGGTGTCCAGGTAATACAGGCGATTGTTCTCCAGCGCGCGCCGATTCTCCGGCCGATGGTTGAGGCAGGTGTCGTCGTCGGTCATCGTTTCGCCACCGAGAAATTCGCAGCGCACCGGTTGGCTGGGATAAGCCTTCGCCGGATTAAGCGGGTGAGGGCAGGTATGCAGCACCACCAGCGCGTCCATGTCGAAACGCAGGGTGACGCTGGCGCCGGCGTTGGAGGCGGCGGCGTCGTATTGCATGTTGCCGTCATCGTCGGTCATGACTTTGCTGAACAGGTTCAGATTGGCGGCCATGTCACGCTCGGTCAGGCCGTATTTGGCCAGCTCGGTGAGGAAGCTGTCTTCGCCACTCAGTTGCCAGTCATCGTGATGGGTCTGGTAATCCTTTGTTCCGTATTTTTGCCGGCAGGCGTGGGTGCTGAGGTTTCCGCACACGGTTTCATGCCAGCCGAAGCTGTCTTCGACGATAGACGCGAAACACCGGCCCATGTCGGAGTAGAGGCAATTGCCTTTGGTGAGTTTGAAGGTGTGCTGGCCTTTCAGTGTGTCCGGAGCGTTGTAGCGCTCCAGCAGGTTTTCCGGATTGAAGAACAGCAGGGCGGCGTTGGCACCGCCTTCAATGTCGGTCAACCGGAGCTGCGCGCCCCGGCGCATGCGGAAGGACCAGTGATGCCCTCCAGGCATGGTGTAATCGTAGATTTTCTGGCTCATGTGTCCTCCTTTGAGGCCTGCTTTAGTGGCTCATGCCTGGTGTCTGGCTCTGTTGGCGCTTGCTGGGTGCCTGGCTTTATTACCGTTTGCTGGGTGCCTGGCCCAGCCTTCGCGAACCTTTTCCAAAACACGCCCGTGAATACATCCATGTAGGGCTCGGGTGTGGCCATCCTTGGCCACACACGGTTTTGGAAAAGGCTCCCGAAGTCTGTGCCTCTAACTT
>JAGXLV010000045.1 GCA_018334495.1 Oleiphilaceae bacterium
CGCTGGTTCTTATGGTTGCCAGTTCTTTGCTCAGCGGCAGCTTGTCGAGGGCGCTACGCAGGTTTTCGCCGATCTTGCCCTTGATCTCGTGGGCATGTTCGATCAGATTGTCCAGATTGTCATAAGTCTGCAACCATTTGACCGCCGTCTTGGGGCCGCACTTGGGCACACCCGGGATGTTGTCCACGGTATCGCCCACCAGTGCCAGGTAGTCCACCATCTGGTCAGGACGGATGCCGAATTTCTCGACCACGCCATCCCGGTCCATGCGGGTGTCCGTCATGGTGTTGATCAGGGTGACATGGTCGCTGACCAGTTGCGCCATGTCCTTGTCGCCGGTCGAAATCACCACCTCAACGCCTTTGTCCGTGGCTTCGTGGGCCAGAGTCCCGATGACATCGTCGGCCTCCACGTCGGCCTCGATCAAAAGTGGTAAACCCATGGCGTGAATGATGTCGTGAATGGGTTTTATCTGACACGCCAGATCATCCGGCATGGGAGGGCGATTGGCTTTGTAGTCTTCATAGATTTCGTGACGAAAGTTTTTACCCTTGGCGTCAAAGACCACGACGATACGAGATTCGGGAAAATCCTGCTCAAGACGGCGAATCATGCTGATCACCCCCTTGATTGCGCCGGTTGGCTGATTCTTGCTCGTCGTGAGCGGCGGCAAGGCGTGGTAGGCGCGGAACAGGTAGGAGGAACCATCCACGAGGACAACCGGTGGGGTCTGTTGCTGACTCATATCAAATCGGGCCCGGGTACTGGAAAGGTAAAGTGTGTTGTGTAAGCCTTGGGGGAAGGCGGGCTGATTCAGGTTTGTAGCGCTGCTCCCCTTTCAAATCAATTGGAGGAGTTTATCATGAAAATACCGTGCATCGCCGCTCTGGTTGTCCTGTTCTCACTTTCAACGGCAGCTGTTCAGGCTCAGGACGAGAATTCCGAGCCAGAGGAATCTGCCGAGATTCCGGTCATCACCTCCGATTACATTCGCAGTCCTGACGAGCCCCAAATTGTGATCACCGGAGACGAAGACGCCACCATTTATGAATACCGGGTTAAGGGCGAACTCAGGGAAATCAAAGTTGAGCCCAGAAACGCTCCGGCGTACTACCTGGTGCCTGCGGAGGGCGGCGGCTGGATTCGGGAAACCGAGTCCCAGCTGTTGGTGCCAAGCTGGGTTTTGTTCAGTTGGTGAGTCTGTTTCAGGTTCGGGGCAGGCTTTTCCGGCGAGGTTAAAAAATTCCGACTTTAGTATGAATATTCTAATTTGCGCCCGTAGTATTGACGGTGAATTGGGAGATCGGCAAAAACAGATCGACACACCCAAGCCGTGCAACAAGCACGCGAACCGACTATCAGGGAGAATAACTATGGGCAAACTCAAGACTTATCAGCAGCAGATTCAGGACATTGTGGATAAAGGCATCAATGCGGCGGAGGAGCAGCAGAAGAAGCTGGCATCCAAGCCGTTTCAGTACGCTGAGAAGCTGGAATCAGAAGCGCGCGAATACAGCGTCAAGAATCTTCACAATCGTTACAATGGCTACAGCGAAAGCCTGTTCGAGCAGCTTCGCAGCCTGAATAACCGCGTCGGCGGTTTCGCCGCCAATCTCGTTGCCAGGGTCGAGAAAGAGACCGTCGAGGGCGCGGATAGCGTATCGAAAGCGGCCCATGAAGCGGCTGACGAGGTGTCTGAGACTGCTGAATCCGCCAAGAAGTCAGTCGAAGGCGAGAAGGCGGCGGCAAAGCGCTCAACCACCAAGAGCGCAACCGCCAAGAAAGGCACAGCCGCCGAGAAGCAGGCCGAAACCTCTTCTACAAGCGGTTCGTAAACAACCCGGCCATTATTGTGGTGAAGGTTGAAGAAAAGGTCGCTTCCGGGCGGCCTTTTTTAGTCAAATCAAGGCAGTGGCGTCAACTTGGGGGCTGGTTACAAGTTCCTGGCATTGTCCAGATCGGCCCTGTCCAGTGGTAGCGTGCGCTTCTCATCGGTAATCGCTTCCAGGCGCTGAATATCCTGGAGGAACTTTTCGCGTACCGCTGTGACATCATCGGTCTGCGCTTTGATTTCACGCTCCAGTTCACGGATCCGGCTCTGCAAACGGTCGATTTTGTTCAGGGTCGCCTGAGGAATGTCGCGGCCCGAGCGTTCAAGATCTGCCGCCCGCGATTGTTCTTCATCGAGTTGATTGATGATGACGTTAATGTTGCTTTGCTTGAGCCGGGTCAGGCTGCGCATCTCCTGCAGCTTGCGGTGCATGGCCCGCACTGCGGAATCAGGGTGGCTGAAGCGTCGCAGCAGTTTGGTGTCACTTTGCAGTTGTTCGGTTTGCTCGCGTTCCAGTTCTTTTGCGCGGGCTCGCTCCGAAAGCTGTTCTTCAGTCGGCGCCGGATCGATGGTTTCGATGACCCTCCCGCTGTCACTGAGAATCTCGTAACCACGGTTGGATGCCTCTGAAGGGATGCTGCTGCTGATGACCATCTGGCCGTTTTCGTCGGCAAAGCGGTACATTCGCGCATCTGCCGCAAGGCTGGTTAGCAATGCCGTGGTGGCGGTCACAAGAAGGCCGGTTTTGAATAGACGGTTCATGGCGTAAACGGCGCTGCTCCTGTAACAAATCGGGATTGTCTGTCAGCATAGCAAACCCTGAGCCCGGCACCATGATTTCTATCCATGACCGGCGCAAAGCGATGCATTGTAAGGCCCGTTCAAATGCTGTTGCGGGCTGGCGTCAGACCCCATAAGCTTGTCGGTAGGTTTCGGTCCGCCGGGCCTGGTCAGTAAACCCCGGCGTGTCTTTCAGGTAATTCAGGATTTGATCGAGCCGGATGATGCTGATAACCGGGATATTGAATTCGGCCTGAACCTCCTGAATTGCAGAGAGCGGGCCCTTGCCGCGCTCCTGGCGGTCCAGGGCGATCAGCACGCCAGCAGGCTCCGCCCCGGCTTCGCGGATGATCTCAATGGCTTCGCGGATCGCTGTCCCTGCGGTGATGACGTCGTCAATAATGAGCACCCGGCCTTTCAGGGGAGCGCCGACAAGCTTGCCGCCTTCGCCGTGGCCTTTGCGTTCCTTGCGGTTGTAGGCGTAAGGCCGGTTGTCGCCAGCCTGGGCGAGTGCCATGGCTGTCGTCGCCGCCAGGGGTATGCCTTTGTAGGCGGGGCCAAAGATGACATCGTAATGCAGGTCGCTTTGGTGCAGGGCTTTGGCGTAGGCCCGGCTTAGATGGACAAGGTCCAGGCCGCTGTTAAAAAGGCCGGCATTAAAAAAATACGGACTGACGCGCCCGGATTTTAGAGTGAATTCACCAAAACGCAGCACGTTCTGTTGCATGGCAAACTCTATGAAATCACGCTGGTAGTCATACATGGCAGGGATTCTGGCGTTCGGTTTTTTTGAAAGTACAGGCGCATTATCATACACACAAAAATCAGCAGGTAACACGTATGCGGGTAGTCTCGATCAGCGTCAACGGACTGGTGCGGGCGGTGGATAATGGCTTCTTCAACTGGGTGGCCAGACAGGATGCGGATGTTATCTGCATTCAGGATCATCGGATGCGGGCCTACGAAATTGAAGATTTGGGCCTGATACCCGAGGGTTACCAGGGTTACTTTATCGATGGTGAGCATAATGACGACGGGGGCGTGGGAATCTACACCCGTCACTTTCCCAAGGCGATTATGTACGGCTTTGCCAATGAGCAGGCAGACCGGGAGGGGCGCTTCATTCAGGCGGATTTCGACAACGTCAGTGTCGCTTCGTTATTGGCGCCATCGGCTTTGGGCATAGAAGAGACGATCGTCGGTGAAGATGAAGAAACGGCGCTCGATCACAAGGATGCTTTTCTGGATGCCTATCTGCAGCACATGGAGAAAACTCTCCGGAAGCGCCGTCAGTTCATATTCTGCGCCAATCTGCAGACCGCCCATCATGTGACGGACGCCAGTTCCCGCTATCATCAATCAGGCATTTCCGGGTTTTTACCCCACGAGCGGTCGCGGCTTGATCGGTTGTTTGATGAGATGGGGGCGGTAGATGCTTTCCGGGAGATTAACAAACAAAGCAATCAGTTTACCTGGTGGCCCGAATGGGCTGGCAATTTGCGCAAACAGGCGGGCATTCGCACTGATTATCAGATTCTGACATCCGGTATTCGCAGAAAGGTCCTCGACGGCTGGATTGATGAATCCACGCGATTTTCAGATCATGCTCCACTCATAATGGATTACGACATGGAGATTGGCCGTTAATAGGGCCCCTAAGGGCCCGATGACCTGATTATGGTTTCGCCAGTGCGGATTTCTGCAACTCGAAGAGTTGATTGATGCCAAGCTTTGCCAGCGCCAGCATGCTGTCCAGTTCTTCCTGAACAAAAGGTGCGCCCTCGGCAGTGCCCTGAATTTCAATGAATCCGCCCTTGTCCGTCATGATGACATTCATATCGGTTTCCGCTTCCGAATCCTCCGGGTAGTCCAGGTCCAGCACCGGAGTACCCTTGTACACGCCCACCGACAGCGCAGCTACCATCTGGATCAGAGGCGATTCCTTGAGTCGGCCACTGCTGACCAGGCTGTTCAGGGCATCAGCGAGCGCTACGCAGCCGCCGGTAATGGCAGCGGTGCGTGTGCCGCCGTCAGCCTGAATGACGTCACAGTCGATAGTGATTGAGTGCTCGCCCAGCCTGGACAAATCCACGGCCGCGCGCAGAGAGCGGCCGATGAGGCGCTGGATCTCGACCGTGCGGCCACCCTGCTTGCCCCGAGCGGCCTCGCGCCCCATCCGGCTGCCGGTGGAGCGCGGTAACATGCCGTACTCCGCGGTGATCCAGCCTTTGCCTTCACCCCGCAGGAATGGCGGTACTTTATTTTCAACAGAGGCCGTGCAGATGACCTTGGTGTCGCCGAACTCAACCAGAACCGAGCCCTCGGCGTGGCGGGTATAGTGGCGTGTAATCCGTATGTCTCTGGGTTGTTCCGGAGTTCTTCCGCTGGGTCTCATAGTTATTCCTGCAATAGTGATGAGTGATTGGGCTGGCGCATTCTTCGGCAAATAACGATCGCGCCGTCCTGAGAAGGGCCGAGAGTGTACCACGTAGGGCTTCAGGGCGTTTAAGGTCGCTCGCAGCCCGGTCAGCCTGCTAAACTCACAGTTTGCGATGCTCGGGCTTGTCCTGGCGGCATAAAGGTTGTGGTCGAAAGCGGCGATGAGGATGTGATGATACGAAGCATGACGGCCTTTGCCCATGAAGAAACCCTGGCGGAATGGGGTTCGCTGACCTGTGAAATCCGGACAGTCAACCATCGCTATCTGGAACCATCAGTCCGCCTGCCCGAAGCTTTGCGAGATATGGAGAACGGCTTTCGGGAGCGGCTTCGTGGTCAGGTCACGCGGGGCAAACTGGATATTGCCATGCGGCTGCAGTTGACAGAGGCGCCGTCGCAGGGGCTGCAGATCAATCCGGACATGGTCCAGGCGTTGAACGAAGCCACCAGTCAGATTAGCCGGCTACAGGATAATCCTGCTCCGATCAGCGCTCTGGAGGTTCTGCGGTGGCCTGGTGTGCTGGCTGAAAAGCAACCGGATCTAAGTGTCGTTAAAGTGGCCGCGATGGCGCTTTTCGAGCGCACCGTCAAGAGCCTGGTTCGTGTCCGGGAGCGGGAAGGTGAGCGTTTGCGGCCCCTGTTTGAAGAACGACTGTCGACCCTGACCAAGGGCATAGCGACCTTGCGTACCCGGCTTCCAGGGCTGCTGTTGGCGCAGGAGGAAAACCTGCGGAAACGTTTTGAGAATGCCAAAGTGGACCTGGAGCCGGACCGGCTGGCTCAGGAAATGGTCATGCTGGCCCAGAAAGCCGATGTTGCGGAAGAACTGGAGCGGCTGAATGTTCATATCGAGGCAGTGCGCGAGACGCTGGGGCGTGATGAAGCCATAGGCCGGCGTCTGGATTTCCTGATGCAAGAACTCAACCGCGAGGCCAACACTCTGAGCAGCAAGTCCATTGATGCCGGGGTTACTGCCGTGGCAGTGGATTTTAAAGTGTTAATTGAACAGATGCGGGAGCAGGTACAAAACATCGAATAACCGTCGGAAGATCGGCGGGTTCCTAAAACGTCTTGGAGTGTCGGGTTTGATGAATCAGGTAGTAGAAAGCGGTACGCTTTTTGTTGTTTCTGCACCCTCTGGAGCCGGTAAAACCAGTCTGGTGGGGGCCTTGCTGGAACAGGATGAGCGGCTGAGTGTCTCGGTTTCCCATACAACCCGGCCCCGCCGCTCGGGGGAGCAGGATGGTGTCAACTATCATTTTGTCGACAGGGAAGGCTTCGAAGCCATGATTGAACGTCATGAATTCCTCGAGCATGCGAACGTTTTCGGTAACTATTACGGAACCTCCCGGACCTGGGTTGAGCAGACCCTGTCATCGGGCATGGATGTGGTGCTGGAAATCGATTGGCAGGGCGCTGTCCAGGTGCGGAACTTGATGCCGGCTTGCGTCGGCATTTTTATTTTGCCGCCGTCTCCTGAAGTCTTGAGAGCACGCCTGACTAATCGGGGAACGGACGAGCCGGAAGTCGTGGCCCGTCGGTTGCGAGAAGCCAGTGAAGAATGCCGCCACGCGCTGGAATTTGACTACCTGGTGATCAACGACGATTTCGACACTGCGCTGACCGAACTGAATTCCATCGTGGCGGCCCAGCGTCTGCGTACCGAGTTTCAGGAAGTTCGTCACGCCGGGCTTTTGGCTCGCCTCATGTCGGATGTCTGAAGGGTTTCGTGTATACAAAATGAGCGGCCGGTCGTATAATGCTTGTCCTGCTAATTTGGACGGTGCCCGTATCCGGGTCTGGCCGTCACTATCAGTTTTGAATCGATCAACACCAACAGAGTCGGAGAAGTTATGGCACGAGTAACCGTTGAAGATTGCCTTGAGCATGTAGATAACCGTTTTCAGTTGGTCATGTTGGCGACCAAGCGTGCCCGGCAACTGGCAACAAAGGGCCACGAGGCGGCTGTCTCCGAAGAGAACGATAAGCCAACGGTTATCGCCTTGCGCGAAATTGCCGCCGGGCTGGTGAGTCGTGACCTGCTGAAAGTGGATGATGACGAATAATTTTATTTGTTGTCGCCCCGAATGAGGCATTGTAATTTGCCCTGACGCTTTTATAGTGGTAGGTGGGGATGTTGCAGAATGTCATCAGTGGCATGGCATCGGAAGGACCCGGATGTGCGCATTCGGGTTTTTTTGTTCGGGGTTTTTAACATGGGGTAAACGGGGGCGCGGTGTTAGAAGAAGCAACGGTTGGCAAGCTTGCCGACCAGCTTAGTCATTATCTCGACAGTGCTCGCATCAATCAGGTGCGCAGGGCCTACTATTACGCTGAACAAGCCCACGAGGGCCAGAAGCGCCGCAGCGGCGAATCCTATATTACCCACCCTTTGGCGGTCGCCGGTATTCTTGCCGATCTCAGGCTTGACCATCAAAGTCTGATGGCAGCCATGTTGCACGACGTCATCGAAGATACCGGTATTCCCAAGGATGCGCTCTCGGAGCAGTTCGGTGAGCCGGTCGCAGACCTGGTCGATGGCGTCAGCAAACTTACCCAGATTGAATTCCGCACTCGCGCCGAAGCCCAGGCTGAGAATTTTCAGAAAATGACCCTGGCCATGGCTCGGGATATCCGGGTCATTCTGGTCAAGCTGGCCGACCGCCTTCATAATATGCGCACCCTTGGCCCTCTGCCCTACGAGAAGCGCAAGCGCATTGCCACCGAAACCCTGGATATTTACGCGCCCATCGCCAACCGGCTCGGCATGCACAGTGTCTGCACCGAGCTTGAGGATCTGGGCTTTGCGACCCTTTACCCCATGCGCTCTCGCTACATTTCCCAGGCGATCAGCAAGCTGCGCGGCAGCCACCGGGAAATCATCGAGGAAATCCGCTCCAAACTGGAAGCGAAAATGGCCGAACGCGGCCTCGCGGGGCGTATTCTGGGTCGCGAAAAGCATTTGAACAGCATCTACAACAAGATGAAGTTCAAGCACAAGTCCTTCCACGAAGTAATGGACGTTTACGCATTTCGCATTGTGACGGATAGCGAGGAAAGCTGTTACCGAATTTTGGGGGCCGTCCACAGTCTTTATAAGCCTTTGCCGGGACGGTTCAAAGATTACATCGCGATGCCCAAAGTCAACGGTTACCAATCCTTGCATACCACGCTCTTTGGGATGCATGTGAACATCGAGATCCAGATTCGAACCGAAGAAATGGAGCAGATTGCCAACAACGGTATTACCGCCCACTGGATGTACAAGAATGGCGACTCGGCGGTCTCCCTGGTCAATCAGAACCGGGTCGACCGTTGGCTTAAAGGCCTGATGGAAATGCGGGAGCGCGCGGACGACTCGCTGGAGTTCATCGAGCACGTCAAGGTCGACCTGTTTCCGGATGAAATTTACGTCTTCACGCCCAAGGGAAAAATTCTGGAACTGCCCGGCGGCGCCACACCCGTAGACTTTGCCTATACCATTCATACCGATATTGGCAACGCTTGCGTGGCCTGCCGAGTGAACCGCAATCTTGCGTCCCTGAGCCAGCCCTTGCAAAGTGGCCAGACCGTGGAAATCATCACAGCCCCCGGCGCAAGGCCCAACCCGGCCTGGCTGAGTTTTGTGATGACGGGCAAGGCCCGCAGCAGTATCCGTCACGTGCTCAAGCACCAGAAAAAAGCGGAATCTGTGGAGCTCGGGAAAACACTGCTCAAGCGCTCTCTGAGCGGCTTCGGCGTGACACTGGCCGATATCGGCGACCGCGAGATCAAGGCAGTTGCGCGTCATAACCTGGCGAGCAGCTTTGACAACCTCCTGGCCGAGGTGGGTCTTGGCAACCGGATGGCCTTCCTGGTGGCGCGCCAGCTAGTCAATGGCGAGACACCGAGTGGCAATAAAGTGGAGGCCGGCCCAACTCAGACGCCCGAATCGGGAAGCCGCAGCCCGGTCACCATTCACGGTACCGAGGGCATGGTGGTGAAGTTCGGAAAATGCTGCAGGCCGATTCCGGGTGACCCGGTGGTGGGTTTGATGGATTCCGGCCATGGCCTGGTTATTCACAGTGACACCTGCTCGCGCCTGCCGGGGACCGGCGATGCCCAGAATCAGCTCACCCACCTCAACTGGGCCAAGGACATCGCGGACGAGTTTTCGGTGGAGCTGCGCGTGGAGCTTGAGCGTCAACGAGGTGTTATTGCCGAGGTGGCCAGTGCGGTTGCCCTGGCCGACGGTAATATCGAGCGCATCAATGTGGAAGAGCAGAACGCGCACCTGGGCATTGTCAGCTTGACTGTGCACGTGAAAGGGCGCCGCCATCTGGCCAAGGTCATGCGCCGGATCCGCAATATTCGGGCGGTAGTTCACATCGGCAGGGTCAGGTACTGACCCCCCGCTCCCGGTTGACACTGCCGGCTGCCAGGGGGGAATATAGCGGCTTTTCAGTTTTCGACCGATGCAGCTCCTGAGATCGGTCAGTTCGCCCCCACTCAGTCTCATTCCAGAAAGGACCCAAGGCATGACCAATAAATCGGTGATTCAGACAGACAACGCGCCTGAGGCCATTGGCACCTATTCCCAGGCGGTCAAGGCCGGCGATACGGTGTATGTGTCGGGACAGATACCGCTGGTACCGGACACTATGGAGGTGATCGCCGGGGATTTTGCCGCCAAGGCCCGACAGGTTTTCGATAATCTCCAGGCCATTTGCGAAGCCGCCGGTGGGCGACTGCAGGACATCGTCAAACTCAACATTTACGTAACCGATCTGGGCAACTTCGCCACGCTCAATGAAGTGATGGCAACCTATTTCCAGGAGCCTTATCCCGCCCGCGCGGCTATTGAGGTGTCCGCGCTGCCGAAAGGCGTTCCGGTTGAAATGGATGCGGTCATGGTTCTGAGCTGATCGAGCCCGGTCATCCTGTCCGGTTCTGCTCGAGCATTTCCCGGTAGCCAGCCCGGTAATCCGGGTATTGAAACTCGAAGCCCGAATCCAGCAGGCGCCGGTTATTGCAGCGCTTGCTACCGGCTCTGCCTCCCGTACGGGCTTCAGGCTTGGGCGGCGTGCAGGGCACCTGTTCGCACAGCCAGTCAACGACCTCATCCAGTCTGGCCGGTTTGCAATCGCTGGCCAGATAACAATCAGCAATGCTGTGCCCGGCCAGGGACTTGCGCAGGAGATGACAAAGCGTACTGCAGGCGTCCCGCTCATGAATGCGGTTGGTATAAGGGGCCGGCTTTGTGGGCACCAGCATGCCGTTAACCACTGACTCCAGGAAGCGTTGGCGTGACGGGCCGTAAATGCCGCTGAAGCGGACGACGGTCGCCGGCAGGCCGCTATCAAGCGCCAGGGTCTCGCCCTCCAGAATCTTTTCGCCGGTATAACGGCTGGGCCTGGTCTCACTGGTTTCGTCAATCCAGCTGTCATCGTCCTGGCCATAAACACTGGAGCTGCTGACGAATATCAGGCGCCGCACGGGTGAGCCGTCAATGGCGTTAAGCAGGTTTCTCAGGCCGGTCACGAAGGCCGCCTCATAGCCCTCCCTGTCATAATTGGACGGGGTAAGGCAGTAGACAATGGCGTCGAGGTCCGAGGGCACGACCGCCTTCAGTTCCTCAGGTTTCAGCAAATCCGCCGCAATGGCGGTCACGGGCGCCGGCACCCTGGCGGCCGTGCGTCGCAAGCCGAAGACCTCGCAGTCCCTGCTCATCTCCAGCGCGACCTGTCCTCCGAGCGCGCCACAGCCAGCGACCAGAATTCGAGAGCGGTTTGTGCCTTCGGTGATTGCCATAGTCAATTTCAATCCTTATTCTATATACGATAAATATGAGACCCGGAGCGGAGCAGTTCATGACCCTGACCGAATTACGTTACGTTGTCACCCTGGCCCGGGAAAAACATTTCGGGCGCGCGGCCGAACGCTGTCATGTCAGCCAGCCCACCCTCAGTGTGGCGGTCAAAAAGCTGGAAGACGAACTGGGAATTTCGTTGTTTGAGCGCAGTAAAAGCAGCATCAGGGTGACCGATACCGGTTTGCGAATCATTGAGCAGGCCCAGCGTGTGCTTGATCAGGTCGGTGTGATCCGTGATATGGCCCAGGATGGTAAAAACCAGCTTAACACCCCGTTGAAGGTAGGAGCCATTTATACGATTGGGCCTTATCTGTTTCCCCATCTATTGCCGGAACTGCGTCGTGGCGCTCCCGAAATGCCATTGTTCATAGAAGAAAACTATACGGCCAACCTGCGCCAGAAGCTCCGTCAATCCGAGCTTGATGCCATTATAATCGCACTTCCTTTCGATGAGCCGGAAGTGGTCACTCTGCCTCTTTACGACGAGCCTTTTGTGGTGTTGCTGCCGGGCAATCACCCCTTGTCCCGTAAAGAAGCGCTGACACCGGAGGAGCTGTCCCACGAACAGTTGCTGCTGCTGGGGCCCGGCCACTGCTTTCGGGATCAGGTGCTGGAATCCTGCCCCCCGCTTGTGCAGGCGGTGACATCCAGAGCCGCCACGCCGTCCGGCCCCGCCCTGGTCACCGAGGGCAGTTCATTGGAAACCATCCGCCACATGGTCGCGTCGGGTCTGGGCATTACTGTGTTGCCGCTATCCGCGGCGACCGCCATGCAGTATAACGAGGACATTCTGGCCGTGAGGCCATTTGTAGCGCCGGTGCCTTCGCGTACCGTGGCTTTAGCCTGGCGTGTGACATTTCCGCGCACCAAGGCTATTGATGTTCTGTCCCTGGCCGCCAGCCAGTGCCGCGTGATCGAAAAAGTGAGCAAGGAAACGCCCACCATTGCCGCCAGCGCTTGAGGACCCCGATGAACTCGTTGGATGATATCCAGGTTACCGTTTTGAAGGGCGTCGGGGCCGCGCTGGCGGCCACCCTGGCCAAGCTGGGCATCGTTTCCCTCCAGGACCTGCTCTTTCATCTGCCCCATCGCTATGAAGATCGTACGCGCATTACACCCATGGGCAGCCTGGGGGTTGGAGACGTGGGCGTGGTGGAAGGCGAGGTCGTCAAGACTGACTTGGTGATGGGCCGGCGACGCAGTCTTCAGGTCAGCCTGCGGGATCAATCGGGCTTTGTGGTCATGCGTTTCTTTCATTTTAACGCTGCCCAAAAAAATCAACTCACTGAAGGCCAGCGCGTGCGTTGTTACGGTGAAGTGCGCCCTGGCCGTGCCGGTTATGAATTTTATCACCCGGAATACCAGCTAAATCCTCCAGCCATGCCGGATCAAAGTCAGGCCACGCTGACGCCGGTTTATCCTCTTACCGAAGGCATTCAGCAGCCTCGGGTGCGTAGCCTTTGTCAGCAGGCACTGGCTTACCTCAAGCGTTATCCGATCCGGGACTGGCTGCCGGCGGGTATGCTGGCGGATTACCAGTTGCCCGGCATTTCAGAAGCTGTGGCCCTGGTGCATGCGCCGCCGGCCGATGCCCCCGTGCATTCGTTGATGGCGGGGCAGCATCCGGCGCAACAGCGTCTGGTGATGGAGGAGTTGCTGGCCCACCAGCTCAGTTTGCTGCGCGTGCGGGCGCAAATCCAGGAACGCAAAGCGCTACCGTTATTGCCCAGCGGGGATCTGACCGGGCGTTTTCTGGACAGCCTGCACTTCCGCCTGACCGGGGCGCAACAGCAGGTGCTGAGCGAGATCAGGCAGGACTTGAGTCAGCCCCTGCCCATGCTTAGGCTGGTGCAGGGCGATGTCGGCTCCGGCAAGACCGTGGTCGCCGCCCTGGCGGCTTTGCAGGCGATCAACTCAGGGGCCCAGGTGGCCATGATGGCGCCCACTGAAATCCTGGCCGAACAACACTTCAACAATTTTAGCCAGTGGCTGGAACCTCTCGGTATCAAGCTGGCCTGGCTGTCCGGCAAGGTCAAGGGCAAAGCGCGCATCACGGTGATCGGCCAGATCGCCGACGGCGAGGCAGCGATGGTGATCGGAACCCATGCCCTGTTCCAGGAAGACGTGGCGTTCGACCGGCTGGGTCTGGTCATTGTGGACGAGCAGCACCGCTTCGGCGTTCACCAGCGCCTGGCCCTGAAACAGAAAGGGGCGGCCGATGAGCTGGCGCCCCATCAGTTGATCATGACAGCCACGCCCATCCCCAGAACCCTGGCCATGAGCGCCTACGCGGATCTGGATACCTCCGTGATCGACGAACTGCCGCCGGGTCGCAAGCCCATCGAAACCGTGGTTCTGCCGGACAACCGTCGCGAGGACATCATTGAGCGGGTTCAGCAAGCCTGTCAGGCCGGCCGGCAGGCTTATTGGGTCTGCACCCTGATCGAGGAATCGGAAGCCCTGCAATGCCAGGCCGCTGAGGTAACCGCGGAGCACTTGCGGGAACGGCTGCCCGAACTGAAAGTGGGTCTGGTGCACGGCCGGCTGAAGGGTCCTGAAAAAGTCCGGATCATGCAAGCCTTCAAAGACGGTGCCCTCGACTTGCTCGTGGCCACTACCGTGATAGAAGTGGGAGTGGATGTTCCCAACGCCTCCCTGATTATTATCGAAAACCCGGAGCGCCTGGGCCTGGCTCAGTTGCATCAGCTGCGGGGACGCGTGGGCCGGGGTGAAGAGGCGAGTTTCTGTGTGCTGATGTACCATCCGCCCCTGTCCCAGAATGGCCGGGCGCGCCTGCAGGCCTTGCGTGAGAGCCAGGATGGTTTTTTTATTGCTGAAAAAGATCTTGAAATTCGCGGTCCCGGCGAGGTGCTGGGCACTCGGCAAACCGGTATGATGCAGTTTCGTCTGGCGGATTTTGAACGCGATAAAGGCTGGATAGAGGCGGTTCGCGAGTTGGCGCCCGCTTTAATGGGAGATCATCAACGAGTGGATGCCCTGATTCGTCGCTGGCTTGGAGACCGCATTCGCTATGGTGATGTCTAGCGGGCACTGCGCACCGGGCCTGAATCGGCCATGACCAGAATTACACACTCTTGCATAAAGGACGAGTAACAAGGTGAGCCCTATGGATTTACCCCTCAGTGTTCGTGAGGCGCTTGAGCCGGTCGCGGCAAATATATCGGTGCACGAGGCGGCCGGACGGGATATGGGGGCTCCCCTCCGTATGGTTCTGCTCGAAGATTGCAGAGGTCCGCTGCAGGTTGTGTGTAAAGCGGACGACCTTTTCGATCTGGCCGTTTTGAACAAGACGCTCGGGCGCGACCTGCAACTCATGGCATTGAAGCAACAAGGGCGGATTCGCGAACGTCTGGGCCTGCCGAGTGACATACCACCGGTGCCGGCTCTGACCGGCTTGCCAACCGTCACTGATGCCGCGCTTGATGAACTGGAGTCGGTCACGCTGATGGCAATCGACTCCAGCACCTGGCTCAGGATCGACGCCGCCGGCTTCCAGCGTTTGACCGAGGGATCCCGCCGTATACCAGTAGGTGTTGCGTCGGGCTCAATCCAGGTCAACCTGAACCATCCGGAGAGCGACCGTGAGCAACTGCACTCGGCGATCAGGCGTTTTACCAGCCTCAGAATTCAGCAGCGCCTTGACGATACCCTTGAGCTGCCACCACTGCCGGAAACCGCCCAACGCATTATTCACCTAAGGGTGAACCCGAATGCTACCATGGGTGAGTTGGTGGACCTCGTTGAGAGTGATCCCAGTCTGGCGGCTCAGGTGGTGAGCTGGGCGTCTTCGTCTTTTTACGCGGCTGGCGGCAAGGTGCAGTCGGTTTATGATGCGGTGTCCCGAGTGCTCGGCTTCGAGCTGGTGATGAATCTGGCCATGGGCCTGGCCCTCGGGCGCGCGTTAAAACAGCCCTCTGATCAGCCCGAAGGCTATCTGGGCTACTGGCAGCAGGCTATCTGGCAAGCCCAGTCCGCCGGCGTCCTCGCCAGCATGGTGCGTCACGGCGAGCGACCGGCCTTTGGCCTGGCGTACCTTTCGGGTCTCCTTCACAACCTGGGGTATCTTGTTCTGGCTCAGGTTTTTCCGCCTCATTTCAAGCTGGCTTGTCGCTGTTGGGAGGTGAATCCGCAAATTGATACCGCCGTGGTTGAGCAGCATCTCCTACGGGTGACCCGCGAGCAGATTGGCGCTCAGTTGATGTCCAATTGGGGCATGCCCGACGAGGTCACGGTGGCAATCCGATACCAGAAAAACCCGGATTACGAGGGTGATTTTGCTGTCTATCCTCGGTTGCTTTGGTTGGCTCGCCAGTTGTTGATCGATCGCGGTATTCCGCTGGGTGCCGCCCAGCCTGTTCCAGAGGCGCTTTTCCAGGAGTTGGGCCTTAACCGCGAGAAGCTCGAAGAGAAGTTCGACCAACTGGTAAGTAACCGGGACGGCATCATGGCCATGGCAGGCATGATGGTCAGTTCCTAGTGGCCCGGAGTCCGGATCGATCAGGCGGCATTTCTGAACGGATGATGCCGGAGTGCGGTGGCCGCCCGGCGAATGCGGTCTGAGTGCTTTGCCTCCAGCGCGTAGCGCTCTCGGTCCATCTTCTGGACAAAGCGCAGGTCCGTTTCCTGGCGCGCCTGATGCGTCGGCATGTGCTCCAGGTGGTTGTGAATCTCCTGAAAAACCTGGAAGGGCGACTGTTCGAGCAGCTCCGGCTCAACATGGTCCAGCAGGCCTTTTATCCGCAAACAGCCCTCTGAATATTCCACCTGATCCTGCTCAATCGCCATCGCAAGCACTCTGATGCTGTCGATCATGCTGTCACGGCGCTCGGCCCGGAAGCTACGATGGCGCGCCTCCCGGACTTTGGTTTGTTTGATTACGCGGGCCTGTTTGACGATGAAAGCGGTAAGCAGGGCGATTACCACAAGTCCTGTCACGATTAGGGTCCACTGAAGCCAGATAGGCATGGCTTATTCCTTCTGCGAGTATGAGAGTGCTGAACATAGACAGTATCGGCAATAAAACGCCTTGACTTGCAAATGAAGCGTATCGGCCGTTACTACGAGTCATAAATACGACCAAAAATGCTGAACAGCCCAACATTTAAGGCAATCCACGCTTAAATTGGGGCGGTTTGGCTCTTGGGTGCGCGCTTCTGTGCCGCTTGTGTTCTCCAGGCTTTGACAGCAACGGTCTGCCCATTGAGCACGGACGTACCGCTTAAAAAATCCACGGTATCATCCCTGATTACATCGTTGATACTGACGCCGGCATGGGCCTGGGCTACCGATTGCCGGGTGCCGCTCTGCGTGTGCCCCCATCCGTGGGGAATCGACACGACGCCCGGCATCAGGTCGGCGGTTATCTCTACCGGCAGAACGATCCGGCCGGCCTCCGTGCTTACCTCCGCGTTACCGCCATCCGTGAGCCCGCACCGGGAAGCATCTGTCGGATGAATCATCAGGGTGCAGCGATTTTTGCCTTTCACCAGGCGCTGGCTGTTGTGCATCCAGGAATTGTTGCTCCGTATGTGCCTGCGTCCGATTAATAGAAGATCCGTGGCAACCGGGGTTGCAAGTCTGGCATGCAGTCGGGGCAGATCCCCCAGGTAGCGCCGTGGCGCCAGGTTTACCAGGCCGTCTTTGGTAAACAGCCGCTCTGGCAGGCAGGGCCGGAGTTCGCCCAAATCCATGCCACTGGGGCTGGTTTTCAGGGCCGCCAGTGACAGGCCCTTGGGTAAGCGCCGCCAGTGCTTATTCAGTGGGCTCAGGCGGGCGAGGCTTGTCAGAGTATGCTTTTTCGGCAGCCAGGCAGTCAGCAAATTCAATGCCGGTTGCAGCAACGGTCGCGCCGCACCCAAGTCAGTGCCGTAGGGCCCGGTTCTCAGCAGCAGGTCCAGAAAAGGGTCCGGCCCGACCCGCTTGAAGGTTCTCCAGCCCAGTTCGCTCCGTAATGGCAAACGGCCGCCTTTGCGTTTTTTCTCAAGGCGGTGAGCAAGCTCCAGCAGTATCTGCCAGTCATGACGGGCGTCCGGGCCGGCGTCAATCAGGGCTTCGCTGTATTTGGCGACATTGCGGACCGCAAACATGCTGAAGATCAGATCGTAATGGCTGCGTTCAAGAGCGGCGGTGGGTGGCAGAATGACATCCGCATGGCAGGTGGTTTCATTCAGGTAGTAGTCCACAGCCACCATGAACTCGAGCTGGCCAAAGGCTTCTTTCAGTCGACCGCCGTTGGGGCTGGACAATAGCGGATTACCGGCCACGGTTACAAAAGCCCGAACCTGCCCCTCGCCCGGAGTGAGAATCTCATCGGCCATGGTGCTGGACGGAAATTCGCCCCCGAATTCCGGCAGGCCTTTGACGCGGCTGTGCCTGCGCCCGAAATGGCCTTTTTGGCCGGACAGGGCGCCCAACGCCACCATATCAATGGCAGGCTGGGTAAACATGACACCGCCCTCCCTGTCGAGTTTGCCGGTGAGAATATTAAGAACATAGATCAGCCAGGTCGCCACGGCGCCGTGGGCCTGGGTGCTGGTGCCAATACGGCCATAGAGCGCCGCCCTTGGAGTGCTGGCAAGCTGGCGAGCCAACGACCGGATTGCTTCCGGGTCGAGGCCGGTATGGTCAGTCACGGCCTCCGGCGTGAAGGGCAGGGCAGCCAGTCGCACCAGGTCCACATCTTTGCTCCAGTCTTCGGCAGGGCCCAGCGTGACGCTGTCTTCGGCGAAGAGGGTATTGACCATGGCCATGAGTAACAGGGCGTCGCTGCCAGGGCGCACGAAATGGAATTCGTCCGCCAGCTTGGCGGTTTCCGTCCGGCGCGGGTCGATCACCACCAGCTTGCCACCGCGAGCCTGCAAGGCTTTCAGGCGTCCGCGGAAGTCCGGAACCGTCATCAGGCTGCCATTCGAAGCCATCGGGTTGGCACCGATGCACATGAACAGATCCGTGCGATCGATGTCGGGTATCGGAAACAACAGTTGGTGGCCAAACATTTCCAGGCTGGCCAGCATGTGCGGGAGCTGATCATTGGAGGTGGCGGAAAAGCGGTTCCGGGTACCCAGCGCCCGCAGAAAGGGAAGGGTCGCCATCATGGCGCCATGATTGTGCACGTTAGGGTTGCCCAGATACGTGCCCACCGCGTTTTTGCCATGTTCCTGCCGGACGCTGTCAAGATTGTCGACGACGTAGTCGAAGGCATCGCTCCAGGTCATTTCCTCCCAGCCTGCGGCTGTGCGTCGAATGGGCCGCTTGAGCCGGTCCGGATCCTCCTGTAAATCTTTCAGGGCAACGGCCTTGGGGCAAATATGACCCTGGCTTAAGGGATCATTGGGGTCGCCTTTGATGGACGCAATCCGGCCGTCCTCGACGTCGATGGCTACGCCACACATGGCTTCGCACAGGTGGCAGGTGCGCAGGTGAGTACCGTTCTTCATGGGTATTGCTCCGGCTGAGTCATGCTGCTCGGTTGGGTGCCCCTTTGTTCAGGCAATGAAATACCGGGAAAACCGAAGAGACGAAAGTCTGGTTGCCGCAAAACCACGTCGCTAAGGCCCGTGTGAGATGTCGAAAGATCCTGTATTGAGGAGTGTAAGCGAATGCTGTCGTGATTGGTCCATTAATCTGACCCTGCCATTTATTTTTGCCGATGTCAGGAAAATTTACACTTATAAAACATCTCGACTTCCGGCTGGCAGGAAAAAGCTACTAAATTGTTGTTTTTGATGGGTTAACAGTTCGTTGGTGCGATACCTGCTTGGACTATGGCCTGAGCCATATTCTGAGCGAGATACCTTGATTTGCTCAGGAGCGAGAGTTGGCATTAACCGGGAAAAGAGACTCAATAATGAAATTATTTGCGAAATGTTTGTGGGTGGTGGGTTCCTCGCTGTTGGTCGGTACGGCGTCAGGAAATATGATCGGGGGCGTTTCAGTAGGTGGCCTGGATTCGCTGGTTTCACAAACCAGCAATCTTGGCTCCAATTGTGGGTCAGGCTCTAGCCCGACCGCGGAGCTGTGCTGGATTGACAGCGTGCTTGGCGAATCGACTACTTACGGAACCAAAACTGAGCCTCAGGGATACAGTTTTATCGACGGTAGCGGCTCGATTATTGGTTATGAGCTGAACTCTGCAACTGAGTATTTTTTGATCAAGAACGCCCAGTGGTGGGGCCTGTTTGAAAACAACGCAAGCTTTGATTGGGCGGTCATCGACACTGGTATCCTAAACGAGGGGTTTAACTTGCCCGATGCAGAAGAAATGGAAATCAGTCATGTAGCCACGATTGGCAACCCGGTCCAGGTTCCGGAGCCAGGAACCCTGGCTTTGCTCGCCCTGGGCTTTGCTGGCTTAGGATTGAAACGCCGTCTTACACAGTCCTGATCCCTGGCCCCAGGTGCGCCCAGCCCCGTGTTAGTGGGGCTTTTTTGGAAAGAGGTGCTTTGGCAGGCTCTTTCTCTGTGCCGACCTGCTCGGGAAATGGCAGGCTGTTTGTCTGTGGGGGTTGAAAAAGCGACAGACAAAGCCACTGTATAAACTGTATGCAGATCAGGCTCGCAAAGAAAAGGAGGCAGTCTATGTATAGCAGCATTATGGTTCCCATCGACCTTGCTCACATCGATAAACTGGATAAGTCCCTCACCACGGCAACCGATCTGGCAAAGCTTTACAGCGCTACTGTCTGCTATGTCGGCGTGACTGCGAGTGTGCCCACGACAATCGCTCACTCCCGGGAAGAGTTCGAGAAAAAATTCAAACAATTTGCACAGGAGCAAGCTGACAAATACGACATCAAAGCCCGCTCCTATGTAGTCACAACTCCGGATCCGGTGACGGAGATCGACGACCGCCTGGTGGAAGCCGTGGCCGACGTTGGGGCTGACCTGGTGGTAATGTCATCCCATGTGCCCGGAGTGGCTGATCACCTGCATTTGATGAGTTCAAACGCGAGTTACATCGTCAAGCATACCAACGTGGCGGTTTTTGTAGTTCGTTAGATCAGATTCCCCGCTTGCCGATCCGACGCGGGTCCAGAGGCATTGGTGAAAGGCTTTGCCCAGAACCCGACGATCAACCCCGTAGCCGTTCCGAGAGCCGCTTTGCTGAGTGCGCCATGGCTTCGAGTTCTGGTATGAGCTTGATATTTGCATCCGAGGACGTGCTCATGTCGTCAGAGAGCCCTGCGATGTCCGTAATATTCTGATTGATTTCTTCGCTCACACTGGTCTGTTCCTCGGCCGCGGTGGCAACCTGTACGGTCGACTCCTTGATGCTGGTCATGCGATGGTTGATGCCCGCAATAATGGCCTGGATACCATTAACCTGTTCAACACATTCCTGGGTGACCACTTCGCTGGCCTGCATGAATTCCGTGGCGTCGTGAGAGCCGGAAGCGATATCGCCGACGATTGAATCAATTTCGACCGTTGCTTTCTGCGTCTTCGCCGCCAGATTTCTGACTTCGTCCGCGACCACCGAAAAGCCCCGGCCGGCGTCACCGGCCCTGGCCGCTTCAATGGCGGCATTCAGGGCCAGCAAGTTGGTTTGATCGGCTATCTCCCGGATGACCTTCATAACATCACTGACTTTTTTGCCCTCGGCGGCCAATTTGGCCACTGTTTCCGCAGTGGACTGAATTTGATCAGCGAGTCTTTCCATGCTTGCGGTGGTGGTGCCGATATTGCGGTCAGCTTCATCGGTTTGCGTGGTCGTCTCATCCACCTGGGAAGACACGCCAGAGGCATGCTGAGCCACATCCTGAGCTGTCGCTGACATTTCGTTCATCGCAGCAGCGACCTGGTCAATACGCTGGTGACTGGACTGGGATTTTTCGGCAACACTGAGGGCGCCTTTATTGATGGCTTCGGCAATGGTGTCCAGATCCGCTGCGTTTGACTGAGTGGTGGTCCGGATTTCCTGGAGAAATTGATGCAGCTTGCGGGCTGTATCGGCGAGGGCACCGAGTTCGTCCTGGCGTTTAATGGTCACTGGCTCCGAAAGGTCGCCGTCGCCCAGGCGCTGCAGTTGCCCGCTTATTTGAGCCGTCGGCTTGAGGATTCGCCGGTTGATGGTCAGTAACGTGATGCCGGTGCCGATAATGATGGTCAGGAACAGCGCGGCGCCAGCCACGACAATGTTGTCACCGACGTTCGATTCTATGGCGGCGGCGACAGCGCCAATGGACAAGTTAACGGCGACGACGACCCCGGTTATCTGTCTGGAAATACTTTTGCTGAAAAATGTCACGGATTAGCCCCTCAAGATTCGTTTCGACAGCCATGCACTGAACTCTTATGAGCTTAACGGCCGTTCATGGGCGAACTGAAGGGCCCAGAATTATTTCAGAGCAAGATAGGCGGCATTACGGGGGCCTACTGGATTCCGCGAGATATGCAAACCTAGGTTTTGCGGGCCAGAACTGTATATACAACCAGTTTTCCGGTGTCGCGTCAGGGGCTATAGTTGTTATAAAGGTGGGTGTCCTTGACTGGCCAGCTTTTCCGGCGTGAAGTGGAGTCACGTGGGGCTACCCCGTGTATGCGGGCTATATTCTTACAGTCTTATTACGGCACCAAGGAGGGAGGCTATATGGCTGATCGACCGAATGTAGTCGTATTCGATGTCCTGGAAACACTGCTCAACCTTGATCCGCTGGCCGCGCGACTCGAACAGGTGGGCCAGCCAGGGGCTGTGCTGGGGCCCTGGTTCATGCGCTTCCAGCGCGATGCCATGGCACTGACCCTTGCCGGCGATAAAGCGCCCTTCATGCAAGTTGCTCGTCAGGCCCTGCGCATCGAAACGGAGCAAAGGCTCAGCGATGCTGACATCGAGCACGTGCTGGCAGGGTTTGCCACGCTGCCCACCTTTGACGACGCCGCGCCAGCCCTGCGGAGGCTTTCGCAGGCTGGGATCACCGTGGGTTGCCTCACGGTTGGCAACCCCGACAACACGCGCCGTTTCCTTGAGGGCGCCGGACTCGCCAAGTTCGTTGATCATGTCATCACCGCGCAAGATGCGGGCGTGTGGAAGCCTCACCCGGATATCTACCGTTTCGCAGCAAAACAGACAAATACACCGATCGAGCGCATGGCGCTCGTTGCTGTGCACGCATGGGACTGCCACGGCGCCAAGCGAGCTGGAGCGCTCGCGGGCTGGTGTGCCCGTCTCGAACACGAGGTTGGAGACGTATTCCTGCCTGCCGATGTCAGCGGTGAAGACCTTGTTGAAGTAGCAGACAAACTACTGACGTTGCATTAGGGTCAACCCAACGACAATAAATCGGGGGTCTAGGCGGGTTTTTGCGTGTTGTGTGTAAAGCAAAGCTTTGCGCGGCCAAAAACGGCCGTTCTCTGTGATAGCGGGCCGGATTAGTCCATCAAGTATCGGACTCTCCGATGGTTGTCGGGAACACGCCGGATTG
>JAGXLV010000122.1 GCA_018334495.1 Oleiphilaceae bacterium
CGGACATTCACGGACAAAAACCTAAAGATCTTTAGTCTTTTCGTCCGTGAGCGTCCGTGGCCTAAAAATTCTTGTTTCGCTAACCGATCAGACGACTTCAGCAGACTCCAGGAAGTCCTGGGCAAAGCGCTGCAGGACACCGCCGGCTTCATAAATGGAGACTTCTTCCGCCGTATCGAGACGGCAGGTGACCGGCACTTCCTGTTGCTCGCCGTTGTGGCCATGGACCACCAACGTCAGGGTCGCCCCTGCTGCCGGTTTACCTATTACATCGAAGATTTCGGTGCCATCAATGCCCAGGGTTTTGCGGTTAACGCCCGGCTTGAACTGCAACGGCAGAACACCCATGCCGACCAGGTTGGTGCGGTGAATACGCTCAAAGCCTTCGGCAGCGATGGCCTCCACACCGGCCAGTCGCACGCCTTTGGCGGCCCAGTCCCGTGACGAGCCCTGGCCATAGTCGGCGCCGGCAATGATGATCAACGGCTGTTTGCGTTCCATGTAGGTTTCGATGGCTTCCCACATACGCGTAACCTGACCTTCCGGCTCGATGCGGGCCAGGGAGCCCTGCCTGATCTCGCCATTTTCCAGCACCATTTCGTTCAACAGCTTGGGGTTGGCGAAGGTGGCGCGTTGCGCGGTCAGGTGATCGCCCCGGTGGGTGGCGTAGGAGTTGAAGTCCACTTCCGGCACGCCCATTTTCGCCAGGTATTCACCGGCGGCACTGGCGAGCTGAATGGCGTTGGAGGGCGACAGGTGATCGGTGGTGATGTTGTCGCCCAGCACCGCCAACGGCCGCATGCCCTTGAGTGTGCCGCCTCCGGCCAATGCGCCTTCCCAATAAGGCGGGCGGCGGATATAAGTGCTTTGTGGCCGCCACTCGTAGAGAGGGCTGACCTGGTCTTTGGGGGCGTCGGATACCTCAAACATGGGGATGTAGACCTGGCGGAACTGTTCCGGCTTGACGCTCTCCTTCACAATGGCGTCGATTTCCTCATCGCCGGGCCAGAGGTCTTTCAGCGTGACCGGCTGCCCTTCCTGATCAATGCCGAGAATGTCCTTTTCGATATCAAAACGGATGCTGCCGGCAATGGCGTAGGCCACCACCAGGGGTGGTGATGCCAGGAAAGCCTGTTTGGCGTGGGGATGAATCCGGCCATCGAAGTTGCGATTGCCTGACAGAACCGCGGTGGCGTAGAGGTCCCGTTCCACCACTTCTTTTTCGATCACCGGGTCCAGAGCGCCGCTCATGCCGTTACAGGTGGTACAGGCAAAGGCCACCACACCGAAACCGAGGTTCTCCAGCTCGGTTAGCAGATTGGCTTCCTCCAGGTACATCTTGACGGTTCGGGAGCCGGGCGCCAGAGACGACTTGACCCAGGGCTTGCGGCTCAGGCCGCGCCGGTTGGCGTTGCGGGCCAGCAGGCCGGCAGCCACCATGCTGCGTGGGTTGCTGGTGTTGGTGCAACTGGTGATGGCGGCAATAATCACCGCGCCGTCCGGCATCAAGCCGTCCTCCGTTGCCATGTTGCCGCTGATGCCCCTTGCCGCCAATTCCGACGTGGGAAAGCCGGAATGTGGGTTGGACGGGCCCGCCATGGTCCGGCCTACCGATGACAAGTCAAAGGTCAGTACGCGTTCGTATTCGGCGGTTTCCAGGCTGTCGGCCCAGAGGCCGGTGGTCCTGGCATAGGTTTCCACCAGTTTTACCTGTTCGTCGTCACGGCCGGTCAGGCGCAGGTAGTCGATGGTCTGGTCGTCGATGTAGAACATGGCGGCGGTGGCGCCGTATTCAGGGGTCATGTTGGAGATGGTCGCCCGGTCGCCCAGGGTGAGGTGGCTGGCGCCCTCACCGAAAAACTCCAGGTAACAGGACACCACGCGCTCCGACCGCAAAAAGCCGGTCAGCGCCAGCACGATGTCGGTGCTGGTGATGCCGGGTTGGGGTTTTCCGGTCAACTTCACGCCCACCATGTCAGGCAGGCGCATGTAGGAAGCGCGGCCCAGCATCACGCTCTCCGCCTCAAGGCCGCCGACGCCCACGGCGATGACGCCAAGCGCGTCCACCATGGGCGTGTGGCTGTCGGTACCCACCAGAGTGTCCGGGAAGGCCACCCCATTGAGGGAGGCAATCACCGGTGACATTCGCTCCAGGTTGATCTGGTGCATGATGCCGTTGCCCGGCGGAATTACATCCACATTCTTGAACGCGGTCTTGGTCCAGTTGATGAAATGAAAACGGTCCTCGTTGCGACGGTCTTCAATGGCCCGGTTTTTTTCGAAGGCGTCTTTGTCATGGCCGCCGTGCTCAACCGCAAGGGAGTGGTCCACAATCAGCTGCGTTGGTACCACCGGATTGACCTTGGCCGGGTCCCCGCCTTTTTCGGCAATCGCGTCCCGCAGTCCGGCCAGATCCACCAGTGCTGTCTGCCCCAGAATGTCGTGACAGACAACGCGGGCCGGAAACCAGGGGAAATCCAGGTCCCGTTTGCGTTCGACGATCTGCCCGAGGCAGGCCGTCAGACTTTCGGGATCACAGCGACGCACCAGGTTTTCCGCCAGGACCCGGGCGGTGTAGGGCAGTTTTTCGTAGGCCCCCGGCTGGATGTCGTTGATGGCCGAACGGGTATCGAAATAGTCCAGACCGGTGCCGGGGAGATGCTTGCGATAGTGAGTGTTCATGGCGGGGGCTCTGTGAGTGTTTTTTGGCCACGGACGCTCACGGACCCACACGGACAAAGATCAAAAAATCTTTAGTCTTTTCGTCCGTTAATGTCCGTGAGCGTCCGTGGCTAATAAATTGGGTTAGTCACGTTGGTCAATCGGCAGCCATTCCTGCTGGCCGGGTCCGGTGTAGTCCGCGCTCGGCCGGATAATGCGGTTGTTCTCCCGCTGCTCCTTGATATGGGCGGTCCAGCCACTGACCCGGGACATCACGAAAATGGGCGTAAACAGTTCAGTGGGTATGCCCATGAAGTGATATGCGGAGGCATGGAAGAAATCGGCGTTGCAGAAGAGTTTTTTCTCCCGCCACATGACTTCCTCGCAGCGCTCCGAGACCGGGTAGAGCCGGGTGTCACCGACATCCTCGGCGAGTTTTTTCGACCATTTCTTGATAATGGCGTTACGGGGGTCGGACTCTTTGTAGACCGCATGCCCGAAGCCCATGATTTTTTCCTTGCGCGCCAGCATGCCCAGAAGGCCTTCCTCGGCTTCGTCCGGAGTCTGGAATCGCTGAATCAGCTCCATGGCCGCTTCGTTGGCGCCGCCGTGCAAGGGCCCGCGCAATGTGCCGATGGCCCCGGTGACCGCGCTGTGGATGTCGGAGAGGGTTGAGGCGCAGACACGGGCATTAAAGGTGGAGGCGTTGAATTCATGTTCCGCGTACAGAATCAGCGATACGTTCATCACGCGCTCGTGCAACTCAGAGGGCGCCTCGCCGTGCAGCAATTCCAGGAAATGGCCACCGATCGAGTCGCTGTTGCTGTCGGTCTTAATGCGGACGCCTTCCGTCACAAACCGGTACCAGTAGCAGATGATGCCGGGGAAGCAGGCCATCATACGGTCGATTTTGTCGTCCTGTTCCCCGAAGTTCTGCTCGGTTTCCAGATTGCCCAGCATGGAGCAGCCCGTACGCATGACGTCCATGGGGTGGGCGTCTCGCGGAATCTGCTCCAGTACAAGCTTGAGGGCGTCAGGCAACGCCCGCAGGCCGTTGAGTTTTTTCTTGTAGGTGCTCAGCTCCTGCCGGTTGGGCAGTTTGCCCTGCAAAAGCAGGTAGGCGACCTCTTCAAACTCGGCTTTGTCGGCCAGGTCGGTGATTTCGTAGCCCCGGTACCTGAGCCCTGTGCCGCTGGCACCGACAGTGCACAGTGACGTTGCGCCGGCGACTTGTCCCCGTAAGCCGGCTGCTGGTTTGGTTTGTTCACCAGTCATGGTGGTCTCCTGTCGATGTTTGATGGTTAGTTTTTGCTCTGTTTAAAGAGCTCATCGAGCTTCTGCTCGAATTCGTGATAGTTCAGGAATTCATAGAGTTCTTTGCGGGTTTGCATGGTGTCGACCACCGCCTTTTGGTCACCCTGCTCGAGTATGCTCTCGTAGGTGGTCAGAGCGGCTTTGTTCATGGCACGGAACGCGCTCAGCGGGTACAGCACCATGTCGGCCCCGGCCTGGCCGAGTTCCTTTTTGTTGTAAAGGGGCGTGGCGCCAAATTCGGTGATATTGGCCAGAAGCGGGACGCTCAGCGCTTTCGAGAAGGCCTGGTAGTGCTCAAGTTCGGTGACCGCTTCGGCAAAAATGCCATCGGCGCCGGCGTCGATGCAGGCCTGGGCCCTGTCAATGGCCGCTTCCAGCCCTTCCTGTTGAAAGGCATCGGTGCGGGCCATGATGAAAAAGTCCTCATCCTGGCGAGCGTCCACGCAGGCCTTGATGCGATCCACCATTTCTTCTTTGGAGACAATGGCCTTGTTGGGGCGGTGGCCACAGCGTTTCTGGGCTACCTGATCTTCAATATGCACGGCCGCGGCGCCGGCGCCTTCCATTTGCTGGATCGTGCGGGCAATGTTGAAGGCTCCGCCCCAGCCGGTATCAATATCCACCAGCAGCGGGACCGAGGTGGCGTCGGTAATTCGCCGGACGTCTTCAAGCACATCGTTGAGCGTGGTAATGCCAAGATCCGGCAGTCCGTAGGAGGCGTTGGCCACGCCGCCTCCGGACAGGTAAATGGCTTGATGCCCTACTTTCTCCGCCATCATGGCAGCGTATGCGTTGATGGTCCCGACAATCTGGAGGGGCTTGTTGGCTTTCAGTGCCTGGCGGAATCTGTTGCCTGCTGAGGGTCTGGCGGTCATGAGAGTTGTCCTGATCGTGAAAGTGTTAGGCCTGAATAGTCAAACTACCATTTTTGATTTTGTCTTCGATATTTTTTCTGGCGGCATTGATGTGGCGTTTCATGAGAAATTCCGCCAGCTCGCCATCACGCTGAGCCAGCGCCTCGACAATCCGACGATGCTCACCCAAGGCTTTCAGGGGACGGCCTGCCGAGGTGCTCAAGCGGTATCGATACATGCGCACCATGTAATACAGGTCGCCCAGCAGCATCCGGGCAAGCTTGGCGTTATGGCTTCCGGTCGCGATGCGATGGTGAAAGTCATAATCACCCTCCTGCTGAAAATAGGACTGCCCGTCCGCCAGTCGGATCATTTGCTCATGACTGTCCAGGGTGGACTGCAAATCCGTGATTTCGGTATCCGTCATGCGCTCGGCCGCCTGGCGGGCGGCAAGCCCTTCCATGACTTCGCGGATGCGGTAGAGCTCAAGGAGCTCGGCGCCACTCACCGATACAACCTTGACCCCGGCGTGGGGACGACGGACCAGAAGCCCCCGGGATTCGAGTCGCCCCAAGGCTTCACGCAATGGCCCGCG
>JAGXLV010000123.1 GCA_018334495.1 Oleiphilaceae bacterium
TCGGGAGCCTCTAGCAGCCCTCGGCACAATGAAAGGCGAGAGTAAAGACTAGAAACAGGCGCCGAGTATGGCCGGCGCCCGGAAGGAAGAACTGCAGACTTCGGACTTATTTCAGGTTTTGTAATCGCCGAGGCGTTGCACCGGCCGGCGCCAGGTCGGTAGAGCGCCGGTTAATGAGTCGTGGCTTCTTCCGCGTCGGGCTGAATTGGCTCGCCATCCTCGCCCAGGAGTTGCTGATCGTAAGCTGCCTGGAGACCGGTTGCCTCTTCTTCCTCCGCGGGCTCGTGCTCAATGTAGCGTGGATACAGGGGCGAGACTGTTGCCACCATGATGCCGATTGCCGCGAACATGGCAAAGGCGTCGGCATAGCCGAATTCGCTTACCAGCAGGCCGATGACGGGGGAGCCGGCTGCCTGCCCGAGCGCGCAGGCCAGGAAGGGCAGGACCGGCCCCATCGACAGTCGTCCCGGCAACAAGCGAATGGCGGTCATCAGGTACAGCCCGGTCAGGCTCATATAGGCGAGACCGAATACCAGCGCGGAAAATGCGGCGAGTACCAGCTGAGCGGGGCTGGCGGCGAGCAATGCCAGACTCGCGGCCAGCATCACCAGCATCAGTGCGTGCGTGATGGGTGGGTTGTTGCGGTCGGCCAGGTCGCTCACCACGGCCCCTCCGAGACCGGCAATACCGACGGCGAGCCACAACCAGCCGGTTTCATCGGAGGGCAGGGCTCCGAGGGTGACAGCCAGGTCGGGCGCAAAAATCCAATACGGAGCGGAGACGAAGCCCATCGCGAATGCAAACAGGGACAGACGGAAAAGACGCGACCATTGCAGTGCGCTGATCGGAGGCGGCGGCGCGGCGTTAGACGGCATGATCCGCGATACCGAGGGAATGAAGTACCAGGCGGCAACGACTCCCATGCCTGCCAGGACGGCGAATGAGGCGTACGCGAAACGCCAGGCGCCTGCCATGAACAGGACCGCCGGCACGGCAACAATAACGCCGATGCTGGTGCCGGCGTTCATAACGGAACTGACGCGGCCGTGCACGGCGCGGTCAACCAGCACCTGCATGGCGGCCGTAAGCGCGGGCATCATAAGGCCGGTGCAGATGCCACAGGCGAACACACCGGCGCCGAGCATCAGCGCCCCCGGGGCCTGGCTGATCAATGTAAGGCCAGCGATACCGAAACAACCCGAGAGTACGGCCGTGTTACGGGCGCCCAGGCGATCGGCGGCCAATGGTGCGATCAGAGTGGCCAGCACGAAACTGATGAGCGGCAGCGCGCCGATAATGCCGATCACATAAGGTGTGAGCCCCAGCTCAGCCCGTATGGGAGGCACGAACAGCCCGAAGGCGAAGCGTGCGAGCCCATAACTGATCGCGACCAGCGCGGCACCGAACAGGGCAAATCCTGTGCTCGACAAGGGCTTCATGCCGAGTTCCCCAGGCAGCCATCAGGCACATCGGGCGCTTTGCGCCTCAAGCGCGGGCCCGGCCGCGCAATCCGTTGATACTCGACTTCCGTGTTTGTCACCTTGCAGCCCTCACAAAAAAGGAACAATCCCTCTGGTGGAGATTGAATTCGGTTTACGATGTCATTTTCGCACACCGAAAAGCAAACACCCAGATCGTAGGGGGGTCGCTCTTGAGGGGTCAAACGATCCCCGCACCGTCCGAATGCTCAATGCGCAGGCGCTTGTCCAGGCCTGACGTTGATGCATTGCGTTTTTTGACCCGATACACTTGATCTTCGGCTTAACCAGGTGAGACACACAGTTTCAGGCGTGTACTTTACCCCACAGCGGGTCGAGAGAGTGTTGGTCTCAACTACAAGGAGTCATCCATGCGCAGCTTGATTTATACGTTGTTCACCGCTTGTCTTCTCGGGCTGAGCGCCTCGGGGGTCGCTGACGACCAGAAGCCCGAGTACGACGCGCGTCTGAGCGGTTACTCTTACCCTTTTGATGTGCATACCTTCGAATTCGACAGCCAGCGCCAGAGTCTGGAAATGGCCTACATGCACTTGCCAGCCGAAGACGGGCGTCCCACCGTGTTGTTGTTGCACGGCAAGAACTTCGCTGCCGATTACTGGGAGGGCACGGCCGACTACCTTCATGAAAAAGGCTACGGAGTCCTCATGCCGGACCAGGTAGGTTTTGGTAAGTCCTCCAAGCCGGCACATTATCAGTTTTCCTTCGAAGCCCTGGCGCATAACACCCGGGCGTTGGTCAGCACACTGGCAATCGACAAGCTGATCGTTATGGGGCACTCCATGGGCGGCATGCTCGCCACCCGTTATGCGTTGAACCACGCCGACGGGGTCGAGGAACTGGTGTTGGTCAACCCCGTCGGCCTGGAAGACTATCTGCGTTATGTGCAATACAAGGACCCAGCCTTCTTTTACGACCGCGAGCGGGACAAAACCATTGATCAGGTCCGATCCTACCAGCGCAAAAATTACTATGACGGGCAGTGGTCAGACGATTATGAAGCACTGATCCAGATTCACTCGGGCTGGATCAACGGACCCGACTGGGAGCGGGTCGCCTGGAACAACGCCCTGACCTACGACATGATCTTTACCGGCAGCGTTGCCAACGAGTTCGACCAGCTCACGGTTCCCACCCATCTGATCCTGGGCGTACGCGACACCACCGGCCCCGGCCGTGGCTGGAAAAAGCAGGGCGTGGACTATCAACTGGGCCGCTACGACCAACTTGGTCAAACCGTGGTCGAGCAAATCCCCGACGCCCGTCTGTACGAACTCGAGGGCGTTGGCCACATGCCTCAGTTTGAAGCCTTTGATCGTTACCGCCGGCAGTTGGATAAGATTTTTTGATCCTCCCTATGAGTGCATGCGCGAATCCTTGTGCCAACGATGCTGACGCCCGGCGGAGATTTTTGACTGGCGCGACGGCCGAGCGCTACGCTTAGGAAAACCTGGACAAACTCTTTGCCAACCAGAAGCAGGGAGCTACCGCAATGACTATCAATGCCGCCAAACAGGATTTCCCCGTCAGCAAAGCCCGGCGTTACCTGGAGCCTGGCCCGGTCGTGCTGGTGAGCTCCCGGTGCAACGGCGAGTCCAACATCATGACACTGGGGTGGCACACCATACTGGAATTTTCGCCTTCCCTGGTTGGCTGCATGATCTCGGCAGGCAACCACAGCCATCAGATGATCAGGCAGAGCGGTGAGTGTGTTATCAATGTGCCCACGACGGAATTGACGGATAAAGTCGTTGGTATCGGAAACATCTCAGGCGCGCAGATTGACAAGTTTTCCGAGTTCGAACTCACCGCGGAGAGCGCCCGCCTCGTTTCCGCGTCGCTTATCAAAGAGTGTCATGCCAGCTTTGAGTGTCGCCTTTATGAAGACGCTCTGGTGGCGGCTAATAATTTTTTCATATTCGAAATCATTGCCGCCCATGTGGCGCCGAGACCGGAATACCCAACAACCTTGCATTACACGGGTGACGGCATATTCATGGTTGCCGGAGAAATGATCAATCGTCGAGAGCTGTTCTCGAAAGAAATGTTATAAGGGCCACAATGATCAGAGTCAGCATCCTCTATCCCAATGAACAGGGCGCCTGGTTCGACCTGGGGTATTACCTGGATACGCACCTCCCGATGGCACTGGAAAAACTGGGCTCCGCGGTAAAGGGAGTGTCGGTGGACCATGGCCTGAGTGCCGGCAGCCAGGGCCCCCGCCCGCCATTTTTTGCCATCTGCCATTTTGTGGCGGAATCGCCAGAAGCCTATCAGGAGGCGCTCGAGCCACACCGGGAGGCGTTGGGCCGGGATATCGAGAACTACACCAATGTTCAACCCCTTATTCAGGTTAGCGAAATACGCCTGTCCCGGTAGGGGGCGAAAAGCTCCCTTGAGGCTTGTTCCGAGTCTTGTATTGTTAAACGACATTCCTCAGCATTTGGAAAACCAAACTTTTCGTAAAGGGGGACTCGTCAGATTCCATGGAGCCCGTCACCAAGAAACCGTGCATCGACATCTGTGAATTCAACAAAAAAGCCATCTGCAAAGCCTGCGGCCGCACCCGGCAGGAGAAAAAAGAATGGAAACAGCTTTCTCCTGATGAAAAGCATGCGATATGGGTCCGTATCCTAGACTCTCACGGTTCAGGCAAGGGCAAGAAGCCCAAGGCGTTGAGGGAGCTTTACGAAAAGGCCCAACACAAAAAGCAGAAAAAGCGCTGACATCTGTTTTGAACCTTGCCATCCCTCAGCCCCGTGCTCTTGCTGCGGGATGGGTGATACGGGGACACACCGGTGAATTGTTTATGAGCGCATGTCCTGTATGCATTATGGATGTCTAGTCCGAAAGGCTTCAGTGCATTCGTTCCTCTTGTTATCTGTGATGATCACCGTAAATGCGATACGTACTCTTACCCTCCTTTTTTGCAAGGTACATGGCTTCATCAGATTTGCGTATCAAAGTGTCGATATCAGCTCCATCGCGAGGATATAGTGAAATGCCAATACTGACACCAAGTTCAACTGCATCAGTATGAATTCGAAAGGGTGTAGCTATTTGTTTGATTATTTTTTCAGAAACCTCAGCGGCCTTTTCGTCGGAAGTCTCATCGAGAAAGATTACGAATTCATCACCACCAAAACGAGCAGCACTATCCGAGTCTCGGACACAGTGTTTAATTTCCTGACTCAGTTTTTGAAGTATTTCATCCCCAACCTTGTGGCCGAGCGTATCATTCACCGATTTAAATCCATCAATATCGATGAATAGGACGGAGCTTTCGTGCCCTTTTCTTTTTGCTCTTGCCATTGAAGTAAAGCAGACCTCCCGGAAAAGCCTCATATTCGCTAAACCCGTCAAATCATCGTACATAGATCGATGGTAGAAAAGATCTTTTTCATCGTGCACAAGGCCAATAAGTATTACCGTGATTATGGAAATGGTAAACATGATCTGGACTTCGAAAATGCCATAGTGCGAATAGTCTGCCAGAATGAATAGAGACAGCGCGAAAAGGTTGCCTATAAAGGCGAAGATCAGTCCATTGCCAAGCCCCCATTTAACCGTACTCCAGACGATCGGAATTAAAATCAAATAATAATATTTTGAAAACTGCTCGTCCATTTTGCCTAGCTGAATGACCAGGGCAGTCAATATCAAAATTATTAGCAGTGTGGCTACTTTGTGCGGCTTTAAAACATTGTTAAAAAACGATGAGATGAATCCCTTCCAGCCAAGCTTCCAGAATTGATGGAATAGCAAAAAAACAGGAATTGCGGTGACAGCACCCGTGAGGTTGCCGACAAAGAACAAGGAAGATTTCTCAATCAGTGAGGAAAAGGAGAGAGTGTTTAAACCGATGCTGCTCAGAAATATAGCCGTCGATATGAGCGC
>JAGXLV010000046.1 GCA_018334495.1 Oleiphilaceae bacterium
AGCCGGCTGCGGCTTTTGGAGACCAGCACCAGTTGCGCCCGATGCCGGTCGGCGCGTCGGGCCATGACCGCGGGTAAAGGTCCCCAGAGTTCAACGGCCGGATCGTCCAGCTGCGCTTTCGCGCTATCCAGAAAGCTCAGGCTTTCGGCCATGGTCAAGGCTTCGGCGCGTACCAGTGCCATGGCTCGAAACGGCGGGAAACCGCCACCGCCGGCACGTTCCTCGAGCAACTGTTCCGCTAGCGGAAGGTAATGACCTTTGCTGAGGGCAAGCAAGAGCGGATGGTCACTGTGACAGGTCTGAATCAGGACTCGCCCGGTCTCCCTGCCTCGACCGGCTCGACCGCTAACCTGCAGGAGAGTCTGAACCATCTGTTCGGGGGCACGGAAGTCGACACTGAAAAGGCCGCCGTCGGCATTAACTACCACTACGAGTGTCACATTGGGGAAATCATGGCCTTTTGCCAGCATCTGGGTGCCGACCAGGATGCAGGGTCTGCCGCTGGCCACATCGTCGATGATGGCCTGAATGCTGCCTTTGCGCTGGGTGCTGTCCCGGTCCACTCGGATAATGGGTGTTTCGGGAAACGTCTGGCTGAGTACCTCCTCGGTGCGTTCGGTGCCCTGACCGATGGGCTTGAAGGCTTCGCTCTGGCACGCCGGGCAGTGAGGGTTGGCAGCCGTCTGGAAGTCACAGTGGTGGCACCGCATGGCGTTGTCGCGGCGGTGGTAGGTCAGGCGGGTGTCGCAGTGGGGGCATTCGCTGATATGGCCACAATCGAAACACATCATCACCGGTGCGTAACCCCGTCTGTTAACGAAAACCAGGGCCTGCTTGCCCGCATTCAGGCAATTTTTGACAGCCTCTATGGCCGGCGCGGAAAGGCCGCCTTCCAGCGGTCGGCTGCGTGTGTCCAGCAGCCGAAGTTCCGGAGGTATGGCCTTGCCTGCCCGTTCTTCCAGGCGGATCAGTCGGTATTTGCCAGTTCGCGCGTTATGAAGAGACTCAAGGGCAGGGGTGGCCGAGCCCAGGATAATCGGGCAGCGGTTCAGGCTGGCGCGGTAGACCGCCAGGTCGCGGCCGGAGTAGCGAAAGCCCTCGCCCTGCTTATAGGAGCTGTCATGCTCTTCATCCACTACTATGGTGGCCAGAGAGGTGAAGGGCAGCATCACGGCCGATCGTGTGCCAATGACGATAACCGGCTCGCCTTCGCGGATTCGCAGCCAGGCGTCCAGGCGCTCGCTGTGGTTCAAAGACGAATGCCAGACGGCGATCCGGTCGCCAAAATAGGTCCGGAAGCGCGCCACGGTTTGCGGGGTCAGGTTGATCTCGGGAACCAGAATCAGGGCTTGTTGGTCCTGGCCCAGAAACCGTTCCAGGTAATGAAGGTAGAGTTCGGTTTTACCGCTTCCCGTGATGCCGTACAGCAGCGCGGCGGAAAAACCATTGTCAGGCGATGGCAGCTGCTCGAAGGCTTTGGTCTGAGCCTCGGACAGCCGGGGTAAAGGCTGCAGGTTTGGAGAGAAGGCGTTTTTGCGGTGATCCCGCGTGCTTTCCAGCGCCAGGCCCCGGTCCCGAAGCGCTTTGAGCTGAGCGCGGGAGAAGCCGGCGTCAATAACGGCCGCTGTGGACGCCGGCACTGGTTGGGCCTCAAGCCAGGCCAGAAGAGCGCGCTGTCGCTTGGCATTGGCGGGCAGGGCGGAGTCGGGGTTGCCTGACCCCTGCCAGCAGGTCTGTTGGCGCCGTTGGGCTGGCCGGCCACGGCGTAGGGCCGGCGGCAGCGCCATGAAAAGGCATTCACCCAGTGGGTGCTGGTAATAATTGGCGGCCCAGGTCAGCAGTTGCAGGGTTTCAGCGGGCAGCGCCGGCCAGTCTTCCAGTGCGGCGCTGATTGGCTTCAGGGTTATGTGATCCGGGGCCGGGGCATCAGGATCGACCACCAGGCCTGTCGCGCTCTGGCGCCCGAAAGGGATCCTCACGCGCTGCCCGGCCTGAAGGTTCAAGTGCTGTGGAGCCTGATAGTCGAACAGGCGCCGGATGGGGCGCGCCAGTGCAATGCGGGCGGATCGGGTCAATGGGTACTCCGGTCTTGGGTGTCCGGCGCCCGGCCGGGCGTATCGGATACGGCAATGCGTGCTCAGGGTGCTTGCGAACGACGCGCTTTGCACGTAATATTCGCGGTCTTATTATGACAGCGGCAATTGTGCCCCGTCTTTCCGTTTGATTCAAATGATGCGGTGCCTGACAGCCAACCCCGGCTTTGCCGGAGCTTGATCAGGTAGCGGCATGACCGACAGAGGTTCCCCATGAGAGAAGGTATCCACCCCAAGTACCACGAGATCACGGCCAGCTGCAGCTGCGGCAACGTGTTCAAGACCCGTTCAACCTATGGCAAAGACTTGCAGTTGGATGTGTGTTCACAGTGTCACCCGTTCTATACGGGCAAGCAGAAGATTATGGATACCGGTGGTCGTATCGATAAATTCCAGAAGCGTTTCGGTGGCCGCATCGCCGGTGGCAAAAAACCCGAATAGTAACGCCCGGTTGATTTAGGTTTTTAAAAAACGCGCCTGTCTGGCGCGTTTTTTTTGGCTTTCTGGCGCTCTTGTGTCGCACCCACCTTCGCGCCATACTGTTGCCCCACTGTCGGTTCGGCAGGTTTTGCTTTTTTCATCCTTTTCAACGTGACAACGGAATCCTGGCAATGTCTGAAGATCTGAAAGCAGCGGCCCTTGAATATCACGCCAAGCCTCGGCCTGGTAAATTAAGTGTCGAAATTACCAAGCCTACCCAGACGTCCCGTGATCTTTCTCTGGCGTACAGCCCGGGCGTTGCCGCGCCGGTCCGCGAAATTGCGAAAGATCCGGAAAATGCCTACAAGTACACAGGCAAGGGCAATCTGGTGGCGGTTATCTCTGACGGTACCGCCATCCTTGGTCTGGGTAACCTGGGGCCGTTGGCGAGTAAGCCGGTAATGGAAGGCAAGGGCGTTCTGTTCAAGCGTTTTGCCGGTATCGATGTGTTTGATATCGAGGTCAATTCGGAGAGCCCCCAGGCTTTCATCGAGACTGTCGAGCGCATTGCCGACACCTTTGGTGGCATCAACCTTGAAGACATCAAAGCCCCTGAGTGCTTTGAAATTGAACGTGCCCTGATCGACCGGTGCAAGGTGCCGATTTTTCATGACGACCAGCACGGCACGGCGATCGTGACGGCAGCCGGCATGCTCAATGCTCTTGAGTTGCAGGGCAAGACTGTGGAGGAGGCGAAGGTTGTCTGTCTTGGCGCCGGCGCCGCCGCCATCGCCTGCATGAAGATTCTGGTCAGTTGTGGCATGAGGTCCGAGAACATCTACATGCTGGATCGCAAAGGCGTTATTCACTCCGGTCGCGATGATTTGAACCAGTACAAAGCCATGTTCGCCAATGAGACCGACAAGCGCACCCTGGACGAAGTGATTGAAGGCGCGGATGTCTTCCTGGGCCTGTCCGGTCCGGACTTGTTCCCGGTTGAGTGCCTGAAAAAAATGGCGCCCCGGCCGATCGTTTTTGCCTGCTCCAATCCGGATCCGGAAATCAGCCCGGAGATCGCTCTGGCAGCTCGTGACGATCTGATCATGGCGACTGGTCGCTCTGACTACCCGAACCAGGTGAATAACGTGCTGGGCTTTCCCTTCATTTTTCGGGGTGCTCTGGATGTTCGGGCGACCGCCATCAATGAAGAGATGAAAGTGGCCGCCGTGAATGCCATTCGGGAATTGGCCAAAGCGCCGGTGCCCAAGGATATCTGTGAAGCCTATGGGGTCGACAGTTTCGAGTTTGGTCGTAATTACATCATTCCCAAGCCCATGGATGTCCGGCTTCTGGAAGTGGTGCCGGCGGCTGTCGCCCGTGCCGCGGTTGATTCCGGTGTTGCCCGTAAGGGCTATCCGGCGCATTACCCGCTGCTGTCGCTGCAGGATGTGCAATAGCCCGGCGATCCCAGGGTTAATAAAAAACCGGCGCTTGCGCCGGTTTTTTTATGCCTGCGGGTTATTCCTAGAAAAGCTCCTGTGGAACGTCGTCGTAGTCTTCACTTTCATTGCGGTTGGTGTTTTCCGATTTGCTCAAAGGCTCGGGTGCATCTTCTTCCCGGAACAGCTCAAACAGCGCGTCGGATTGACTTGGCCGGGCCCGTTTGCCGGTTTCGGGGTCAATGCGAACGCTGACGATACCGTTGGGCTGGGGCATGAAGGACGAGGGTTTTCCGGCCATGGCTACGGTCATGTAGTCGAGCCAGACCGGTAACGCAGCCGTGGCGCCGAATTCCGAGCGCCCCATGGGCGAGGGCTGGTCAAAGCCAACCCAGGCGGTGGTCGCCACATCGTGATTGAAGCCGGCAAACCAGGTGTCCTTCTGCTCATTGGTCGTGCCGGTTTTGCCGCCAATATCATCACGGCCGAGCGCCAGAGCCCGCCGGCCGGTGCCGCGCTTGACCACATCCCTGAGCATGGAGTGGAGAATGTAGACCGAGCGCTCTTCTGCCAGTCGCGGCATGAAGCGGGTGTCGGGGTCCTTACGCTCTTTGATCTGTTCTGGCGTGGCGATATTCTCGACAGGGTCCTGTTCGTCATCCGGGGTCTTCCCGGGGTCACAGTCCTGATCGCACAGCACCACTTCCGGGGCCTGAAATATCACCTCGTTCTTATCGTTTGTGATGGTTTCGATCAGATAGGGCTGAACGTCGTAGCCGCCATTGGCGATAACCGCAAACCCCCGGGCAACTTCCATCGGCGTGAGGTTGCCGCTGCCCAGTGCCAGGGAAAGGTCCTGCTGCATCTGTTCAGTGGGGATTTTAAGTTGTTCGAGATAACTGATGGTATTTTTGATGCCCAGTTCACGGAGCAGTCGTATCGAGACCAGGTTGCGCGAGCGGTAAAGGGCTTCCCGCAGCCTGGTAGGGCCGTAAAACTGGCCGGAAGAATTCTGCGGCCGCCAGTTTGTGGCCATGTCGGCATCGTCAAGCATGAGCGGGGAGTCGTTGATCAGGGTGGCCGGCGTCATGCCGCGTTCCAGCGCTGACAGATAGAGAAACGGCTTGAACGTGGAGCCGGGCTGGCGCCGAGCCTGTATGGCGCGGTTGTATTTGGTCTGGCTGAAGCTGTAGCCCCCCGAGAGCGCCTTGACGGCACCGGTTTTGGCGTCGAGGGAAATCAGTGCGCCCTGAACGTCAGGCACCTGAGCGAGCGCGACCAGCACAGGGGTAAATATCGCTTTTTTCGCTTGCTCGCTGTCGGAGTCGTCCGTTGTCGTGCTGCTGCTGTCGGTCTCCACCGGCACCGGCGACTTGCGCTCGACGTACACGACGTCTCCCCGGGCAACGACGTCGGCCGGTTTTTCGGGGTCCGGGCCTCTGCGATTTTCGTTAATGTACTGGTTTGCCCAGGTCATGGTTTTAAATGGCATGAGCACTTCGCCCAGCCGGGTTGAGTAGAGTGTCGCGCCAGTGTCGTTCACTTCCGTTACCACGGCCGGGTGCAGTGCCTCGACTTGCGGAAAACGTCGAAGCGCCAGGCCAAGTTCAAGCTCATCCTTCGCCAGGGTTGCTTCATCAATCTGGCCGATCGGGCCCCGAAATCCGTGGCGGTGGTCGTAGTCTTCCAGGCCCTTCCTGACGGCCATGGTCGCGGCTTGTTGAGCCTCACTTACGACCGTCAGGGTGGCAACATAGCCATCAGTGTAAGCGGCATCGCCGAAACGGGCGACCAGTTCCGCGCGAGCCATTTCCGCCGCGTGATCGGCGTCCACTTCTGTTGCGGGTGCGTGGTAACTGGCGGTAATCGGTGCGCCAACGGCCAGGGTGTGAGCATCCTCCGTTATATAGCCGAGATCGCGCATGCGTCCCAAAACCCAGTTACGGCGCGTAAGGGCGCGTTCAGGGTTGGCCACGGGGTTGCCCGCGGACGGAGCTTTGGGCAAGGTCGCCAGCATGGCCATCTGGGGGAGGCTCAGGTCGCTGACACTGCGGTCGTAATAAACCCGGGCGGCAGATTCGATGCCGTAGGCCCGGTTGCCCAGATAAATCTTGTTGAGATAAAGCTCGAAAATGTGGTTCTTTTCCAGTTCCCGTTCGATCTGCAGAGAAAGGAGTATCTCGTTAAATTTGCGAATAAACGTCCTGTCCCGGGATAGCAGGTAATTTTTTGCGACCTGCATGGTGATAGTGCTGCCTCCGGACTGAATGCTGCCTGTGGTCACCAGTTCGACAGCCGCTCGCGTCAGGCCTTTAAAGTCGACACCGAAGTGTTCGTAGAAGCGGGAATCCTCCGCAGCAAGAAATGCCTGCAACTGAAGTGTGGGGATTTCTTCAATTGTGACCGGTGCCCTTCTTTTTTCGCCGAACTCTGCTATTAATCTCTCATCTGAGCTGTAAACCCGCAAAGGGGTCTGAAGCTTGATGTCGGTAAGTTGCTCAACTGATGGCAACCCCGGCCGCAGATACAGATAAAAACTGGAGGTCACCATGATCGCCAGGCTCAAACCGACAAGAAGAAACCAGATAAGGACGCGGGATGTACGAAATAATCGGGACATTTTTCCTGACAACTGTTGGATATAGGTCTATCATTTAAGAGCTTGCTTTAGGATTGGCTGATTCCATCACGCCACTGCCTAGTCTTTCCAAACTATCGGAAAGCCATTGTAGCCGTAAAGCAATAGAACTTCTCTTAAATAAAAATTATATAACCGGGTGCATCGATCCAGGATGTAAGGTGAGCGCGTGTTCGGATTTTTGGGTAAAAAAACCAATGCAGTTCTGGGAGTGGATATCAGCTCCAGCTCAGTCAAGCTGTTGGAGCTTTCAAAGCAGGGCGAACGCTACAGAGTCGAAAGCTACGCAGTGGAACCGCTGCCGGCAAACGCTGTCGTTGAGAAAAATGTAACCGATGTCGAGGCGGTAGGCGATGCCCTCAAGCGCGTCGTTGGCAAATCTCGCACGGGTGTGAAGCAAGCAGCCGTTGCGGTCTCCGGTTCGGCTGTTATTACCAAGCTGATTCAGATGAGCGGTGGTCTCAACGAGTTTGAGATGGAAGATCAGATCTCGCTCGAAGCCGACCAGTACATTCCCTATCCTCTCGACGAAGTCGCCATCGATTTCGAAGTCCAGGGCCCCTCCGAGTCAAACCCCGACCAGGTCGATGTCTTGTTGGCTGCTTGCCGCAAGGAAAATGTCGATATCCGGGAAGATGCTCTGGCGGTGGCCTCGCTCACTTCAAAAATTGTCGACGTCGAAGCCTATGCCCTCGAGCGTGCCTTTTCCATGGTTGAGCCACAACTCGACGTACAGGGGGAAGAGCTGATTGTCGCTATTGTTGACGTGGGCGCGACCATGACCACCCTGAGCGTTCTGGCGGATGGCAAGACGGTCTATACCAGGGAGCAAATTTTCGGTGGCAAGCAGCTGACTGAAGAGATTCAGCGGCGTTACGGCTTGTCATTGGAAGAAGCCGGCCTGGCCAAGAAACAGGGCGGCCTGCCCGATGATTACGAAGCCGAGGTTCTGGTTCCGTTTCGCGAAGCCGTGGTGCAACAAGTCGCAAGGGCTCTGCAGTTCTTTTTCGGCGCCAGCCAGTACAATGCCGTCGATTACGTGATTTTGGCGGGCGGCACTGCCTCGATACAGGGTTTGACCGACATGGTGGAAGACAAGACAGGTACGCCAACATTGGTTGCCAACCCGTTTGCCGATATGGCCGTGGGTTCCCGAGTTAATGCCTCCGCGCTGAGTAATGACGCCCCGTCGCTTATGATTGCCTGCGGACTGGCCATGAGGAGTTTTGACTGATGGCTAACATCAACCTCCGACCCTGGCGCGAGGAACTCCGGGCCGAGAAGCAGCAACAGTTTGTCGTGATGCTCTTGGGCGCGGTAGTGATCGCCGCCGGCCTGGCCTTTCTCTGGAAGTCTGACATGGACTCGCGGATCGCGTATCAGGACTCCCGTAATGCCTACATCCAAAGCGCGATGAAAGAACTGGACTCCCAAATCAAGGAGATCGAAAGCCTCAAGCGCAAGCGCGACGAGTTGCTTGCTCGTATGCGGGTCATCCAGGACCTGCAAGGCAAGCGTCCGGTCATTGTCCGGGTCTTCGACGAATTGGTTCGCACCCTGCCTGAAGGGCTGTTTTATCAGGACCTTAAAAAGAGCGGGGAGACCGTTTCCATCGTGGGTATAGCTGAGTCCAACAGTCGAATTTCGTCGCTTATGCGGCAGTTCGAGCAATCTGACTGGTTCAACGGGCCCAATCTCACGAACGTTGCCGCCGCTAGCGGCCAAGGTTCGGGCTACAGCCAGTTCAATTTGTCCGTTAAGCAGAAAACCCCAGAGCCCGAAATGGAGGAAGACAAATGAGCCTCGCGGACTCAATGAAAGGCCTCAAAGATTTCGACATCAACGAACTTGATGTTAACAACGCCGGAATCTGGCCCGCGCCGATCAAATTTATTGTTCTTTTAATCATCTTTGGCCTGGTTCTCGGTGGCGGTTACTGGTTTTTTATCAAGGACCAGTATGGCCAGCTGGATCGGGTTACCGCCAAAGAGGCAGATTTGCGCGAGCAATACGAACGAAAAGCGTACAAGGTCGCCAACCTTGATGTCTTCAAAAGCCAGATGGTCGAAATGGAAGAAACCTTTGGCGCTCTGGTGAAGCAACTGCCCAGCGACACCGAGGTTCCCGGATTGCTGGAAGACATTACCAATACCGCAGTCGGCAACGGTTTGGCCTTGCAAGAAGTAAAATTGCAGTCAGAACAGCGTCGGGACTTCTATGTGGAGCTGCCCATAAACATTCGGGTTTCGGGGTCCTACCACGAGTTGGCATCGTTCGTCAGCAGCGTGGCCAGTCTGCCGCGGATCGTCACGCTTCACGATTTCACAATCAAGCCCAAAGGCAAAGAGGCCGAGGTGCTTGATATGCAGGTGCTGGCACGCACCTATCGCTATCGGGCTGGAGAATAAGCATGGCGAAGCAGCATGCAGGAAAAGCCTGGCTGAGTGTGTGTATGGCATCACTTCTTGCGGCCTGTTCGCAAGGTGACGGTTTTTCAGATATTGAGCGTTTTATGGAAGAGACAAGGGCCAAACCGCGTGGCTACGTGGACCCCTTGCCGGAATTCAAGGCTTACGAGGCGTTCAGTTATTCCGCCGCGGACCGTCGCTCACCTTTTGAACCTCCCATTGAAGTGCAGCTCACGATGGTGGATCAGCAGCCGAAAAGTGACATTGAGCCTGATCTTGATCGCCCGCGGGAGGTCCTCGAGGGTTTCGATATCAAGGCATTGAGGATGGTTGGCACGCTTAACGGCGCAGAGAAGAATCTGTTTGCGCTCATTCGTGACGACGAAGGCGTTGTTCACAGAGTGGGCACCGGAAACTACATGGGCCGTAATTATGGTCGCTTGATCGGTGTCAGTGAAACCCGGGTTGAACTTATTGAAATTGTGCCCGATGGCCGGGGAGGCTGGGTGGAGCGCCCTCGATCCCTTTCACTGGATGATGAGGGTTGAGGAGCGTCACTTATGACAATGAAAACAACAACACAAAAACAAAATAAATCGAGGTCGGGGCTGGCGATGTTCAGAAAATTTATTTTAGGTCTTGGGGCGATTGCCCTGACACTGGTGGGCAGCCTGGCAAGTGCGGTGACCTTGCAGGACGTTTCGTTTGCTTCTTTGCCGGGAGACCGCACCGAAGTGACGCTCAAGTTCGACGGTCAGCCACCCGAGCCCACCGGTTATACCATTGAACGACCGGCCCGCATTGCGATTGATCTAATGAATACCGAGAGTGGCCTGGAGAGTCGCAGTCTGTCATTGGGCTCCGGTAACGCTCAAAGCATGACCGTCGTGGAGGCCAAGGACCGCACACGGCTGATTTTCAATCTGGTGCAGTTGGCGCCCTATGATTCCAAACGAACGGCTGATTCCATTGTGTTGACCATCGGCCGGGATGATGCCGGCGTGGCGCCGGCCACAGGCGTTTCGGAACCGGCGCAACCGGTTTCGCGGGAACCTGCCAGGACTGCCAGCGCCGGTATTACCGATGTCGACTTCCGCCGCGGTGCCGATGGAGAGGGTCGCATAGTGGTCACGCTGGCAAGCGCCAAGACGCCGGTCGATTTGTCTGAATCCGCCGGCCGGATCCGTCTGGTCATGGATGATGCCCAAGTGCCGGAAGATCTGCGCCGTCGCCTTGATGTGACCGACTTCGCGACCCCGGTGACCCGTGTCGACACTTATATGGAAGGCAACGACGCCGTGGTGGAAATCCGGCCCGAGGGGGCTTACGACTACATTGCCTACCAGGCGGACAGGACGTTTACGGTCAGTGTTGAGCCCCTGACAGAGCAGGAAGAGGAACGTCGCCGTGAAGATAAATTCCCTTACAGTGGCGACAAGCTGTCATTGAATTTCCAAGACATTGAGGTTCGTTCAGTTTTGCAGCTAATTGCCGATTTCACCGGCCTCAATCTGGTGGCCAGTGATACCGTGAGCGGTAGCATTACCCTGCGCCTCCAGAACGTTCCCTGGGATCAGGCGCTGGATCTGATTCTGAAGACGAAAGGTCTTGATAAGCGTCAGATCGGTAATGTGCTGCTGGTGGCACCGGCTGATGAAATTGCCGCCCGGGAGCGCCTGGAGCTTGAGACTGAGAAGCAGATCGCTGAGTTGGCGCCCGTGACCCTGGATATCGTTCAGGTTAATTACGCCAAGGCCGCCGATATTGTGAACCTGATCAAGCAGGATGAAGAGCTTATTTCCGGTCGCGGTTTTATCTCGTCGGATGACCGGACCAATACCATCAGCGTGCGTGAAACGGTTGGTAAGCTGGAACAGATCCGTCGCCTGGTCAAGACCTGGGACGTGCCTGTTCGGCAGGTGCTGATCGAAGCGCGCCTGGTGCGGGCCCAGACCGACCTGGCGGAAGAACTGGGTATCCAGTGGGGCGCTGCGGGCCGTGGTACCAACAACGGTGATGATTTCTCGGTGGGTGGTGATATTGGCCAAAAGCCGACGGGGAGCGCTCCTTTAGGCCTTAACAGCCTGGCCGGCCTGAATGTGGACCTGGGCGTCAGTCGCGCCAACACCTCGTCCGTTTCGTTCGGCTATATTGGTACCGACTTCCTGGTGGATCTGGAACTCTCAGCTTTTGAAAGTGACGGTCAGGCTGAGATCGTGGCCCAGCCCAAGGTGGTCACAGCGGACCGGCAGACAGCCAAGATCGCGTCGGGTGAGGAAATCCCGTTTCAGGAAGCCTCCTCAAGCGGTGCGACCTCCGTGTCTTTCAAGGAAGCGACGCTTTCTCTGGAAGTAACGCCGCAGATTACTCCGGACGACAAGATCATCATGGATCTCGCGGTGTCTCAGGATTCCCGGGGCCAGGAAACCAATGGCATACCGGCCATCAATACCAATGAGGTAAGCACCCAGGTGCTTGTTCGTAATGGTGAGACGGTTGTTCTGGGCGGTATCTTCCAGTCCGAGACATCGACCACTACTGTCAAAACCCCGTTTTTGGGCGATATACCCTATCTGGGACGGCTCTTTACCAGAGAGTCCAATATTGACGAGCGTAGCGAATTGTTGATTTTCATCACACCGAAAATTCTCAAGGGCGATTTGATCGACTAGGCTGCCGGTATCGAGAGAAGCCGCCCTCGGGCGGCTTTTTTTTGGCCAGTGCCGGTCCATTCTTATCGGAAACCGGGCTCTGTGGTATTCTCGGTTCCCAAGTTTTACAAGAGCGAGCGTTATGTCCTTGCCCCAGCGCATAGTCATTGTTGGCCCCATGGGTGCGGGTAAAAGCACTATTGGTCGATTATTGGCCAGAGAATTGGGCTATCGTTTTGTCGATTCGGACCGCCTGATCGAAGAACGTTGCGGCGCCGATATTCCCTGGATTTTCGACGTGGAAGGGGAGGAAGGCTTTCGTCAACGGGAGACTGCTATTTTCAGGGAACTGGCAGGAGAGACTTCTTTGGTGCTTGCCACCGGCGGTGGCGCCGTAGTGACGCCCGAAAATCACGACAACCTCCGGCATGAGGCGTTTGTCGTCTATCTCAAGACCTCCATTGAGCAGCAGGTCGAACGGACGCGGCGTGATCGCAATCGGCCCTTGCTTCAGAATGATGACCCCGAAGCTGTGCTGAAAAGGCTTTTCAGAGAGCGCGACCCCCTCTACACCAGGCTGGCCGATCTGGTCATGTTTACTGATCGCAAAAGCCCCCGCCTTGTGGTGCGTCAGTTGATCAACCTTATGGATCCGAAAACGCCTCGTCATCGGCGTCACTTGAAAAGCGAGGGCCAGAAACATGTCTGATTCCGTTCGTCAGCTTGAGGTGGGTCTGGGAGAACGCAGTTACCCCATTATCATTGGTCGGGGGCTGCTGGGAGTCAGAGATTTGACCCCCTTTGTCGTCGGCGATCGGGTCATGATCGTGACCAATGAAACCGTTGCGCCGCTTTATTTAGCGCAGGCTAAAGGGTGTTTCCCGGGCAAAAAAATCGATTCGGTGATATTGCCGGATGGCGAGCAGTATAAGGACTGGAAAACGCTGAATCTTATCTTTGACGCGCTGCTTGAGAATAAACACAGTCGCAAAACCACCCTGGTGGCATTGGGTGGCGGTGTGATTGGCGACATGGCCGGTTTTGCAGCCGCAAGCTATCAGCGTGGTGTCGCTTTCATCCAGATTCCCACCACCTTGCTGTCCCAGGTGGATTCCTCCGTTGGCGGGAAAACCGGGATTAATCATCCCTTGGGTAAAAACATGATCGGCGCCTTCCACCAGCCCGAGGCGGTTCTGATCGACACGGACACCCTGGAGACGCTTCCGGCCCGGGAATTGCCCGCCGGTCTGGCGGAGGTGATCAAATACGGTTTGATCCGCGACCAGGCGTTTCTTGTCTGGCTGGAATCCTCGGTCGAGGCCATAACCCGGCTGGATAAAGCCGCGCTTGCCGAGGCCATTTATCGCTCCTGCGCCTGCAAGGCGGAGGTGGTCTCACAGGATGAGCGCGAGGGCGGTTTGCGGGCCATACTTAATCTCGGTCACACCTTCGGTCACGCCATTGAAACCCACGCCGGCTATGGTCATTGGCTTCACGGTGAGGCCGTAGGCACCGGCATGCTGATGGCGCTGGATCTGTCCACCCGGCTTGGGCTTATTTCGGAAACCGATCACCGCCGTGCCGAGGATCTTATCCTGCGTGCGAAGTTGCCCGCAAAGCCGCCTGAGGGAATGACGCCGGATCGTTTCCTGGAGTTGATGGCGGTCGATAAGAAAAACGTCACAGGGGATTTGCGTCTTGTCCTGCTGCAGGCGCTTGGCGCGGCTGTTATTACCTCGGAGTTCGATAGCGAGCATTTGCAGGCTACGCTTGGGTATTTCTGCCGGACGGCATAGGAACCAGTTAAACGGATGACACGATCTGAAGAAGTGCTTAATAGCTCTGGCGGCGGCGGGCTCTTCCCGCGTTTGCAGGCGCGCTATGGGCTGCGCAGTGATCCTTCCACCATGGAAGCTCCATTTTTCCCCGACGCCCAGCGCCAGCACGCCCTGGAAACACTCCGGCATCTGTGCGGTTTCGGCGATCTGGCTTTGATTCTGACGGGGGCCAGAGGGGCTGGCAAAAGCCGTGTTCTGGCAGAGCTGGTTCGCAGTGAATCGTCCCGGCTGGGTTTTCATTCCCTGCCGTTAGCGTCATTGACCAGTGTCAGCGCGCTTGCGAAAAGCCTTTTGACCATCGCCCAGATTTCGCCAAGCCATCACGAATCGCCCCGTGATGCCATTCATGGTTTTTTCCGCTGGAGTGAAACCGCGACCCGGAGAGGCCAAAGGCTGGTTCTTCTTATCGACGATGCCGATCAGGCGCCAAGCGACGTTCTCAAGTTCCTGCTGTCCGCGTTCCGAAAAGCGGACGCCAGCCATGCGGCGGTGCCGGTCCTGACCGGTGAAGACCCGTTGATGACCGAATTGCGGCAATCCAGCGCCGAGGAGGCAGGCCATTCGATCCATCTCCGGCCGCTGACCCTGATCGAAGTTCGTGATTACCTGGAGCCCCGGATTCAGGCCGCCGGAGGCAATATCAAGGAGTTGCTCTCGACCCGTAACCTGGCAAGGCTCCATGAGCTCAGCCAGGGCAATTTTGGTCGCCTCAAGCGTCTGGCGCCGGCGGTCTGGCTCGACCTTGCCACGCCGGCGGCGGCTTCTGACGTCTGGCGGCGACAATTGCCGGGCCTGCGGTGGTCAGCACTGGCCCTGATTCTGCTGGGCGTGTCCTGGTGGGTGGTGTCGAAACAGTACGAAACGGTTTCGGAGCCGTCGCAATTCGAGCAAGCGCAGGTCAGAGAGCGCAAGACCATCAGCCTGGGGCCTGAGAGCCCGGATGCGCCCCGGGTTTCGGTGAGCGCTGCCGAGGGTGAGCCGTTAGTCGGCCCTGCCTCTTCATTGGTACCGGCGCCAGTCAGCGCGGCGGGCCCGGAAACGCCTGATGACAGTCAACCGGGTGCCTTGTCGGCAATCAATACCGATTCTGCGCCCGCTGCCATCCCGGAATCTCGCGACAGTCGGTCGCCGGCGACCCGGCCCGATGACGAGCGAGTTCTTGACAAGGACGCGGAAGAAAAGGCTGCTGACGGCAAGAGTGTTGCAGAGTCGGAGCAGGAACCGTCGGAGCAGGAGCCGAAAGAGGAAGTCGAGCAGCCGTCCGGTTTTTCTCCGGCCTCGCCCGGGCGCTTCGTAACAGCCGCGGAAGCCAAGGCGGCTGGAGGCTATACGGCCCAATACATCGCCGGCTTCGCGGAAGAAACGGCGCTGGAATTCCTGGACCGCCACAGTGGCGTCGACCAGCTTCGGTACACCCTCAGCGAGCGCCAGGGCCGGCCTTGGTTTGTGGTATTCTATGGTCGTTATGAAAGCCTGGAGCGCGCACGGGAGGGGCAGCAATCCGTCCCGCTGAGCCTTAAAGGTCAGGAGCCCTGGCTGCGGCCGCTGGCGACTTTCTGACCTGCCACGATGCCAGGCACAAACCATCGTAAATGCGCGACGGTTACTCTATCGTTTGAGTAGGTAGTAGTACGAGTGTACTATGTTTGGTCCCCATTTTCAGCGTCAATGGCGGCGCCCATTAGGGCCTATCAGTTAGTCCATTGATTGAAAACGAAATTCTATGAGAGAACGCTTATGATGACAGGTTTGTATCATCCCGAGGAATTCAGGGACAACTGCGGATTCGGTCTCATTGCCCATATGAAAGGGCAGGCCAGCCACAAGTTGTTGCAAACTGCCATCGAGTCGCTGACCTGTATGACCCATCGTGGCGGTATCGCGGCTGACGGCAAAACCGGAGACGGCTGCGGCCTGCTGATTCAAAAGCCTGACGCTTTTTTGCGCAAGGTTGCCGAAGCAGAATTCGGTAAGCCTCTGGCCGCGATGTTTGCGGTTGGCCAGGTGTTTTTGAGCCCGGACGACAGCGAAGCCAGGCAGGCCCGCGGCGTTGTTGAGAAACGCCTGACGGAGCAGGGGCTTGATGTGGTCGGTTGGCGCACAGTGCCCACCGATAACGCCTGTCTGGGGCCAATGGCGGTGGACTGTCTGCCACAGATCGAGCAGGTTTTCGTCGAGTCGGCCGGCAAGAACGAACGAGAGTTCGCCATCAGCCTGTTCGTCGGGCGTCGTCATGCCGAAGGTGACCTTACCGGTGACGAGAACTTTTATATTTGCAGCCTCTCTCACAAGACGCTGTCTTATAAAGGCCTGATGATGCCGGCTGACCTCACCAGCTTCTACAAGGATCTCGGTGACCCGAGCCTGGAGACGGCAATCTGTGTTTTTCATCAGCGTTTCTCCACCAACACCATGCCGCGCTGGCCGTTGGCCCAGCCGTTCCGGTACCTGGCTCATAATGGCGAAATCAACACGGTCGACGGTAACCGGAACTGGGCGATCGCCCGGGCCTCCAAGTTCAGTTCGCCGGATCTGCCGGATCTCCAGACGCTTCAGCCGCTGGTTAACCTGACCGGCTCGGATTCCTCCAGCATGGATAACATGCTGGAAGTGCTTCTTGCCGGCGGTGTCCCCTTGTTCCGGGCAGCGCGCATGATGGTGCCACCGGCATGGCAAAACGTGGATACCATGGACTCCCAGCTCCGCGCGTTCTATGAATACAATTCCATGCACATGGAGCCCTGGGACGGCCCGGCCGGTCTGGTCCTGACCGACGGCCGCTATGCTGTCTGCATGCTGGATCGTAATGGTTTGCGGCCGGCGCGCTATGTCATTACCAAAGACGACTTCATCACCGTGGCGTCCGAGATCGGCACCTACGGCTACAAGCCCGAGGATGTGGTGGCCAAGGGCCGGGTAGGGCCGGGTAAAATGCTGGCCATTGACACCGAGTCCGGCGAATTGCTGCATACCAAGGACATCGACGACCGGCTCAAGAGCAGTCAGCCCTACAAACGCTGGTTGCGGGAAAAAGGCCTCCGCGTTGAGGCGACGTTGAATCAGGACACACCCAAATTCACGCTCATGGAGCCCGACGAGCTGCTGGTACAACAGAAAATGTTCGGGGTGTCTTATGAGGAGCGGGACCAAGTGCTGCGGCCTCTGGCCGAGAATGGCCAGGAGGCGGTCGGTTCCATGGGTGACGATACCCCCATGGCCGTTCTGTCCAGCCGGGTACGCCATGTTGGCGACTATTTCCGCCAGAAGTTTGCCCAGGTCACCAACCCGGCTATCGACCCTCTGCGTGAAGCTATTGTCATGTCGCTTGAGACCTGTCTGGGCGCTGAGAAGAACGTCTTTGAAGAGACACCGGAACACGCCGATCGGATCATTTTGTCCACGCCGGTACTGTCGCCCGCCAAGTTCCTTCGCCTGGTCAACAATGACCGACCGGGTTTTGAGGTGGCCCAGATTCGCCTGAGCTACCGCCCGGAACTGGGTCTGAAGCAGGCCATTCAGGCTGTCTGTGAGGAAGCCGCGGATGCCGTTCGCAAGGGTGGCGTGCTGCTGGTTCTGACCGACCGGGAGCTGACAGAAGGCGAGTTGCCCGTTAACGCACTCATGGCGACCGCCGCCGTCCATCACCACCTGGTGGCCAACGGCCTGCGTTGTGACACCAACCTGATCATCGAAACCGGTTGGGCCCGTGACCCGCATCACTTCGCGGTATTGTTCGGTTTTGGGGCCACGGCGGTGTATCCGCACCTGTCGTACCAGATTCTGAACGACCTGAATCGCACCGGTGAAACCATTATGGACCCCATTGCTGCGAAGAATAATTACCGCCGGGGCATCAATAAGGGTCTGATGAAAATCCTGTCCAAGATGGGCATCTCCACCATCACCTCTTACCGTGGTGCCCAGTTGTTCGAGGCCATCGGGATTGCCGACGAGGTGGTTGATCTGTGTTTCAAAGGCGTGCCCAGTCGCATACAGGGGGCGGATTTCTACGATTTCCAGCAAGACCAGGAGGCGCTTGCCAAGCCCGCGTGGAAGGCCCGGAAACCGATCACGCCTGGTGGTCTGATGAAGTACATTCACGGCCAGGAATACCATGCCTTCAATCCGGACGTAATCCAGGGGCTCCAGAAAGCGGTCAAGAGTGGTGATTATGGCCTGTACCGGGAGTATGCGGCTCTGGTCAACGAGCGCCCGGTGTCGACCCTGCGCGACCTGCTGGTTTTCCGCGACGGCATTAAACCGATCGACATCTCGGAAGTTGAGCCGGTGGAGGCCATGTTCACCCGCTTTGACTCGGCGGGCATGTCTTTGGGCGCCCTGTCTCCGGAGGCCCATGAAGCCCTGGCAGTAGCCATGAACCAACTGGGCGGGCGCTCCAACTCCGGTGAGGGTGGAGAAGACCCGGCGCGTTACGGCAACGAACGTCGCTCCAAAATCAAGCAGGTTGCGTCAGGCCGTTTTGGCGTGACGGCGGAATACCTGCGCAGCGCTGATGTCATGCAGATCAAGGTCGCCCAGGGTGCCAAGCCCGGCGAGGGCGGGCAGTTGCCCGGAGGCAAGGTTAATGCGCTCATCGCACGGCTGCGGTACTCGGTGCCCGGCGTTACACTGATTTCGCCGCCGCCTCATCATGATATCTACTCCATTGAAGACCTGGCCCAGCTGATTTTCGATCTGAAGCAGGTCAATCCGAACGCGCTGGTGTCGGTCAAGCTTGTGTCCGAGCCCGGCGTGGGTACCATTGCGGCGGGTGTGGCCAAGGCCTATGCCGACCTGATTACCATCTCCGGTTATGACGGTGGCACAGCGGCGAGCCCGCTGACATCGATTCGCTATGCCGGTTCGCCCTGGGAACTGGGCTTGAGTGAAACCCAGCAGGCGCTGCGCTCGAACGACCTGCGGGGCCGGATCCGCCTGCAAACCGATGGCGGTATCAAGACCGGCCTGGATGTGGTCAAAGGCGCCATCCTGGGTGCGGAAAGCTTCGGTTTCGGCACCACCCCAATGGTGGCTCTGGGTTGCATTTACCTGCGTGTCTGTCATCTCAACAACTGCGCCACCGGCGTTGCCACCCAGAATGAATACCTGCGGGAAGAGCATTTCAAGGGCACGGTGGAAATGGTCAAGAACTTCTTCCGCTTCGTTGCGCAAGAAACCCGTGAGTGGCTGGCCATGCTGGGCGTGCGCTCCCTGGAAGAACTGGTGGGTCGTACCGATCTGCTCCAGCGCCTGCCGGGCGATACGCCGCGCCAGGAAAAGCTGGATCTGTCCCGGTTGCTTGATAACGACATGATCCCGGCAGACAAGCCCCACACCTGCCAGATCACCCGCAACGAGCCTTTCGATCGGGGTGAGTTGGCGGAACGGATGGTGGCCGACATTAACGAGGCCATTGTTAAAAAAACGGGCGGCACCTGGTCCTATGAGGTGACTAACTGTGACCGGTCGATTGGTGCCCGCTTGTCCGGGGAAATTGCTCAGTTGCACGGCAACCAGGGAATGGCGAACGCGCCCATCAACCTGGACCTTACCGGCACTGCCGGCCAGAGCTTCGGTGTCTGGAACGTGGCTGGGCTCAACCTCAGCCTGGAAGGCGATGCCAACGACTACGTGGGCAAGGGCATGACGGGCGGCAAACTGGTAATCCGCCCGCCCGCGGTCAGTTCGTTCAAGTCCCAGGAGACGTCCATCATTGGCAATACCTGCTTGTATGGCGCCACGGGTGGCAAGCTGTTCGCGGCCGGCACGGCGGGCGAGCGGTTCGGTGTTCGGAACTCCGGCACCCACGCTGTCGTGGAAGGCGTGGGCGACCATTGCTGTGAGTACATGACCGGCGGGTTTGTGACGGTTCTGGGCGTCACAGGCCAGAATTTTGGTGCCGGTATGACCGGGGGCTTTGCCTATGTGCTGGATGAAGACAATACCTTTGTGGATAAATACAACCATGAGCTGGTGGAAATCCAGCGGATTTCCAGTGAGGACATGGAGCCGTACCGGAACTTCCTGAGAGGCGTTATCCGGGAGCACGTGTCTGAAACCGGCAGTGAATGGGCCGGTCATCTTCTTGATGATTTCGATGACTATATTGGTCGTTTCTGGCTTGTGAAGCCCAAGGCCGCCAGCCTCAGAAGTTTGCTGGCGACCACCCGCGGCCGCCCGGAATAAGGCGACCGGAACGATCCCGGTCGGGGGCGCGACCCTGATTTTAATAGGCACAGTGAGCGCCCCCTGGAAATCGAACTGACGAGAGCATCACGATGAAAGAACGATTGAGCAACGACTTCCAGTTTATCGAAGTTGGACGTATCGACCCCAAGAAAGTGCCGGCACGCAGGCGCAAAAAAGAGTTTGGCGAAATTTACGCGCCGTTCAAGCAGGAAGAAGCCGCCGTGCAGTCGCATCGCTGCCTGGAATGCGGCAATCCCTATTGCGAGTGGAAGTGTCCGGTGCACAACTACATTCCCAACTGGCTGAAACTGGTTGCCGAGGGCAATTTGTTCAAGGCGGCCGAGTTGAACCACCAGACAAACTCCCTGCCGGAAGTCTGCGGTCGGGTTTGTCCCCAGGATCGTCTTTGCGAAGGTGCCTGTACCCTGAACGACGGTTATGGCGCTGTGACGATCGGGTCTGTCGAGAAATACATCAACGACAGCGCCTTTGCTCTGGGCTGGCGCCCGGACATGAGCAAGGTGCAGTGGACGGACAAGAAAGTGGCCGTGATTGGCGCCGGTCCGGCAGGGCTTGGCTGTGCCGATATCCTGGTCCGCAATGGCGTCAAGCCGGTGGTCTTCGACCGTTATCCGGAAATTGGCGGCCTGCTGACTTTCGGCATTCCCGAATTCAAGCTGGAAAAGTCGGTGATGACTCTGCGTCGTGAAATCTTCGAGGAAATGGGTATGGAGTTTCGCTTGTCCACCGAAGTGGGCAAAGATGTCATGCTCCAGGACATCATTGACGACTACGACGCGGTTTTCATGGGCATGGGCACCTACACCTACATGAAAGGTGGTTTCCCGGGCGAGGATCTGCCGGGCGTGTACGATGCCCTGCCGTTCCTGGTCTCCAACATTAATCACCGCATGGGCTTCAGCAAGCCCGATGACAAACTGATCAGCATGAAAGACCAGCGGGTTGTCGTGCTTGGCGGCGGCGATACCGCCATGGACTGCAACCGCACCTCGATCCGCCAGCAGGCGAGCAGCGTGACCTGTGCCTACCGCCGTGACGAGGTCAGCATGCCCGGCTCACTTCGTGAGGTGAAAAACGCCAAGGAAGAGGGCGTCCAGTTTGTGTTCAACCGTCAGCCCATCGCCATTATGGGCGAAGACCGGGTTGAGGGCGTGAAAGTGGTGCAGACCCGCATGGGCGAGCCGGATCAGAACGGGCGTCGACGTCCCGAGGTGATTCCCGGCAGTGAGGAAGTCATCCCTGCGGACGCTGTGCTCGTGGCCTTCGGCTTTCGGCCCAGCCCGGCCGACTGGTTTGATGAGATGAAGGTTGATACCGATGATTCCGGCCGGGTTCATGCTCTGGAAGGCGATGAGTTCCCGTTCCAGACATCGAATGCCAAGATTTTTGCTGGCGGCGACATGGTCCGCGGCTCCGATCTGGTCGTAACAGCGATCTGGGAAGGCCGTCAGGCCGGTGAAGGCATTCTGGATTACCTTGACGTTTGATCGTCAATCCATAACTCAGCAGGATTTGCATGACTGAACTGAAAAACGACCGTTTGTTGCGGGCGCTGATGCGTCAGCCCGTAGACCGCACCCCTGTGTGGATGATGCGCCAGGCCGGGCGCTATCTGCCCGAGTATCGCGCCACCCGGGCCAAGGCCGGGGATTTCCTCAGTCTGTGCAAGAACACGCCTTTGGCCTGTGAAGTGACCATGCAGCCGCTGGCGCGCTTTCCCCTGGACGGTGCCATCCTGTTTTCCGATATCCTGACGATTCCCGAGGCTATGGGCCTGGGTCTCTACTTTGAGACAGGCGAGGGCCCCAAGTTCAAGCGTACCGTCCGCTCGGCGGCAGACGTCGCCGCACTGCCAACCCTGAAGGCCGATGTAGATCTGGACTACGTCATGAATGCGGTCTCCACCATTCGCCGCGAACTCAACGGCAGCGTGCCCCTGATCGGTTTTTCCGGCAGTCCCTGGACGCTGGCCACTTATATGGTGGAAGGGAGCGGCTCCAAGGATTTCCGCGAGGCCAAGCGGCTGATGTATGCCGAACCCGAAGTCATGCATCGCTTGCTGGATCATCTCGCCGATGCGGTCACGGACTACCTGAACAGCCAGGTCCGCGCAGGCGCGCAAATACTGCAGATCTTCGACACCTGGGGCGGCCTTTTAAGCACCTGGGCTTATGAGGAGTTCTCGCTGGCCTACATGCGCAAGATCGTCAGTGGTCTTATCCGCGAACATGACGGCCGTCACGTGCCGGTTATTCTTTTCACCAAGAACGGCGGGCAGTGGCTCGAAACCATGGCCGACACCGGCGCCGATGCGTTGGGTCTGGACTGGACCACGGACATTGGCATTTCCTCTCTC
>JAGXLV010000047.1 GCA_018334495.1 Oleiphilaceae bacterium
GCAACCGCCCTGGCCGGTCCAGACATCGTGACCACGCCGGTTTCGGCACTCACGGATGACCCTGGGAAAGCTTCTTCAATCAGCGTCACCAGGCTGTTCGCATTGCGCACTCTTTGATCACCCAGATCCCGCAGCCCGTAGTCTGGCAGCCGGGCCTGGACATGACGATAAATCAGATCATGTACTGCTTCGTAGCCCTGCGTCGCGTCCATGGGACCGTCCACAAGCACAGCAAAGCGCCCTCCGCGAGCAACAACCCGCGCCACTTCATTCAACACCGGCATGATGGGATCCATCAGCGTAAGCGCCCAGTGACACAAAGCAATGTCGACTGATTCGTCTTCCAGAAAATCAAGTTTCTGTGCCTCCGCCTCAATCAACTCAACCCGTCCCGGCGGTAATCGATCGCGAGCAAGCGCCAATTCGTCAGGCGACATATCAACGCCGATCAGCCGCAGCCCCGCAGGCAGAGTTTCGTGACAGAGCTGCAAAAGGGGCCCCGAACCACAGGCCAGGTCCAACATCACCCGGTGGCGATCAGTCTCCACCGCTTCCGCAAGCCATTCGTAGCTGGTGCGTCCTGCCGGGTCCCGGCACTGCTTCGCGCAGCTTTCCGTAAATCCCGCGTGGTCACGATGCACGGCTTGCAGGTGGGCACGAAGAGCCGCTGATTCCGGCCTTGCGCCGCGCTCAAGACTGTCGGTCCATTCGGTTCGGATGGCTTGATCATCCATTGTTTATTTTCTCACTCGGATAGTTGAAGGATATGGCTGGAACCCCGGTCATCCGGTCACGGTTATCAGCCAGACTCGCTGCGGGAAACGCCATGACTGGGAGTCGCGACAGCCGGAAAGGTAGCTGGCCAGAGGTTCAGTACCCTGCATCCGGGACAATGGCACCCGATCATCGAACACGCACCGCTGCAGATATCCCTCCACCGCATCCGTATCGTCAGCATCGGCGACACTATCATATTCGACCTCATGAACATTGACCTCGGCGCCGGCCTCACGGAGTCTATCCACAATAACCTCGGCTGACACATAGGGTTTTGCGTCGTGCTCCCCGAAAGCCGCCAGGTAGTGACGATGGAAATTTATGTAATGACCTGCTTCGGCGCTATGGGCGATGACCCCCACGCCGCCCGGCGCAATGGCGGCACAAAAATGCTGTAAAGCCCCGAACAGTTGGTCTTCCGGTATGGCGTAGAGTGCATGCGTCGCCCAGACAAGATCGTAGCCTTCTTCAGGCGGAACAAAGTCCTGCAACGTGGTCTCAAATTCTTCGGCAGGGTGAAAGGGCGGTTTGATGGCTGCTCGTGCCTCGGCGATGGAAAAGGCGGACGGATCAAGTAGGGCCGTTTGCACAGGGTGTATAGACGCATCTCCCAGCTCACAATAACGCACCAGTGCGTTTGGAAACTTACCGGATCCGCAGGCTACATCGAGTAACCGCAAGGGTCTGTCACCGGCAACTTCCTGAGATCTCTCAAAAAGGACACGCCAGTCAAAGGCTTGCGCAAGGTAACGGTAATCGTCGGTGGCAAGCTTGTAGAACGCTTCCATGCCTGCGCGCCCCGCTTCTGACCAGTGGGCTGAACTGCGCGAAAGTAAATCACTCATGGTCAGGTCTCTCCGGTGGCCAACAAATCGGGTTGAACTCGCTCACTGCCAGGTCTCCGGGGCCGACGCCGGGCATGAATTTTTGCCAGTCGCCGGACACCATCGTCGGCGAATTTACAATGCGCGCGCCATCACCGTAATAGGTGTTGGCGAGTACGATTCGACTTCGGTCGGTCAGATTGCGAGATGCAGTGTGGAAACTCAAATTATGATGGAAACTCACTTCACCCAGCTCAAATGGCGTCTGGTCGACAGCGACGTTGTTACGGGCGAAAACCTCTGCAACGCCCCGATCATAGCCGGTCCCCGACTTCTCGAAAGTGACCGCATTCACCAGCCTGTGCACATCCAGCGGGTAGGCAAATGCCAGCGGGCCCATGGCCAGCGGAATGGCCTGCACAGGGGCCCAGGCGGTCACCACATCGTTGGTGTCCAGGGGGAAGTGATGATCGTCAAAATGCCATGGCGTGCGGCCGCATTCCGGTTGCTTGGCCAGAACATTGTCGTGATAAAGCCGCACGGCATCTGACTGAATGAGCTGGGCCGCAATCTGTGCCAGACGGGGAGACAGCACATAAGCTTTGAGAAGCGGGTTGTCGAGCCATATCATTTCAAGGCTCAAAAACCGGTCGCGCGCGCCCTGATCGGGATCCACGCCAAATTCGGCCTGCAGAAGACGGATTAACTCCCGGCGAAGTTTCATCAACGCCCCGGCTGAAAATACGTTCTTCAGCTTTATGTAACCGTTTTTCTGAAAACGTTCGACCTGTTCGTCGGTCAGTGGGTAGGGCGCCGCCAGCTCTTCGATCACTTCTGACTCCGACGGAATTGCCACATCCGGTAACGGAGGAGCAGGTTCCAGTGGATAGGGCTCTGCGGTGTTATCGGCCAGACTCACGTACCAATCCCACCATGCCTGATTATCCTGATCCCAGGCCTGACTGACATCGCTATCGGGAATTTCGTTGTCACGGCTCATTGCACTAACCTTTCAATCGGTTTGTTACGGTCATTTTGTACTACGATTAATATCACCTAACGATTCACTTTTCAGCATTTTATGGCCCGCCTGACACCGATCTTGACCAGCACAGTGGTTCCCAGGAAAAAAATCGCGCCGACACGGAACTGTGCTTCCAGTCCTAACCCCTGATCAATCAGAAACCCGGAGATGCCGGGCCCTATCGCACTTCCAAACACAATTGTGGCCGCCGCCATGGCCTTGATCGAACCGAGGTGCCGGGTGCCATAGACCTCTGCCCAGAACGCGGTTGTGATCACGGAATTGGCCCCGGTGGTCAAGGCCATAAAAAAAAGCGCGAAAGAAGCGTGAACAAGCGTTTCGGCATAAGCCAATAAAGCGAAACACACCACCATAGGGAGTTGTATCCAGGGCACCAATCGTGCGGCGCTGGTTTTATCCATGATCCACCCGAAAACGAGCGTCGCCCCAACCATGGCGGCAATGTAACCAGGAAAAAGAGAGACAAGCTCAACGTGCTGCCAGTTTTTGATGGCCGCGAAATGCACCTGGTGAAAGAAAAACGCGGTGTTGAACGCGGCTAGTCCGACCAGCGCGGGGACCATGAACCAGAAAAGCCAGTGGCAAAATGCCTGATTTCGCGTCCAGTGACGCGCTGCGATACCAACGGACTCCTCACCCTGCGCCCAGAATTGCACCGTCCTCTCTTTTACCAGTAGCCATAGAAGCGCCGGGATCCCGATGAGCACCACAACACCGGCCAGCAACCAGAGATCTCTCCATTCATGATGAAGCATCAGTGCGGCAAACAGCAGCGGCAGGATGGCCTCACCGGCATTTCCACCAAGATTGGCAATGGAAATTGCCTTGCCGCGGGAAGCAATGAACCATCGGCTCATGGCCACAAGCGCGATCTGCATTGTCATCCCCTGGCCTGCCAGACGCAGCGCAAAGATCGCGAGGAACAGCACGCCCACAGACGGTGCCCAGGCCATTGCCACACACGCAAGCGCCAGACACCCCAGCGTCGCGGTCCCAAGTACCCTTACTCTAAACTTATCAGTTAGCCCGCCGGACCAGATCATCACAGTGGCGGAGGCGGCGGTACCGAGCGTGTAGATCAAACCCCATTGACCATGTGACAGGCCAAAAGCCTGCCTGATATCGCCTGCGAAAACCGATATGAAAAAGGTTTGGCCAAAGCTCGCCAGAAACGCCAGCAAACTCCCCGCCAGCAACCAGCGCAGAGTTTCGTATGAGAATTCAAATCGTCTCGTAATAGTTATCAACTCGGTTAGCCAATTTGCTTGTCTCGCCCCACTTCATTGAGAGAGTATAACATCGGGCGAAGTTCCAACTATCTTGACAGAGGAGGACCTGCAGGCTCCACACTGGTTCGCATTCTTGAGGTTTAGTCACAGATAAACGTTGCACATAGTCTATTTTTGTCGTCACCGCGTACTCCGGGTATGTTTTACTTTGTACCCAAGGATACTTAAAACATCAGAACGCAAGGGAAGAGATCAATGGCGCTAATAGAACCCGTCTCATCACGCCTGTGTTTTTACAATTTCAAGCCACCAGTTGCGGACATCGAACAAGAAGTTTTGACGGGGTTGCGCAGACCACAACCGGCCATTCACCCGAAATTTTTTTATAATGCGCGGGGCTCGAAACTGTTTGAAGCCATAACCCGGCAGCCGGAATATTATCCGACCGGGACTGAGAAAAAATTACTCCGCCATATTGCGCCTAAGCTCTCTGCACTGATGCCCCCAAATATGCTGCTCGCTGAACCAGGAGCCGGAAATTGCGAAAAGGTAAGGTTGATTCTTGATCATTGGCGGCCACGGGCTTACATGCCGATTGAGATATCCCACGATGAGCTGCTCGACGCTGCGCGGGCGCTTGCGATGGAGAATCCTGACTTACCGATTCACGCTGTGAGAGCCGACTACACAGCCCCCATTGAATGGCCCGACGAGGCCGCACCGCCACGACTGGTATTTTTTCCCGGCTCAACTCTCGGTAACTTCGAACCGACAGACCGTGCGGTGTTCTTGCGGAGAATGCGAGAGCTCGCAGGCGATGGTGGCGGTCTTCTGTTAGGGGTAGACCTGCACAAAGACTCTGCCCTTCTGAACGCCGCCTATAACGATGCCGCCGGCCACACGGCAGCCTTTAACCTGAATATTCTTCATCACCTTAATGATCTTCTGGACGCCGGTTTTCAGCCAGATGGGTTCGATCACGTCGCTTTCTATAACGAGGACGCCCGGCGAATAGAAATGCACCTTCGCTGCCGCAACGTCCAGCATATAAATATTGGTGGGGAGCAGCTGAAATTTGCAGCCGGTGATACCTTCCATACCGAAAACTCCTACAAATTTAATCGGAGCGATCTTAACTCCTACCTTGAAGAGGCCGGTTTCAGGATGCGTGAATGGTGGGAGACTGATGAGCCGGCCTTTGGTCTTTGTCTGGCGGATTCCGTTTGATAAGTGCTCGTGAGGGCCCAGAGAAATCGACTTCAATCTGACGGTGAGACTGTGGCGAGGAAATCAATTTTTCCGGCACAATTTAAATAGCGTTGGTTAACGTTAGATTCTGTCTGTAGTGGCCCAATGAAACCGGGCACCAACGTAGGTGGTAATCTTGCCACCATAAGCGAAGCGTCTGATGACCAGGAAACCACGATCTTTTACGCCGGAGTTCAAGCAGGGGACCGCCTGTCTGGTGCTTGACCAGGGTTACACTGTTGCCGAAGCCAGCCGCGCTTTGAATGTCGGCGAAAACGCGCTGAGGCGATAGATAAAGCAGCTTTCAGAAGAACGCGGCGGGGTTATTCCCAGGTCCAAAGCTCTGACCCCGGAGCAACAGCGTATCCAGGAGCTACCACACGCCCCGCGACGATGTGGTTGCCCAGACCATCGACTATGCATCCTGGGTGGCCAACCTTTCCGACTCAGACGTCGTGGACATCTACCTCAATTTCGCCCAGACCTATCAAAGGGAACAGTTGACCCTGGACGATGCTTTTTTGGCAAAATTCCGGACACCATTGTCAGACATGCAAATTGGTGAGCCCTATGGCCACTTAGAGCGTGGTGGCGATGACGAGACAGCAGAATACCTTGTCCCGGTGCGCTGGCTATACAGCGTTCCAAAGGAACAAGCATTTAGCGCGGTTGGTGTCTGTTCGGAAATCAGAATACGGTTTGCAAACCGACAACGCCCAAATGGAGCCACACCATGAACAGGCTCAAGCAGGCCTGGAATATCCAGTGAAGCCAAGGATCAGGCACTTCCCTGCTTCCTCTAGGGTCTTGAGCTAACGGTTTTTGAAGTTCCCCCCAGCCACCCAGCTATGCTTCGCCGGTTCAGCGTATATCCAGAAAAATCTGTGTCACGGCTGGACAAGGAGATGTCATGACGGAACAACAAGTACGGATTTTTAACTCAAGCGATGGTCAGGCCCGGCTAGAAGCGGCTCTGAATCAAACAACGGTTTGGCTAAGCCAGGCCCAGATGTGCGAACTCTTCGAGCGAGAGCAACCGGCAGCGACTGAAAGAGCGCGGGGTTGAGTTCGAGCCTGGGCCTGCTTCAAGGCTATGATGGGCAACAGGTAGCAAAAGACTGAGCTATGACCGAAAATCAACGGAACCCAGTGCCCCTTAACAGAAGCGCCTGGGCTGGTTCGCCGAAGGCGACCATTGGCTTACGGAAAGCTCACTGCAATGGCAGAGAAGGTTCCGGATATCCGCTGCGGATTCATCGCTCAGGCCCCAAATTTACGTAGGCGTTCGGCGTGGGCCAGCGCGAGGGTCATAAGGTGTTTTGCCAGCATCTGGCCAAGCCCTCCGCCGGCGCATGCGGTTTCACCGAAGACCTCGACTGCGTCCACCCGGCAGGTGTTCGCGCTGATCAGAACCGGCACCGGATGCCAGCTGTGGCTGGCCATTGCGGAGGGGGTGCTGTGATCTCCCGTCACTACGATGACATCTGGCTGCAGTTCCATCATCCGGGGAATTGCCCGGTCAAGTTCCTCGATAGCGGCCACCTTGCCTTCAAAGTCGCCATCCTCGCCGCGGCTGTCCGTGTCCTTAAAGTGCAAAAACACAAAATCATGGTCCGACCAGGCAGCCTGCAGCGCACCGATTTCGCTGTCCAGATCAGGCCCGCAATCCACGACCTTCATGCCCAGCAAGCGGGCAATGCCCCGGTACATGGGGTACACCGCCAGGGCGCAGCCATTCAGCCCGTATTTTTCCCGCAGCGATGCCAGCTGGGGCAACTGCGCGAACCCCCGCAGCAGCACCATGTTGGCTTGCTCTTCTCCGGCGAGAATTTCCCGTGACTGCTCTACGAAGTCGCTCACTGCACGGGCCGTTATTTGTGATTTGTCATCCCCAGCACTGGGCTCCCTGGGTAACACCCCGATTCGCTGAGGGTCTGTATTGTCTATCTGAGCGCCCAATGCTTCCTTTTTACTCCGTAAAACCAGTAAAAAACGGTGTTCCTTGACCGGTTCCACGAAAACGTCCACATCGTCGAGACGGATGTTCCTGAGCATTTTTACGAGCCGGGCACCTTCCTGGGAATCGATGCGGCCAGCCCGTCGGTCGGTCACCTCGCCATCGCTGTTTACAGTGCAAAAATTACCCCGGGCCGCCACGTCACCGGGCTTCAGGTCAAAGTCGATGCCGAGTGCGGTGAGAACCCCCCGCCCAATGTCATGCTTAACCGGATCATAGCCAAAAAGAGCCAGATGACCGGGTCCGCTGCCCGGTGTGATGCCAGGCGCCACCGGGTAGGTCAAGCCCGTGGCGCCCTGTTTCGCCAGGCGATCCAGATTCGGTGTGCGGGCGGCTTCCAGTTCCGTGCCCCGGCCTTTGCTGTCAATACCACCGAGGCCGTCTGCAACGACGAAAAGAATTTTTGTCTCGCTCTCGGCGAGAAGGGGAACCAGATCCATTGGCTAACCTCCCTTCAGGGCGTTAAACGCCGGCAGTGAGTCCTGGGCAAGATACTGGAGAAAGGAACCGTCTCCCGTGAAACGGTGCGTGAGCGTGTCTTTCGGTCCGGGCTTTTGGATCAACCCTCCGGTTTCACCACCGCCGGCAAGGGTGACCCTACCGGACGCGGCCCTGGCTTCCGCGTATTGGAAGGCAGTATCCGGCACTGTGTCCACCCCCATCCAGTCGCCGGTGAATTCTCTGCCTGTTCGGACATCCTCATCCACGACCATGATTTGGTCGACAGGCAGAACGGCGCGTATGCCAGTGTCGTCCAGAACCACCCCTTCGTCATCCTGGGGGACGTTGAAGTCCACCCGGACCAAGACGGAGGAATCGGGTAAACCCCAGTCGGTCAATGCCTTCATGTTTTGCGCTCTCCGTGCTCCAGTGAATAGGAAGACAAGGTCCCGTGAGTCCGCCACTTTTTTACCTACAGGTGTCTGCTTAAAAACTATCAATCTTTAACAGGTAAAACTAGTATTTCTTTAACGGATGACCGACGGGCCTGGCATTGAAATGATGATTTGTATGGACAGGTTTTATGGACAGGGTCGATCGAAAACCAGGGATGGAATTCACGCTGAAGCGGTCCGGTCATTGTCGAAGCGCTATCACGGCGTGATGTTTTCCAGGCCCCTGTGCGTCCCGAAAGCAACCCGCGGGAACCATAACTGAAGGGGGAACCAATGAATCAAATCGAACGCATCCTCGACGATGAAGCTGAGTCGCTGCTTGATTACCAGTGCCAGGGTATCAAGCGCAATCAACTGCATTTACCAGGGCCAGATTACGTGTCCCGGATAATGGTCGACAGTAACCGATCCAACACCGTGCTGCGCAACCTGCAGACAATCCTGGGGCATGGCCGGCTGGGGGGTACGGGCTATATGTCGATTCTGCCCGTGGATCAGGGCGTCGAGCATTCCGCTGGAGCGTCCTTCGCACCGAACCCGCTGTACTTTGATCCCGCGAACCTCGTGGAATTGGCGATTGAAGGTGGCTGTAATGCGCTTGCATCGACGTATGGTGCGCTGGCGTCAGTCAGCCGCCGCTACGCCCACAGGATTCCATTCCTGATGAAACTCAATCACAACGAACTCCTGACTTATCCGAATCAATACGATCAGACGCTCTTCGCCAAGGCCAACCAGGCGTTCGAGCTCGGAGCCGTGGCCGTTGGCGCAACCATCTACTTTGGCTCACCTGATTCCCGCCGGCAGATCGAGGAGGTATCGGAAGCGTTTGAACGCGCCCACGAGCTGGGCATGGTCACCGTGCTATGGGCCTATCTTCGCAATCCGGCATTCAAACAGGATGATACCGATTACCACACGGCAGCCGATTTGACCGGTCAGGCCAATCATCTGGCCGTGACCATCGGCGCCGATATCATCAAGCAAAAGCAGGCGACGGTGAATGGCGGCTTTAAAGCGCTCGATTTCGGAAAGACCCACGAGCGCGTCTACTCGGAGCTGGCCATTGATCACCCGATTGAGCTTGCCCGCTATCAGGTTGCCAACTGCTACATGGGCCGCATCGGGCTCATCAACTCGGGCGGCGCCTCGGGCGGCGATGATCTGCTTCAGGCCGTGCGTACAGCCGTGATCAATAAGCGTGCTGGCGGTATGGGGCTGATTTCGGGGCGCAAAGCCTTTCAGAAGCCCATGGCCGAGGGTGTACAGATCCTGCACGCAATTCAGGACGTCTATCTCTCCGAGGCGGTGACTGTGGCCTGACAGGTTTCACTCAGCTGAGTCGGCCCTGTATGCACTGTAAGGCAGGCCTTCGCGGCTCTTGCCGATGGCGGTCGTTCGAATCCGGCAATGTCAGGCTCTACAGCCTGATTGAACCGCCGGAGGCACCAGTGGTACGCAGTGGATTAACGAATTAACCAGCCGGGACACTAGGATGATCAGCTCGGGGTCGGACTTTGCGATTTCTTCATGGCCTTTTGTCTGTACATAGCGGCGTCAGCGGTGGAAAACAGTTCATCAATAGCATTTCCATCCTGGGGATAGATAGCCATGCCTACGCTAAGTGACAGGTCAATATTCCGCTCGTCAGCAAAAGCAATGGGTGTTTTGGTGCAGGCCACCACTCTTTCCTGAAGAGTGGGGATATCGTAGGGATCAAGCGGTGGAACATACAGAATCACGAATTCGTCTCCGCCAATGCGGGCTACCGTGTCAGTGATTCGAACGCATTCGTACAGGCGCTGTGCCATTTCAATCAGCACCTGATCGCCCACTGCATGGCCGTAGGTGTCATTGATCGGTTTAAAATCGTTCAGGTCAACAACAGCAAGCGCCAGGCATTGATTGTGGCGATGTGCATAGGCCAACGCCTCTTGCGCACGGCGGTGTAAGTACTGGCGGTTGGCCAGGCCAGTGAGTGCGTCGTGGCTTGCTTGGTGTTCGAGTTGCTTTTGGCTTATTTGAAGAAGACGATTGGCTTCTTCAAGTTCAAACGTCCGTGATTGAACTCGGCTTTCCAGCTCTTCTTTATTGAGCCTCTCGGCCTCAAGCCACTGTTGGCGGCGCATAATGGCTTCTGCTTGCGCTTTTTCTTTTTGCTGTTGCAGGTGCTGGATACGGTCTGCCAGCGCCAACGAAAGCAGGAGCATCTCTAAGGCCGAACCGATCATCATGGCATGGGAGGTCAGAAAAGAGCTGGGCAGAACACCTAAGTTATGCAGGGAGATCACCAGGACACCCAGTAGAAAAAACAACCAGGCCAACACGAAAAAGCGGGCACCGGGCTCTTTTCGAACCAAACTCGCGCCTCCCAGTGCTGCCGCAGACACGACAAATACCAGAGAAACAAGGTTCACTGCCAAGGCAGCCCAGTAATAAGAAAAGAAAAGTGAAGTCAGCAGTATGAACCCGTAGATCGCACTAATCGCGGGCATCAGCCAGTTCAAACCCAGCCGCTTTGGCGTCGTTCCCAGAAAACGCTGCACAAAGAGGGCTCCAAACACGCCGGCTGCGGAAACGCCCGCGGTGGGCGTCAGGTGCGCCAACCAGGCCCACTCTGAAAACAGGAATTGCCCGGCAATCCCTGATAGCCCCGCCTGGCCAATTGACAAAAAGAAAACATATCCGGAATAGGAGAGGTAAAGAGGGTCGCGCAACGCGAAGTACAAGAAAAGGTTGTAAACCAGAAGGCTAAGCAGAACGCCATAATACAAGCCCAATATCATGTAGTGGTTCTGATCACTCTGCCAAAGCGCGTCTTTTGTCCAGAGTTTCAACGGCACCGTCAGGGTGCCTTCCGAGCGGACCCTGAGTAACAGATCCTGCGATAGGGTTTCAGATTTATCAGTGGCTGTTGGGTTCGATAGGGCAAAAACATGGTGCAGGTGTGGCACGGAACGGGCAGAAAACGGGCGCCGGTCCCCGGATACCTGCGCGTGCCAGTCATCCTTTGTCTGTCCCGGCACGGTTTGAAAAAGCGCCACATGATCCAGGGACGCATGGCCGACATCCAGATACCAGGGTTGATCGGAACCAGAAAGACGTCGCAGCGGTATATGCATCCAAACCGTATCGCGGGTCAGACCAAAATTGCGTTCTCTTTGATGGCTCACTTCAAGGTTACCATCCTGAAACCGCTTCAACGCTTCCTGAGGGCTGAGTTCTTCCCCGCGATGGCGAAAATACGCCACATCTCCAGGGATCTCTGTCGTTTTATAGCCTTCATCCAGCAGAAGTGGCGTCTGGGCCAAAGCTGTGCCCGGAAGGCAGAGAGCAAAAAATATCGCAAAAGACAATATCCATTGCATTTGCCATACCCTCATAGGCTTTACATCCTAAGCCGTTAAAATTAGGGCAGAGGATATCAGATTATATGGGGCAATAACCCTGCCTAGACCCTATATTTTAGGTCCCGGTAGGAATGCTGGTTGCTCATCGGCATAACAGCTCAGACCCAAGGACAAAGCATGAGGCAGGCAGGTGACCAAGCCAGAATGCCTGGGTGGATGTGAGTTGGTGGTTCATCATCAATTTCCACATTGAGAGGCTTTGATTTCGGCGAATTCTGGTCACGCGGTTAAGCTATCCTCGACAATGGAATTTGGTTCAAGATGAGCTGAATTTTCCTGACAACGAGCGGTACTAAAACCGGGTCAGGGTCAAACATCTATCCAACCTGTAGTGGTCAACTATCCAGTCACAACTTCAAGCTTGCCAAATAACACCATGAAGAAGGAAATCTCAGACCGGCATTCGTCACAGGCGGGCTCTAACTTCGGATGTCTTTCCAGTTGCCTGGATACAAGGCATAACCAAAAAGCGCGTACCCCCCATAAACCAATTCCGTACCTTCGGGAATCCAGAGCATCTGGCCAGGTATTACATGGTGGGTTTCGTCCGCGGCTGTGACTATAAGCTCGCCTTCGATAACAAAGATGACCTCATCGTAGAGCAGTGTCCAGGCGACTTCAGCGCCTTCCCAACGGGCAAAACCGGCCCCCATTGTGGCACTCAACACACCATCAACCGTGCGCCCGATGGCGGCGTGGCCGGGTGGCCCGCCGCGGTGTTTAAAAGCAGTCTCGTGATGGTCGAATTTAACCGCCCGAACCGGAGATTGATTCATACACACTTCCTTTTAAAAATCATAACTCGCTTCGGCTCGCCCAAGCGGCGTGAACCATACGTGTCTTTACACCGACACTAAGAAAAGGTTGCGGCGGATTCATGGCGGGCTTGCCGGATACCGCAAGCATATCTGCCAGTTGACTGGAATCCTGACCTGTAGCCAGTTCTGCAATCAACTTGCCGGAGATGGTTCCCCGTGCGGCGCCGACGCTTTGATGTACCCCTGACATCCAGGCATGATCGCCCACTTCACCAAAAAAGGGTGTGTAGTTTCTGGATAGCCCACAGGCACCGCCCCAAGTGGAATCGAAAGGCACATGTTCCAAGGTGGGATAGCGCGCCAGAAACGAGTTCCGATGGCCCTGGCGAATGGCGCTGCGTCCGGCAAGATTGTCATGGTACTTGGGAACAAACCGGTATTGGTTACGGATGATTAATCGTCGATCCGGCGTAAGTCGCACGGTTGTACCTGCGTGATCCGCGGGGGTCAGGCCAAAATGGTGTGGCGCCTCACTAAATAATTCCATTTCCTGATCGGTCAGCTCCCGGGTCATACTGGCGAAAGTCATTACCGGCAACATCCGTCCCTTGAGGAAACCGAATTCCTGGGAATAGATATTGGATCCCAACACAAGATTTTTGGCCCGCACCCCACCCTCCGGCGTCACCGCGTGCCAATTACCGTTGCTGCGCGACAGGCCCACTACCGGAGAGTCCTCGTGGAGCTCTACATTGGCCGGCAGCGTCTCAGCCAGGCCGCGCACCAGGGCGGCCGGTTGCATGAGCGCTGTATCCGCGGTGTAGACAGCGGCCGCATAATGCGAAGTACCGAGGATTGGGCGCAGCTCTTCCCGTTCCAGCCTTTTGTAGGGGTAGTCAAATTCCTTGAGAAGTTTCTCGTAGCCACTCAAATACTTGAGCCCGCGTTCGCCCACCGCGCCCTGGTACTTACCGGCAAGGGACCAACCACAATCAATGTTGTGGCTTTCAACCAGTGCCCCCAGATCCTTGATGGCATTCCGGTTGAGGCCCAGAAGCTTTTGTTTGCGTGCAATGTCATCGCCTTCCAAGTCGCGTTTGTGGGGTAAATCGATAACGAATCCGGTATTGCGGCCGGAAGCGCCCTGCCCCACTCGCAAGGCATCCAGCAACACAACTCTCTCGCCGGGTCGTAATTCCGCCAGGCGTCGCGCGGCCGCGAGACCCGTAAAACCGGCACCGATAACCAGCCATTCGACGTCTTTACAAAGGTTCAGCCGTTCCGCCCTGGGTGGCTCAGGAAGCAGGTGATACCAGCCGTTGCATTTGTCATCGCGGGGAATAATCGACTCGGTCATACCAGTTCCTCGGTGGCTTTGCCACAGGCTTTTATCCATTTACTGCGACTCGTCATCGCCTCCTTGCCGACAAGGGCAAAGCCAACCATGACACCTTCATCGTCATGACAGGCTGCACTCACGCCATCCCCGGTTTCGTCAATGCGCCATTGGACGGCGATTTCAGGGGGCGGAACCACGACACATACCGGTGCTGCCGGTGTCTTGACCAGTACTGGCATCACAGGGTAGTTAACCGGGGTGGGTGTGCCATCAATTGTCAAAGCCAGGGCCTTGATACCGGCATTAATCGGGGCCAGGTATGGCAACAGCTGGCCGTTGAGTTCCACGGCATCGCCAATGGCGTAGATGTTCGGAATGGATGTCGCCAGATAATCATTGACCTGAATGCCACGGCCGCATTTGACACCGGCCGCTTGCGCCAGAGTGAGATCTGGTAAGAGCCCCACGGCACTGATGACCAAATCAGAGTCGAGGGTGGTGCCATCGGTCAGGGTCAGGCGATAGGAGCCATCGGGCATGCTTTTTACATCCGCCAACGAGCGGGAGAGGTACCACTGCACGCCGACCTCACTGAGTCCTCGGCGCAGCACCTCGCTCCCGGCTACCGGCAACAATCTCGGCAAAGGCCGGTCGGCCAGGCCTACCACATTCACTTTGTGACCGGCCTGGGCAAGGTCATTGGCAAACTCGCAGCCAATGAGGCCATCGCCGACAATGGTGACTTGGGCGGGCTCATCCAGGCAATCAAGCCTGGCCCGCAGCCGCTGATAATCCTGGCGATCGTTAACAGCAAGCAGGGCGCTCTGATCTCCGGTAAATTCAATGCGAATCGGGCGTGCACCCGTGGCCAGGATTAACTGTCCATAGCTCATGTCACCCAGGCGGGTCACAAGGGTTTTCTGCCTGGTGTCAATAGACAACACAGGACAGAAGGCATGAACCCTGATGTCAAGGCGCTGCTCTATGGCCAATGCAGACTCGTCAAGCAGGGTATGAGCATCTTTTTTCATTGCCAGGGCATTGGACAGTGCCGGCTTTGAATAACGGCCGCCATCGTCCGCGGTAAAAACATGAATTTCACGATCGGCATTGAGGGCGCGCAATGCCTTGGCAAGACCATAGCCCGCGTGACCGCTCCCAATAATCACCACCGGGCCTTCCGGTACCACTTGCGAAGGAATGTTGGCGCTTGCAGCCTCTGCCACCAGAAGGCTTACCGGCGTTTCAGGCGTATAAGAAGTAATCTCCAGCATTTCAAAGTCGGCTTTGCCAACACCACATTCCGGACACAGCCAGTCATCGGGCACATCTTCCCAGCGGGTGCCAGGAGCTATGCCGTCTTTAGGCCAGCCTTTTGCTTCGTCATAAATGAGACCGCAAACAACACAAAGCCAAGTTTTCATAGGAGATCCTTATTCGCCAGCAATGCGGATGGCGATATTTTTTGTCTGCACATAACCATAAAGCCCCTGCTGGCCTTTTTCGCGACCATAGCCTGAAAGCCCTACACCTCCGAATGGGGTTTCCACGCCCCCAGCGAACCATTCATTGACAAACACCTGCCCGCCACGAAGTCGCCTAGCGGTTCGCAGGGCGCGGTCCAGATGCTGGTCGAAAACACCGGCCACCAAACCGAACACTGTGCCATTTGCCAGGGCTACAGCCTCGTCCTCAGAATCAAAGGCATGAATCACCAACACGGGTCCGAAAACCTCCTGCTGGAAAATCTCACTGCCCACCGCAACATCCGTAAATACGGTGGGCTGCATGAAGTAACCAGAGGTGCCGGAGACCCGTTCTCCACCAGTGATGCAGGTCGCGCCCGCGACAACGGCTCGGCGACACATGGCCTCCACTTGGGTCAATTGCGCCTCCGAAACCAGCGGCGTCAGGCCCGGGTTCGTGATACCCGCGCCGATGGAAAGACTTTCCGTTAATTCAGTGACCCGCTGGCAGACCTCTTCCATCCGCGACCGATGCACAAGCAGACGGGACATGGCCGAGCACACTTGGCCCGCGTTGAAAAAAATGCCTGCTTCAACGCTGGCAATCACCTGATCCAGGTTCGCATCGGCGTGAACGATGGCCGCCGACTTCCCGCCCATTTCCATGACACAGGGTGTGGCGCGTTCGGCAGCAGCCCGCAAAATCCGTTGCCCGGTAGCGACCGAACCGGTGAACACGATCTGGTTGGTTTCGGCATGCCCAACCAGGTGGGCACCTACCACCGCCCCCTCGCCACAGAGTAAATTAACTGCGCCACGAGGAAGACCGGCACGCTCGCATGCCGTCATCAAAAACGTCATGGCCAGGGGCGATACTTCCGGGGACTTGACTACCACCGCATTGCCGGCGGCAAGCGCCGGTGCCAGAGAACGTGCACAGATCGAAGGTGGAAAATTCCATGGCACAATCTGTACCGACACACCCATTGGCTCATAACTGGTGAAATCGACGTAGCCGTTTCCCAGCGGGATCGATGTGCCCTCAATCTTGTCAGCCATGCCGGCGTAATACTCGAAATAGCGGGCGGACTCCTCGAACTCGCCGCGGGCGACATCAAGTGATTTGCCGTTTTCCCGACACAGTACCAGTGCGGCTTCTTCGGTCAGTGCCTTTAATTCCCGGGCGATGGCTAATAGCCAGGAGACCCTCTGGGCCGGACGCACAGATGTCAGAGCGCCGGATTCTACACACCGGCGAGCCGCTGCCATGGCGGCGTCCGCGTCACCAATACTGGCATCCGCGATTTCTGCGTAGGGTTGGCCCGTAGCCGGATCATCGACCATGCGATAGGTTTCGCTGTCAGTCCACGACCCATCAATGTAATTGTAATAACGTTCTAAGCTGCTCATGGCGCGCTCCTTGGTCGTGGTCCGACGTTCATGCAGTCGATGCGTCGCTGCGAACACGACGGGCTACCCACTGATGGAAAAAGTGAGTCGGGTGGTCGAGAACCGGAGAGAAGACACCCCCCTGGAAGCCGGGTGACCGGCGACCGCGCTGCATCCCCTCAACCACGCCGATATCTTCGCCAAACACGACCCGCCAGGATTCCAGAGTGGAGGTGCGGCATGCGCCATAAGCATCTTCGGCCGCCTCATCACCCACGTAATAGACGCGCAAATGCTCGGTAGTTTTACCTGCAGAGACCGGCTCCAGCATCATGGCAAAGGCGTGATCAGCCTGGATGCCGAGCAGCACGTTGGGGAAAAACGAAATGTATTCCGCATGCTCCAGCTTGTCCTGGGGCCATGACGGGAACTTTGGCAAATGTGTGCCAGCCACATTGGACAGGCGATACGCCAGGCTCCCCTGACCGGAGCAATGTTCGCCCGCCTGAATGTTGTAATGGTCTTCCAGGCGCGAATAGCTGTTCAAACTGGGGTGAACCCACGGCAGGTGATAGCTCTCGCAATAATTTTCTACCGCAAGTTTCCAGTTGCAGTCGACGCTGATTTCGAGGCTGCCGCCCATATTTACCCGCCGCAAAAGATCAAAACCATCAGCACCAATAAAATCGCGCCAGCGGTTTTCCAGCGGCGCCACGTGATCGGCGAACGGCTCGGCCTGATTGTCTGCATTGACGAAAATCATGTCCATCCACATGGCACTGCGCAATGGCTTGAGACCGTGCTTCTCACACCTGAAGCCTTCAACTTTGTGCTGGCCGACGCCGCCGATGTGGGGCGTGCCTTTCAGATTGCCATCAAGGTCGTACGTCCATGAATGGTAAGGACAGCGAATAACTCCCTGGACCTCGCCTTCCTCCGCTACCAATTGCATGCCACGGTGGCTGCACACATTGTGAAAGACCTGGGTTTCGCCCGTTTTGTTTCGCATTAGCAGCAGCGGCAAGCCCATGAAGTTCACGGGCTTAACGTAACCATCCTTGATCAGATCACTGGCAAACCCGACACACACCCAGGTACCTGCCATGAGCGTGTCACGCTCCAGGTTGAAAAATTCTTCGCTAACGTACGCTGCGTTCGGCATGCCGCTGGCATCGGCGATAGGTGCAAGCACCCGATCGATTTGCTGGGTGGGGATCAGGTTCGGATTTGTCATGATGGCCTCGCTGTGGAATTAGCTCGTGATGCTTTTTGTTTTCCTCGGCCTTGAACGAAAAGCGGCCTGGATTGCGAGAATTCTGTGCGCGGAGGTGTCTTTCAGACAATCGATGTTTTGGCATCAAACCATGATATTTTCTCATGCATTAATATTATTAAGCCCCATATAATCGTATTAATAGGATGCTTACGGTCAATATAGATTACAAAACCTCATGCAATTATGAAAAAAACTGCGTTGCTTGCGATTCGCCAAGAAGTCAATCTTGCCAGCATGAAAACAAGCAGTTTGTCCAGATTAGAACAAGCACAAAAACAATAGCCTCAGGAAAAAACCTATGCGTTCAGACAGCGGCCTGCTCAAGGGCCTCGACCCAACCGTAACCATTGCTTCAAAGATCCTGGTAATTGGATTCGTCATTTTCTGCGCAGTGATGGCAGAGCAGGCTGGCGTGATCTTTCAGGAGATTTCCACCAGTGTCCTTAACAATTTCAAGTGGTTTTATCTGGCACTGGTCACAGGCGTGCTTGGATTCCTTCTCTACCTGATGGTGAGTCGGTTTGGTCATATTCGACTCGGCAAAGACGATGAAAAACCCGAATTCAGCTACCTTGCCTGGGTGAGCATGCTGTTTTCAGGAGGCATGGGCATTGGATTGATCTTCTGGTCAGTCGCCGAACCCATGTACCATTATGCAGCGAATCCCTTTTCGGCCGATCTAACCGCGGAATCCGCGACAACGGCCATGCGACTGACGTTCTTCCATTGGGGCCTCCATCCCTGGGCGACCTTTATTATCGTTGCTTTATCATTGGCCTATTTCGCTTACCGGAAAGGTTTGCCGCTCACACTCCGCTCCATACTCTACCCATTCATCGGCAATCGGATTTATGGTCCGATCGGCGACACCGTGGATATACTGACTGTTGGGATTACGGCATTCGGAGTATCCCAGTCACTGGGGCTGGGCGTCATTCAAATGAACAGCGGCCTTAACCACGTTTTCGGACTTCCCGTCGACATCACCATACAGCTCGGGATGATCGCTTTGATCATGCTGTTGGCGGTGGCGTCAGCCTTATCGGGTGTGGGTCGCGGCATACGTCTGCTCTCTGAATGGAACATGTTGCTGTCCGTGGTTATCGTGGTGGTTATTCTGGCCATAGGACCAACCCGCTACATACTTAACACTTTACTGCAAAGCACTGGCGATTATGTCAATAACATCGTCAGCATGAGTCTGTGGAGCGATGCCACGGCCGACACCGGCTGGCAGAACTACTGGACTGCATTTTACTGGCCGTGGTGGATGACCTGGGCACCGTTCGTCGGAATGTTTATCGCACGTATATCGCGCGGACGCACAATCCGGGAAATGATCGGCGGAGCACTGATTGTTCCGACTCTGGTGACGTGCGTCTGGATGTCCGTATTCGGCGGCAGTGCCCTGTTTCAGGAAATGCAGGCCCGAGCAGCTTATGATGAGGCTGTCGCGGCAGACGTCAGCGTTGCGGAGACGCCCTTTGCCGGTGGTCCCGTACTCCAGGCCACTCAAGCGGATACCACCTCAGCTTTATTCGCTATGTTTGAAGGCTTGGATCCGGGCGGCTTGGGGAGTGTGCTTTCGATTCTTGCCATCCTCTTGCTCGCAACTTATTTCATCACCTCGGCAGACTCAGGCACACTTGTACTGTGCATACTCGACAGTGGTGGAAGCACCGAACCGCCTCAGGGTATCCGAGTGCTCTGGGGCATCGTAATAGCCTGTATTGCGGGTGCCCTGCTCTATGCAGGAGGCCTGAAGACCATTCAGACGGCCTCCATAATTGCGGGCCTGCCCATTGCCATCTTCATCTTGCTGATGACTGTCAGTCTTTACCGCACCTTGCGGCGGGAGCCCATGGCGGCTGCCATGCTCCCAGTGCAGGCACGACCCAGCAATGTGGACCTGGACTTCGAGAGCGCGGGTTCAGAACCTGCCGAGCCCTCAGATTCTGACGAGAGAAGTGAACCGCTCAAGCCAATGCCGGCCTAAGCGAAGCATACAGTACGGCGAGATTCAGGAAACTCGCCGTACTGTATGCTGTCAGAGAGATTACCGAAGAGTCCCAGACAGCACTGTCAGGTCAGTCCAAGATCCCCCACTTCACGGGGTACTGTTTTGAGAAGCCACTCCCGAAAAGCACGCACACTGGCGTGTCGCGAGGGAGCTTCGCCCTTCTCCAGCAGACAGAACCGAGCCTCTGTGCGCAATACTGTGGAGGCAGGACGAACAAGTTGTCCGTTCGCCAGGTAGTCATCAACTAATTGTCCCCAACCGAGCGCCATGCCCTGCCCCATAATTGCAGCCTGAACCAGCATTGAGTAGCTGTTAATGTTCAGCCGCCGCTTGGGCGGCCCTACTTCCCAGCCCACTTCTCGAAACCAGTTCTTCCAACTGACCCAGTCCACATCCGCTTCCTCCAGCGACAACAGAGTGCAACCAGCGAAGTCTTCCGGGCTTTCAAAGGGGCCATATCGAGCGAGATAGTCCGGACTGCAAACGGGGAATACCTCTTCGTAAAACAGGGTTGTGGCATGCATGGCGGCGGGCGGCTTGCGGCAATAGAAAAGTGCGATATCAGCTTCCACCCGACCAAGATCGCGGATTTGTTCAAGAGCGACAATGCGCAAATCAATATTTTCATGCTCCTGCTGAAATCTGGCAATCTTCGGCAGTAACCACAACGACGCCATGGCACTCGATGTTGCCACTGTAACCTGCTGCATGCTGCGCCACGAACGTATATCGCTCGTCACCGATGCGATATCTGTCAGAGAATTCCGGACTGCCTGTGCATACTGCAATCCCGCCATGGTTAAGTTGACCTTGCGGGTGGCCCGGGTAAACAGAGGCTTACCCAAGTAGTCCTCAAGGCAGCGTATCTGACGACTTATGGCGCCCTGGGTCACGTTCAATTCCTCGGCTGCCAACGTAAAACTCAAATGACGCGCAGCGGCCTCAAAAGCCACCAGACTGTTGAGCGGGGGTAATGGATTGATTTTCACCGGATGGTTCCACCTGCTTCACGTTGCGTGTCACTTATTTTATCAGGACAACGTTACCTGCGCTCACCCCCGGATCAAAGCGTTACTCCAGACAGGATGTTTTATAAGCCTGGAACTCGATAACTTTTGAACCACCATCGTCTGCAGCTGAACTCGCGAGTGCTCTGGCTTGGATGCTCAATGCCAGCGCACGCTTGCCTGATGGAGAGTTCCAAAAACGGCTTGTCAGATGGCGCAAAGGTTGATTCGCCACTCCTTGCCAAGCCGCATGTTTTCGAATTCCTGCTCTGACGTTTGGATTCACAAGACCAAGCGACTCATGAATGAGTCGCTGATTTAGCCTAAAACGCCCTGACATTTTCGTCGAGCCAGCGGATTGTGCCAAGGGCGAACTTGTGTGGCTTGGGGGAAGAAACCATCTTTTACCCGATGCCAGAGATGCTACGTAAGATCAACCTGACCGTACTCCGGAAGGTTTCCCGAACTCCTCAAGGCCTGGGGGTCCGCAGAATAAGCATTGCAGCGATGGCGAGCAGAACGATGGCCCCGGCTTCGTAAAGTATGTTCACAGGATCCATCTCTTTGCCCTGCAACACAATCAGTCGAGACAAAGCGGTGACGGCAATAAAAATGGGATAGATAAATGGCGAGCCCTTCCCCGTGTAAAAAACCGCGACCATTGCAATGACCTCGGTATACAGAAACATCAACAGAATATCTGCCAGCTCAACGGTTCCTCTCTCATAGACGCTGACGATTTCAATACCGGCAGCAAAGAGCGCGAGCAACGCGGTCAGAATTAGCAGTAACCTCTGGATTATCCGGAAACCGCCGACGACAAAAAGCTTTTCCGCGTTGCTCATATCAGTTTTCGCTTCCGGAGCCTCGATTTCCTCAGGTTTATCCGACGCTGGATCTCTCATAGTTGGCTACTGATTCTCAACTTCTGTCCTGAAAGATTACGAAAGCCTCAAAGATACGGATTTAGTGGTCCTCTAATCCCGGACGGTGATTTAACCTCTCCTGATTCTCAGTAAAGAAAACCCGGACTTTGAATAAAATCGCTCCTGTAAGAGCAAAAGGCGACCATAACACCAGCCCTTCGTAATGACGCCACTGAGAGGTTCGGCTGCTCAGGTATACAGAGACTCGATGACCTCCGCGTATTTTTCGTAGATTTTGCTTCGGC